>JAAYDL010000013.1 GCA_012729265.1 Lentisphaerota bacterium | reverse complement strand
TCGACTGGACCGCTTTGCCCATCCCTCGGCACACCTATCGAATTAACGCGTGCGCAAAAATGTAGTGACTGCATCGATGTAATCATCTGCGGCGCAATACACTACATTTTAGGCCGCGGAAATTGGGCTAAACCCCGCTCCACCATGGAGAGTCGGCGGGATATGGCGCTTCAATCTGGAGCAGTTCCTTACGCGTGGGATGCTGTAGCTCCAATCGGCGATGGTGCAGCGCAATCTCTTGATTGGCAACAGAGGCCCCATATTTTTCGTCGCCCGCAATGGGACAGCCGATGGCTGAAAGCTGTGCGCGAATCTGATGGTAGCGCCCGGTTTCTAAATCCACTTCCAGCAGCGAAAAACGATCTGTCTTTTTCAGCAGCTTATAGCTGAGCACAGCGCGCTGCGCACCGACGGCTCCTTCGCGAGAGATTTCTGCCCGATGGTGTTCATGCGTCAGCCAATGGTTGAGCTGATCGCTGGGTTTCGGCGGAGTACCTTCAACGAGCGCGTAATAAATCTTCCGGCAGGCGCGTTTGCGGATATCTTCATTCAGCCGCGCGAGCGCCTTGCTGGTTCGGGCAAAGAGCACGACACCGCTGACGGACCGATCTATCCGGTGCACGGCATTGAGGAAGACACTGCCCGGCTTACCTTTATCCACGCGCACCCATTCACGCGCCCAGTCTTCAAGATTGCGTTTCCCCGTGCCGCTGTCTTGACAAAGCATTCCTGCGGGTTTGTTTACCGCCAGCAGATGATTGTCCGCAAAAAGAATCAGCGGCTCCAGCTCTTCAGCGATGTAGTTTAATGCGCTCATTAGCAAAACATTATTTTATCCACAGA
Source organism: Lentisphaerota bacterium (assembly GCA_012729265.1). Lineage (GTDB taxonomy): Bacteria > Verrucomicrobiota > Kiritimatiellia > Kiritimatiellales > Pontiellaceae > Pontiella. The sequence goes on along the minus strand of JAAYDL010000013.1, from coordinate 31,637 downwards.
TTTCTCAGATAATCAGGATTTCAATCTGTGAAAATCTACGCAATCTGTGGACCCAGTTTTATTCATTGATCCAGCGGGCCCAGTTTCCGTTCGGCAGTTCCATGACATCCTCCGCGCCGGTGAGCAGCATTTCGCCGCACTCAAAACGTCCGATGTCGTGATACTGCTCCAGCAGATTACGCAGAACGATCGGCGAAAAACCGGGCGTGTGTGAAGTCAGCAAAACAAAGGCCGGATCTTCGTTGAGCACCTGATGAACCAGATTCAAGGTTTCCACCAACTGCTCCTCAATCTTATAGAGCTCGCCCTTTTTACCACGACCAAACGACGGAGGATCCAACAGGATAGCGTCGTAGCAGTTGTTTCGCCGCACCTCCCTGCGCAGAAACTTAATGACATCGTCCACAATCCAGCGAATCGGCGCATCCTGCAGTTGATTCAGCCGCGCGTTTTCGCGTGCCCAATCGACCATTCCCTTCGATGCATCAAGGTGGCAGCAGGACGCCCCCGCCTGCGCACCCGCCAGCGTTGCTCCGCCGGAATAGGCGAACAGATTCAGAAAACTCAGCGGGCGGTTTTTCTTTTTTCCCTGCACCGTCAGCGTTTCGCGGATCCAGTTCCACAGCGTACGCGTTTCAGGAAATACACCGAGGTGGCCGAAATCGGTCGCGGAGAGCTTCATCACCACGCCGCCGATCTCCACGTGCCACGCATCGTCGAGCTGATCCCGTCCGCTCCAATTTAACCCATTGCTGCGATCAAACTGCGCATCGGCAGAGCGCCAACGTTCAGGAAAACGCGGATTCCATACCGCCTGCGCACACGGACGCTCCAGCACAACATCGCCGAAGCGCTCCAGCTTTTTTCCGTTCCCGCTGTCTAACAGCTCATATTGATCCGCCATTCAAACTCTCCTGAAACTCTACTAAACCTTACGGGTTCGGTCCTTGAATATATTTCGCTCCGACCGGGGAGGCTCCTTTGTACTGACATGCGCAATATTAACCATAATCCCGATCATGCCGCCCGAAATGAGCAGACTGGAGCCTCCATAGCTGATAAACGGCAGCGCGAGTCCTTTCGTCGGAACACAGCCGGTGACCACCGCAAAGTTGATCAGCGCCTGCAGCGAAATCATCAACGTAATCCCAAACGCCATAAAGCGACCGAAATCGTCATGGGCCCGCAATGCAATCACGATACCCAAGATAAACAACGTCAGAAACAATAGAACGACCACCCAAGCGGCCACCAATCCCAGTTCCTCGCCGAGGATTGGAAAAATAAAGTCGGTGTGTGCTTCGGGCAGGTAGTGATATTTCTGCAGACTGTTGCCGAACCCCTGGCCGCGCCACCAGCCGTCCTGCCCGCCATTTGCAAAAGCGCGAAGCGCGTTGGTTAACTGCCAAGCCTCATCCTGCTCATGCAATTGCGGATTCAGAAATCCCATAATGCGCCCCATCCGTTCTTCGTTCATCCGAATTAAGAGCGCAATTCCGCCAACGCCCAACAGCCCCGCCGAAAAAAGCGGCATCATGCTTACGCCGCTCAAGTACATCATGCAGACCGCTACCGATGAGATCAGCAGCGTGGTGCCGTAATCCGGCTCCACAATAATTGCACCCGCAAAGAGGGCCAGCATAGAAAACGGAACCAGTATCCCGTATATAAACTCCTTCAGCCGCCGCTGATATCTCGCCAACCACCAGGCAAACAGCAAAATGACGGCGATCTTGGCCAGCTCAGAGGGCTGAAAGGTGAAACCGGCCACCTTAATCCAGCGGTGACTTCCGTTGATGGGGTCAAAGAAAAGACGCACCACCACTAGGAGCGCCAACGATACACAGGCTAGGGGAACCGCCAGACGGCGATAGAACCGATAGTCCAATCGTGCGGCAATCGCTGCGGCTACAAAGGCAAACGCCAGCCACATGAGCTGACGCATCCAATAGTACGAGGCCCCCTCACTTTTTGTGGAGCTCGCACTCGATAGAATCAGTATGCCAAGCGTGACGAGTATCAACACTACAGCGATAAACAGCGATATGGCTTTCCGCATTGATACTTTGACTCCCGAAATTAATCCTTAACAGGAATAAGCAGTCTCATCCCTCTAGTAATCTGCGACTCATCCGACAGATGGTTTGCTTTAAGGATATCCTCTTTTTTGGCTCCGTAATAGTCAGCCAGTCTATCCAGCGTATCGGTCGGATAAAACTGAGTTGTTTCCATGCGATATCCTGCAAAATTATCATTTTCGGAAGCACCACTTCCGCCGGTGATAATGTTCTCGCTTCCGGTGCTCGTATTAGAACCTGTCGATGTTTCCACACTCGTATTCGTGGATTGGGCCGAGGAGGAACCGCCTGAAGGAACGTTTCCCCCTTTAGGAATGTTCAGCTTATCGCCGGCCCGAATCATATCGCCGCTGATATTATTGAGCTGACGCAGGTCATCAATACTCACGCCTGCACGCACGGCAATCTCGGAAAGTGTATCGCCCGGCTGAATGACATAAACATCACCCTTTTGAACCGTTTCGTTTCTGGAGGAGGTATTTGAAGTCGTCGTTAATCCGCCGCCAGAACTGTGGCTTCCGACCGGAACCTTCAGTTCCTGACCCACATAGATGACATCCGCATTCGGAAGATTGTTCAGCTCCACCAGCGTTGAGGTTCTTGTATCAAATTTGGCTGCCACGCGCGAAAGAATATCTCCCGGCTGAACGATGTACGTGTCATACTCAACTGAAGGCTGGTTGTCATCCCCTGCAGGAGGAGGATTGTAACTCGTGGTGAGATCTTCAGTTGAAATGAGATCTTGTCCATCATCGGAACGCCACGGATCCAAGTCTCCAACTTCATAATCAACCGTCTTATATACATCCGGCTGTGAATCTTTTCCGGGGTGAACATGTTTGATCGGACCTCTGGTACGCGCAGCGGCACCAATCAGCCCACTGTCAGGATTAGAGGTGAAGCACCCCGAAAGAAGGGAAACCGCGCCCAATACAGCAACGTGCGCCCCAATGACTGCAATATTCTTTTTCATCATCAAACTCCTTTTTTACTATGCCCGAAACCAACCGAATCCCTGAATGTACTCCGCTCTGCCTCACCTGCCCGACGGAACAAGTCGGCAAACAGATCACCGCGTTCTTCGAAACTGCGGAACTGGTCGAAACTGGCGCATCCGGGAGATAACAGAACAACTTCCCCCGGCTTCGCCTGATTTCGTGCCTCCTGAAACGCCGCTTCAAGCGTTCCGCACTCCGCGCAGTCACAAATTTGATTCCACGCGGAATACATCGATTGGGATGCTCGGCCCACAAGGTATATCTTCTTTGCCCGTTCGACCAGAATATCTTTCACGAAAGTGAAGTCTGTCTCTTTGGCCAATCCGCCGGCAATCAGATGAACCGGAAAACGGCATCCCTGCACAGCCGCTGCCAACGCCGAAAGATTGGTTGCCTTTGAATCATTGACGTATTTAACCTCATCAATAACCCCCAGCACCTGCATTCGATGCGGCAACGCAATAAACTGATGCGCAACCCGTTCCACAACTTCGAAATCAAACCCAACGGCGGCAGCAACCGCAGTAACCGCCGCACCGGTGCAGCTTCCTAAAACCGGATTATCAAACTGTGTTCCACTCAAATCCACCACCGGACTTCCTTTAAATATAATCCGGCCTTCGTGAAATGAATAGTCTGCGGCGTCCGAAGCCCCAAAGGTAACCCATGCTCCGCCGCCGGAAACCGTGCGGAATCGATCCCGCCAGTCGTGCGGGACCATGCAAACAGCATCAGATCGGGGTGATTGACCAAAAATCCGCGCCTTTGTCTGCCAATAGGTTTCCATCGTTCCGTGGCGGTCCAGATGATTGGGCAGCACATTGAGCACCACCGCAATATCAGGCTGAAACAAATCAACGGTTTCCAACTGGAACGAACTCACCTCCAGCACCAGCCACTCCAGATCTGGATGTTTTATCACCACTTCGCAGGCAGGAACCCCATAGTTTCCGCCGATTTCCGCTTGCAAGCCGGCGGCGCAAAGAGATTCACAAATCCATTTAACCGCTGTGCTCTTGCCGTTCGACCCCGTCACCGCCACCGTTTTCCCGCGATGCCGCGACCAGCCCAACTCCAGCTCTGAAAGTAGAGGAATTCCGGCGTCGCGAATCGCGCGAACCCACAGATGTTCCACGCTGAATCCAGGGCTGACAATACAGAGATCGAACGACGGTTCCCGAAGAAGTTCCGCCAGCGCGGCATCATCCGTCTGCTCCTTCGCAACCACCGTTGTGGAACAACCTTCGGAACGCAGCAGACGCTCCGCCGCCTGACCACTGCGGCCATAACCGAGTATTAAAGCATTGTGATATTCATTCATTAACGGATCTTTAGGGTGGCAATGCCGATGATGGCGAAGATAATGGAGAGGATCCAGAAGCGGTTCACAATGACCGTTTCAACCAGTTCCGGAAGACGGTTTTCGTCCATCGCCCGTTCCTTTTCAACAAACTCAAAATGATGGTGCAGGGGCGCACATTTAAACACGCGACGCCCCTCTCCGAATCGTTTGCGGGTATATTTAAAATAACCGCTCTGAATCACCACGCTCGCAGCCTCAATCACAAACACACCGCCGACGATAATTAACAGCAGTTCCTGCTTGATCAGAATCGACAGCATGGCAATCGCTCCGCCCAGCGCAAGACTGCCGGTGTCGCCCATAAAAATTTTTGCGGGGTGGCAGTTATACCAAAGGAAACCGAGCCCGGCCCCCAGCAGCGCACCGCAGAAAACGGTCAGTTCGCCGCAGTCGCTGACATACGGCACCTGAAGATATTCTGCAAATTTGATATGACCGGCCACATAGGTCAGCACCAGATAAGCACCCAGCACGGAGTTGGAGCAGCCGATCGCCAAGCCGTCGAGGCCGTCGGTCAAATTTACGGCATTCGATGCGCCGACCAGCACCATAAACATAAAAATAAACGCCGGGATCATCGCCATCTGGAAGAGCGGATATTTAAAAAATGGAATCATAAAATCGGTTACGCGTTCCCGGGTTTCCGGAACACACCAAAGCACAGCGAAGACGACGATGGTCCAGACCAGTTGAAAGAGAAACTTCATTTTCACACTCAGTCCGTTACGTCGTTTGATCTTCAGCAGATCGTCCGCAAATCCGATCATGCCCATCAGCACAAAGGTTCCGAGTACGATCAACACATACATGTTCGTCGGGATCGCCCAAATCAGCGTGGAGCCGACGGAGGAGGAAATAATCAGCAGCCCGCCCATCGTTGGCGTTCCCACCTTTTTTTTCTTATCCAGTGCACCCACACGTTTGTCTTCCACTAAATCGCCAAAATTAATAATGCGAAGGCGGCGAATCAGCCACGGGCCGAGGAGCAGCGAAATGAGAAACGCCGTCGATGCCGCACCCAGTGTACGGAAGGTGATATACTGAAAAAGGCGCAGTTCCGACATGTGGTTCTGCAATAACGACAAATAGTAAAGCATTTCGCTATATCTCCTTAAAACATTCGAGCACCCGTTCCAGCCGCTCGCCGCGTGAGGCCTTCAGCAGCACGCAGTCGTCGGTTCGCAGGTTATTCTTCAATATCTGCGCGGCCTCCGCCGCTTCGGCACAATAATAGATCCGCTCCGTCCGCGAACATTGAATCTGCGCGGCGAGCGCACCCACTGCAACGACGCCATCAAAATTTAACTCGTCAACAAACCGACCCAGCGCGGCATGCTCTGCTGCTTCCGACTCGCCCAGTTCGCGCATACCGCCGAGTACCGCCCATTTTTTTCCAGCGCCTTTGAGCTCGGCAAACGTCTGAAGCCCCGCGCGCATGGAGAGTGGATTGGCGTTGTAAGCATCATTTACAAAGTGCACGCCGTTAATTTTATGCTCCTGCCAGCGCATCGGAGGATTTTTAAACCGGCAAAGCCCTGCGGCAATGGCCGACGGTTCCTCTCCCAGCTCCAATCCAAGGGCGATGGCCCGCAGCGCATTGCGCATAATATGATCGCCCGGCAGCGGCATGGTATATTCAAAGCCGTTCACCTCTAAAACAGAATCGCCAACCTTGTATCCGACATAGTCGCCCGCAACACCGAACGAAATCGAAACGGTTTGCGCGCAGGTTTGATCGCTCATCAACTCAAACCATTCGCTGTCGCGATCCAGAATGGCCAACCCGGAGGAAGGAAGTGAAGCCAGCAGCGCTGCCTTCTCGCGGGCAATCGCTTCCAGCGACTCAAAACTTTCGCGGTGCGCGTTACAGATATCGGATATGATCGCTATGTTCGGACGAAGGTTTTCAGCCAACTCCGCAATCTCGCCCGGATGGCTCATCCCTATCTCAAAAACACCGTACGCCGCCGTGCGCGGCATCGACAACATACTCAGCGGTAAACCAATATGATTATTAAAATTACCAGCGGTTCGATGCACCAATCCTTTTTGTGAAAGCACCTCCGCACACATTTCCTTCACCGTGGTTTTTCCCACGCTGCCGGTTATACCCACAACGGTTCCTGTCCAAGTGTCGCGATAACCGCGCGCCAAGTCCTGGAGTCCTTTCAGTGTATCCGGCACTTTCAGTAGCGGATAACCGTCCAAGGAAAAATCATCGTTCACCAAAGCTCCGACCGCGCCCTTTTCAAAGGCCTGCTCCACAAAATCATGGCCGTCAAATCGTTCACCGGGAATAGCCACATAGAGATCGCCGTTCTTCAGTGTGCGGGTGTCATGACTCACGCCCTGAATCAGCGGCGGCACCCTACCGCTCCAGAGGGCACCGGCCCACTGCGCCAACTCTTCTGGAGAAAAGCAGATCATTTATTCGGTAATCTCCCGAACGATTTCACGGTCATCAAACGGCACCACGGTGCCCTTAAATTCCTGATACGTTTCATGTCCTTTCCCAGCCACCAGCAGCACATCTTTGCGCTTCATCATCGCAATACCCGCCGCAATCGCTTCGCGGCGGTCCAGCACAACCTCGCAGTTACGCGCTTCGCCAAACCCTTCAAGGATATGAGCGGCAATCATTGCGGGTTCTTCGTTGCGTGGATTATCGGAAGTGATGATGGAATAGTCGGCCAGTTGGCTGGCCACGCGACCCATTTTTTCGCGCTTTCCATGATCGCGATTGCCGCCGCAGCCGAACACCACAATCAGACGCCCTTTACAGATTTCGCGCAGCGTGGTGAGCACATTTTTCAGCGCATCGTCCGTGTGCGCATAATCGACAAAAATCCGCCGTTTACGACGATCGAACACCAATTCCAGCCGACCGGGAACGGCCGTCACATTTTCAACTGCAGTGACCATGGTTTGGAAATCCACTCCGCTCACGCCGCCGGCGGCCAGCGCTGCAAGCGCGTTATGCACATTAAACCGCCCCAGCAGCTTTAAGCTTACGGGTCCTTTGCCCCACGGCGTTTCAACGTAGAATTCTGTGCCGGAAAGCGAAGGTTTGACCTTTGTCGCCCGCACCTGCGCCGTTTCTCCAAATCCATAGGTCACCATAGGTAAATTAACTAAGCGTTCCTCCGCCAGCTTTCGGCCCCACAGATCATCAATATTTATTACGGCCGTACGCTCTCCATGATCACGCAGAAACTCAAAAAACCGGGCCTTGGTTTCAAAATAGGCCTCCATTCCGCCGTGGAAATCGAGATGGTCCTGCGTCAGGTTTGTGAAAACAGCCACATTAAAATCGATCCCGTGCACCCGTTCCATCGCAATCGCGTGCGAGGAAACCTCCATCACCGCCGCGTCGCATCCATACTGGCACATGCGTTCAAACATGGCGTGGATTTCCGGCGCTTCCGGCGTGGTGCGCGTGGCAGGGATGGAACGCGCACCCACCTCATAAGCAACGGTGCCCAGCAGCCCGGGCTCAAATCCGCCGGCGCGCAAAATATCGCGAATCATATAGGTCGTTGTGGTTTTCCCGTTTGTTCCGGTGACACCGAGCGTAAAGAGCCGTTTTGAAAGATCGCCGTAAAACGCATTGGCCAGCGCGGCCAGGGCGCGTCTTCCTTCGCGCACCTTCACCAACGCAACCCCGCTGCCGGGATCAAATCCGCATTCTGCAACGACCGCCACGGCACCGCGCGAAACCGCATCAGAAATGAAGTCGGCACCGTCTACGTGCTCGCCGGGAACCGCCGCAAAAAGAGCGCCCGGCGTCACCTGCCTGGAGTCATAGACCACTCCGGTTACCTCTACATTTGCATCGCCCGAGACACTCAGCACCTCAATAGACTTCAGCAGTTCACTTAATTTCATTCGTCTGATCCCATCACATAGACCCGATTCCCATCGGGCGCAATCTTCAAGTAACGCACAGCAAACTCGGCGATCTCAGCAAACGCAGGACCGCACACGCTACCGCCGTAATAATTTTCTTTCCGGCCCTGAGCATTTATTGTGCCCGGATCGTCCGCCACCACAATAATTCCAATTTGCGGATCTTCTGCCGGAAGAAATCCGGCAAAGGAGGAGACAAAATTTTTCTCGTAGTAGCCGCCCGCGGGATTGACCTTCTGGGCCGTTCCGGTCTTTCCTGCAATCGAATATCCTTCAACGCGCGCTTTTGACCCGGTTCCATCCTCCTCCGTAACCCGCGCCAGCAGGCGCTGCATCTGAATCGCCGTGCTGCGGGTCAGCGGGCGGCCGAGAATTTCCGGCTCATTTTTCACCAGCACCTCGCCATCCGGAGCAACGACCTTACTCACCACATACGGCTTCATCTGAATCCCGTCGTTGGCGATGGCATCCATCATGGAAAGCATCTGCAGCGAAGTCACGGCAATGCCCTGCCCCATACCAATCCGCGTTATGCTGAGCTTTGACCAATTTGGTGACAGGGGAGAATAGAAGATTCCGGCCTCCTCGCCGGGCAGGCCCACGCCAAGGCGCTCACCGAAGTGAAATGCTTTCAACCGGGTATAAAACAGTCGATCTCCCATCGCCAATGAAATCTTTGCCGTACCGATATTACTGGAGTGCTTGATCACATCCGCAACGCTCATTTCACCCATCCCGTGGCTATCGCGCAGCGCTCTGCGGGCATAAACCCAATAGCCGTTTTCGCAGTCAATCAGATCACTTTCACTCACAACCTCGTTATCCAACGCTCCGGCAATTGCAGCGGCCTTCATGACCGATCCCGGCTCATAATTCACACTGATTGCACAGTTGCGCATCCATTCCGGAGGGGCCTGACTGTATCGATTCAGATCGTACGTCGGATAAGAAGCCATCGCCAAAATTTCGCCGGTATCCACCTTCTGTACAATCGCCCACGCCGCATTGGCCTGAAACTCATCGCACATACGAAGGATAACATCTTCCACGACATACTGCAGCTGTTGGTCCAAAGTAAGATAAACCGTTGCACCGTCTTCCGGCGGCGTATCCACAACGCGCGTTCCATAAATCTCCTGACGTCGACCATCACGCGTACTAACACGTCGCCCCTCTTTGCCCTTCAGATAATCGTTTAACACCAGCTCAACCCCCGAACAGCCAACTCCTTCAGCATTGGAAAAGCCGACCACATGCGACATCAGCTCACGCTTTGGGTAATCGCGCATAGAGGTTTCCGTTAACGTAACCCCCCGCAAAAAGATATTGGTCGGACCGCCGTCGGTCACATGGGGTGGAAAATATTCCACCCCGAATTTTGCCGGTTTAGCCTCAAAATTTGCCAGTCGGCTCTCCGGAAGAAACTTACGAATCGGCTTATAACGCTTATCGGTATCCGCCAGCATTACACGCAGTTCCCGCTCCGAAATACCAAACTCGCGCGAAAGACAACGGATGACCGCTTCAGCATCTCCGTTTCGACTAATGTCGTATGGATCGATGCCGACATCGTACGCGGGTACATCCAGCGCCAGAATCTCGCCGTTGCGATCCACAATGGCACCCCGGCTGCCCACGGGATTGGTTTCTCTGAGGTTGTTCTTCATCGGCTCCAAAACCCAAGCTTCAGGCTTCAGCTGTACCACATAAAGGCGGGCACCGATCCCGATAAAAGCGCTCACCACCAGCAGCGCCAACATCAAAATCCGCCCCTTATTTCGAACCTCCGACATTCTCTTCTTCCTCCCTCATCCCAAAAACCCCGCAAGCTTTAGCTTATATAAAACTGCGGGGCTTATCAGATAATTAACCGACAACCTCGCTACTCCACCCTCAAAAAACCTCGACCCAACATGGCCGTCGCTGTTGTTGTCCGTTCAGACCGCCGTTCCAGTTTGACAATCTGCGATTCCCGCGGCATCGACATATTCAGATCAAACCGTTTAATCGCTGCCCGCAGGTTTGAGGGGTTGGTCAACGTGGCCCAGCGTTCCTGTTCTGTACGAGCCTGCTTCTGCGCCTGTGCCAGCTCCAGCTCAGCCGCTTTAATATCTCGACCCAAGGCATCACAGCGGGCATTAAGCCACATATAGCTCAGGCCCAAAACAGCCACGGCCACCAGCACATTGGCCAGCATCATGGGAAATGGAACCCGAACCTCGTTCATCTTATTTGTTCTTTCGTTCTTACGTGTGCCTGCCATTTTGTTTACCTCCCTACCTTTACCGCACGCAATCTCGCTGACCGCGACCGCGGATTTTCGGCCCGCTCTTTTTCCGTGGCCGTTTTTGCTTTCTTCCAAACCCACTCCACCGGCGGTTTTTCATACATCCGCCGAACCCCGCCCTGATGCAGCGACTCTTCGCGCGGCACATGGCGATTAAAAAACTTCTTCACCAAACGGTCTTCCAGACTGTGAAATGTCAGCACAACAAAGCGTCCGCCATCCGCAATCCGACCGATCATACTCTCCAGCACCTGCTCAATTCCCGCCAGCTCATCGTTCACCGCTATTCGCAGCGCCTGAAAGGTCTGCGTTGCCGGATGTGTTTTACGCCCCCGACGTCCCCCCTTGGCACGTTCCACAATATCGGCCAGCTGTAGTGTCGTTTCAATCGGCGCGCCCTTTCGCGCCTTCACGATCGCTCGCGCAATTCGACGCGAGTCCCGATCCTCGCCGTAGCGGAAAATAATATCGGCCAGATCGCACTCATCCGCACCATTCACCCACTCGGCCGCCGTACGGCCCTGCGTCTGGTCCATACGCATATCAATCGGCGCATCCTGCTGAAAACTGAATCCGCGCTCCGGCGTATCAAGCTGAAACGAGCTGACGCCTAGATCCAGAAGAATGCCGTCCACCTGCTCAATACCTAGCGTTGTCAACTGTTTGGCCATATTTGCATAGTTGTCGTGCACCAGCTCAACTCGACGTCCATCGCCCGACTTCAGCGTCTTACTCACCCGCTCGATCGCATCCACATCGCGATCAAACCCCACCAGCGTTCCACCAGCGTCCAGTGCTTTCAGAATCTTTTCCGCATGCCCGGCGTTCCCCAACGTACCATCCACATAGGTCCCGCAGGGATTCGTAACCAGTGCCTCAAGGCACTCGCTGAGCATGACTGGAATATGCACTAGATCTCCCTTCCCCGATCTAAAACCGATTCCGATTCCATCAAACTACCGCGACCAAAATCCCAGTGGTGCGAGCTGCTGTAGAGGCAAGAAAACAAGCGCCCCGAATTCACCATCGACAAATTAAACAACCGCTCTTTTTCCGGGGTGAGATCGACCGATCTCGAATAACTCAAAAAACGGGCTACATCCAACATGCTCATCTCGACCTCCCCGGTTACCAATCTTAATACCCACCAAAAAATACATTTTCCGCTGCAGCCGACTCTTTCGGCAGCGCCAAATCAAAATTCTCTGCACTCCAGAGCTCAATACGCGTCATCGCGCCCACCAGAACCACCTGACTCTTCACCTCCGTATGCGCCAGCAGATTTTCACCAATCCGCACACGTCCCTGCGCATCCCAAACCAGCATTTCAGCCCCGGCCGTAATCGACCGGATCGCCTGCTGATCATTCTTATCCAGAGCCCCACCTGCACGAAGTTCATCCAAACGACGCATCATTTCTGCAGTCGTATAAAGGTACAGGCACTTCTCTTCGGGGTGCGGAAAGGCAAAGAGCTGATTCGAGTCGCCCGCCAGATTTCTCCAGATCGACGGAAAAATCATACGTCGCTTATCATCAAGGGTATGCGTAAACGATCCCACAAAGAGGGCCGGTCTAGATTGTACATCCAATGTCATACCATCTCGCTCCATTCGGTTCCAATAATGCGGAAACATATGACACCAAAAATCATACTAGTCAACCCATTTTCCTCTTTTTTATTCCACTATCTACCACACGCCTCCACACCCCTCCCCTTTAATGAAAAGGCAAACGATGAATTCAGACTCATCCGGAGAATCGGCGCGTGAAAAAGAGAGTGAGTCAATCCGTACAGCCTGCACTACGCGCTGGCTCATGCACCCTCGGCGGATTCCGAACGCCACCGACTTAGCGGAGGCGCTACCCAGTACAGCTTGCACTACGTGCTGGCTCATCCACCCTCGAATGGCGCCAGAGTGCCAAAGTGAGTGTAAGTAATTTTCAAATAAGGCTTGGACCGTGATCCCTTTTCAGGAGACCCCGTAGACGGAGCATCCTTGCTCCGTTATCATGGAGACGAATAGGAGGAGAAGGAAAGACGTTTGTAGTTCAGCCTTCAGGCTGCCTAATGCAGCATCCTTGCTCCGTTATCATGGAGACGAATAGGAGGAAGAAGGAAAGTCGTTCGGTGGTGCAGCTTCTGCGGAATATATCGGGGCAATGTTTGACTCATCGTTAATTTTGCGTTTCTATGTCTCCAAAAGAGCGCTCGACGGATTGTCCGCCCGAGCGAGCGAGTAAAAACGGGAGCAATGGCGTGAAATTACTAGATTACCAGACCGACCTTTTTCTCCTGCTATATTCGAGAAGTGGAAGAATCGAAAGGGAGCGCATTATGCAATCTGAAAAGCAAAATGACGAATTAGGCGGCCCGACCCCTTTTCCACGCTAAAGAGAGGAGACAGTGGTGAATATTTGTAAGATATGGTATATTATTTTTCTGTGTATTATTCCTGGTTTTGGATTTTGTGGTATTGATGATCATATGATCTACTCTGTAGAAAATCGGCACACATTGGACGGTCTAGATGCTCTTGTTGAGGTAGAGGTGATAAACTATTATGCCTTTTCAGAACCATATGTATTGTTTAATTATATCAATGAGGCAAATAGTTTTTATGCTAGCGAAGACGGGGCTCTAAATCGCATTGATATGCAGTCCCCTTCGCCATACTGGGTGACTGTACCTTATTTGAATGCATTTGCAATATTGAGAAGACATGCTGTTTGGGTGATCGATGCTCGAGTGACGAATTGTTTAGATGGTGAGTGTAAAACCAGATTACTGCGTATTGCTTTCCCGGACTCTCCAGCTTTTGATTCTCAGGAATATCCTGCAAAGATTTGTGTTAGAGATGAAAATGTTGATCGAATTATACTCGGACTGGTGTGGATAGACGAAAATGAGTTTAAGTTGGGATTTAGAGATAAACTATGCTTCTTAAAAGACGATCTTGATATATTTAGATTTGGTAAAAGAGACAATGATATAGATAATTATGGATACAAAGAATACAAAGACACACTAATAACATCAGTAAATAATAATATTTCTTCCAATGACATTTCGTACTGCGTAGTCCGTGATTTAAATATTCATAAAAGTGAGCCTGACAAGAATGCCTTTGTTGAAGAAGATATGGCTAAATATCGCGGCTATAGTCTTCTAGAAAAGGGACCTTTGATCAAGGCGTTGGAGGATGCCCTTGCTGAAGAAAAGATGTTGATGGATTCCATGGGGATTAAAAAGCCACTACCAAATCCTTTGGTCAAAGACCGGGTGAAAGAATTACGCAAAAAAACATCAAAGGGGTCACCCATTATAGGTTCCGGTCAATAAAGGTGTCAGATAAAGGGGAAGCGGGGTCACTCATAAGCAACACCCGCTTCCCCTAGGCACTAGGACATCCAAGCTTCGTGTTCTTCGCTACTTCGTGGTGCAGACCAATATGGAGTGCTCCGGCTCGACGGAGCTTTTAAACATCGGGCAAGTCAGGCCCGCCTCGCAGGTGCCCATTTTAAAGCGGCATCAAGCTGCCGCACTCCACAGTTTTTTCGCGCTCTCCGCGACTTCGTGTGATCATGTCAGGTTCCGCCGCCCCTCCAAATTTTTCGCTTTCCCCTTTTGCCCTCCTCTTGGCTGCACATCGCATATCGTTGTTGTTCGAGGTTGCCCGAGGGCTTTGCCACGGCTATCCTACACGGGTTTAATAGGTGAATGGACAACCGGTAGCCCGGTTGTACCGGTTTTCCAGGCAAACGAGAATCACGTGTTGAGGTGTTTAGCATTATGAAAGAAGAGATAGCCAATCCCTACCCTGGCAATAGATGCTTTTTTTGTGGATGCGATAATCCCATGGGGTTGAAACTGAAATTTTATTGGGACAAGGAAAAGGGAGAAGCATATACCGAATATGATCCCGATGAACATTTCGTCGGCCAGGGGGATATTCTGCATGGGGCCATCCAGATGGGTCTCCTTGATGAAATAATGGGGTGGACTTGTTATGTTTTTTCAAAGCAAATGTCGGTAACCTCTGATTTTTCAGTAAAATTCCATCGGCCAACCTATATTTGCGCCGGAGTTTTACGGGTGACCTGCAGAATCATATCGAACGAGGGGTCCAAGGTTTACATGTCAGCCACGCTGTCGAATCATGCAGGCGAAGAATGCACAACCGCTACCGGAACGTTTCACATTTTGCCAGAAGACCGATTCCATCGGTTAGTGTGGAACCCAAACTAGGCAAAGGGGATGAAATGATGCATTGTTCCGTCCGCAGTGGGATTGTTTTTTTCTCCCAATCCGTGGCTTGGGTTTGGCGGCAACCCTCATGTTACTGATCAGGGAAAATTTGAATTTCTAAACTCGAAATCTGAAACAAATTATGTAAAGGCGGCTCAATTACCACAAAGGGGTCAAACAGTTGTTCAAATTTGTGATCGAAGAAAAGCATTGGTGTATCGAGTCGATGTCGCTAGAGTCCCTTTTTCTTTCCACTTCCGTCTATGAACCGAGCGAAAAAAAATCGAAGAAAGCTGCGCCGTCCGTTTGAAACGGGCGGGTTTTTGTTGCTGAAATCCATGATTCCACTGCTTCCTCGGCGGGGAGTCCTCGCGCTGTCGCGCGCTGCGGGGAGATTGGCGATGCTCCTTCCGCTTCGGGAAAGAGCGATCGGGATGAAAAATATTGATGCAGTTTTTGGCGACAGCCTGACTGACGTGGAGAAGCGGCGTATTCTCCGCTCGTCATTTTCCACATTTACGCTGACGATGCTTGATGTATTTTGGTTTACCCGAAATCCCGAAAAGCGGTTTTCAAAATATGTACGCTTTGAGGAATCTGAGGCCAAAACATCGTTGTTCAACCCTAACGAAGCCGCTATCTGTATTACTGCGCACATTGGAAGCTGGGAACTACTCGGACAAGCTTGCGCACTGATGAAGCTCGACTTGGCCAGCATTGCTGCCACGGTAAAAAACAAGACCGTTAATCGGCTTCTGATTGAACAGAGGGAACGCACGGGGCAGACTATTATTCCACGAAAAGGGGCCCTGCGAACGCTGGTTTCACGCTTAAGAAATCATGGTAAAGCTGCCTTTGTACTCGACCAAAAGACCCCACTGGCTGAAGGCGGAATTGAAGTGAATTTTCTCGGGTTTCCGATGCCGGTCTCTTCTGCGCCGGCCTCATTGGCTTACCGCACCTCCACTAACCTTTTTTTTGGTTTCTGCCTGCCTGAGTCCGACGGAAAATACACCATACGCGTTACCCAAATCCTTTCGCCTCCGCCCTTTGACAAAGCGGCCGATTCCGAAAAAATCGTTCGCGATCTAACCCAGCGTATTCAAGATATTATTTCCGCCGAAATCCTGGAGCATCCTGAATTTTGGCTCTGGTCGTATAAACACTGGCGCCGTTTGCCCGGGAAATCGTATCCAGATCACTATCCGCAGTACTAAATTCTTGGAGTTCCACAACGCAGCGGCTATGGTCTCGAGCATTCAAAAGAGGTATGGCGATGTCGGACACGAACACACGAGTTAAAGAGCGGATCAACTTCTGCATTAAGGAAGGGCTTTGGGAACAGGTCCCCAAGTTTTTTGCGGAGCTTCACCCTGCGGACATCGGCGAAATCATTAACAACGCCAATCCACAGGACCAGACCCGTCTATTTGACCTGATCGACGACGATATAAAACCCGACGTGCTCGCCGAGCTTGATGATCGGGCTGAAGCGGACATTCTCGAGGATATGACCGCCGAGGAAATTTCGGACATCGTCGAAGAGATGGCACCCGACGATGCAGCGGACCTGCTTGGCGAAATGGAGAAAGAACGCAGCGCTGAAATTCTCAGCCTGATGGAAGACGCAGATTCTGAAGAGGTGCGCGAGCTGCTCCAGTATGGCGAAGATACCGCCGGGGGCATTATGACCTCCGACTTTGTGGCGGCGCACTCCGGCATGACTTCCGCTGAAGCCATCGAACACATCGGCTCGCTTGATCTCGACGAGCCGTTTTACAACCTCTATGTCATTGACAGTGAAAACAAGCTGATCGGCTCGGTGCAGATTTGGGAATTGCTCAAAAAAACCAATCGCAACCTGCCGCTGTCTAAAATTGCCAATGATGAACCGATCTATGTTCACACCAACGCCGACCAGGAAGAAGTGGCGCGTATTGCGGCGAAATATGACCTCAGTTCTCTTCCTGTACTTGACTGGCAGAACAAACTTGTTGGGCGGATTACCGTGGACGACATCATGGATGTTATCGAGGAGGAAGCCTCGGAAGACATTTTTAAGCTGGCTGGTTCCAGCGATGTTGAACTGGAGTACACCTCGCCGTTCAGTGCCTGTCGGGCACGCCTGCCGTGGCTGCTGATCACCTTGGCCACAGGCTTCATCACCAGTATCATTCTCACCCGCTTTGATGAGCACTTGAAGGTGGCCAGCATAGGTGCTCTGATTGCCTTTGTGCCGATCATTATGGGCATGGGCGGAAACACGGGTATCCAGTCGTCCACGCTGATTATTCGCGGGATTGCGCTGGGCGCAAGCCACAGCAAGCGGATTAGGCGCATCATCGTTCACGAGATGATCGCCGGCACCACCATGGGACTGATCTGTGGATCGGCCATCGGCTTATGGGCTCATTTTTTGCTCTCCGGAAAGGGCGAACACCCAGGAATTGCTCCGACCTATTTAGCGTTCACTGTAGCCGTTGCACTCTTCAGTGCCATGACTTTTGCGGCCGTATTCGGTGCGCTGGTCCCCGTACTGCTCGACCGCATCAAGATTGACCCTGCCATTGCATCCGGGCCCTTCGTCACCTCATCAAACGATATCTTCGCGCTGCTGATTTACTACGGTGTAACCATCGCCATGATCGGGGCGACCCATCTGAATTAGGGAATTTCGCCGTGATTGTCCGAACCACCGCCATTCCGCTTGCGAGCTATCCTTATTCGAGCACTTCGCGGATTGTTCATTGGCTCACCCGTACGCACGGAAAAATTTCCACACTGCTTAAAGGTGCCCAGCGGCCAAAGAGCCCGTTCCTGGGAGAATATGATCTCTTCAACACCAGTGAACTACTCTATTTCGAAAAACGCACCAACACCCTCCACACCGGAAAAGAGTGTGCCCTGCTCCATCGACGCCCCGCTTTTAACACCGACTGGCGCGCCATGCAGACCGCCTCGTATCTCACGGCTCTTTTCAATAAAACCATCCCCGAAGAAGCGCCTTGCCCGGAACAGTTTGAACTCTACGAAGAACTGCTCGATCTGGCAGAAAAGTACGGTCACCGCGTTCAGTTTATCCTCTGGGCGGAACTCTTCTTCAGCACGAGGCAAGGCCACGCACCGCATCTCACGACCTGTGTCCAGTGCGGAGGCGCCGAGCCATCGCGTTTCTGCGCCTCCAACGGTGGAATCGTCTGCACCTCCTGCGCGAAGGAACACAAATTCCAGACCCTCGAGTGCCCGCCCGACATCCTTGCGGTGCTGCGGGCATGGCGGAATACCGAACACCCCGCATCCGCAATCAAAACGCAGCTCACCAACAAACAGCTCACCGCCCTCCACTCCATTATGAGCGCATTTATGCTCTATCAGTTCAATATGCCCACGCATCTCCGAGCCAAGGCTCTTTTCGTATGACCACAACCATCAAGCCCAAAGTCAGCATTGCCGTTTTGCTCTACGATTGCGAATGGTAGACGGTAAATCAAACTGTCCGCTTTTTTAAAAATCAGCTATTTTCGAGCTCCTTCTCAATCACCTCGTTCAAGTCGTCAAGATCAATCGGCTTATAGAGCACACACCTAGCCCCAAACTTTTTCACCATCGGCAAAAAATCCATGGGAGCAATGCGCATTCCCCCCGAGATTGCAATTACAGGCACATCGGGACAAATTTTCCGCAGCTCAAGCACCACCTCAAGTCCATCTTTCTCAGGCATCATCACATCGGTAACCACCAGATCAGGCAGGGTCCGTTTGACGCATTTCAACCCCTCGTTCCCGTCTTCAGCAACTTCGACTTCATATCCTTTTCCTTCCAGATAGCGTTTAAACACCGTCCGAATGTAAGGATCATCATCCATTATCAATATTCGCGACATTATCACCTCTTCGTTTTCACTGATGAGTTTTACCTGCACTTCTTTGAAGAGCAAGTCCCACTGTACTTATAAGAGCCTCTGTACTAAAGGGCTTTTTCAAAAAAAAGCACCCTCGCTGTTCAACAGCTCCTTCACTGCAATTTTTTTCTCCCCGCTCGCCAATAACCAACACCGACATTTTGTTGTTCCTGAGTGCAATATTGTCAACCAGATCAAGGCAGCAGCCATCGGGCAACACCTCATCCACAACGAGAAGATCAAACCCTTGTTCCGCGCTGTCCGACACCTTCACCGCCTGAGCAACGCTTTCAACCCCTTCCACTGAATACCCAGCTTCGGTCAGTATCATAGAAACAATTTTATGTATCTTGGCGTCATCCTCCACCAACAGAATGCGCGTCTCCTTTATATTCCTTCCAGCAAGGTTCGCGGAGCTTCCCGTCCCGCGGTTTATGGGAAAATATACCGTAAAGACCGACCCCTTTCCCACCGTACTGTCGACATGAATCCAGCCGCCTATGCGTTCAACAATACTGTAAATCATCGCCAACCCCAGCCCGGAACCTTCTCCAATAGTTTTCGTAGTAAAGAAAGGCTCAAACAGATTGTCAACGACCTCTTTTTCCATACCCATTCCGGCATCAATAACGGAAAGAGTGGCAAACTCCCCTCCGTCCATCCGCCCAGAAACCTCGCCATTTTTCAAGACCACATTTCGTGTTAAGACCTTTATTTCGCCGCCGTGCGGCATGGCATCCCGCGCATTAATAACCAGATTCATCAAAACCTGTTCCATTTGCGACACGTCAGCAACAATATGCTTCAGGTTTGGATCGCATTCGAGAACCAGCTTATATCGGCCCCCGAGCAGCCGCGCCAGCATACTGAACTGATCTTGAATAACCTGATTCAAATTCATCTCGATTTCATAATTCGGCTTTTTCCGGCTGAACGTGAGCAGCTGCTTCGTCAACTCCCCGGCCCGCCTAGCTGCATTATGAATTTCGCGGACATCCTGCTGGATGCCTTCCTGCCCAACGGTATCACGCAGCAGTATGCCGCATAACCCGTAAATCGTCTGCAGAATATTGTTAAAATCGTGTGCCACGCCGCTGGCAAGGCGACCAATCGCCTGCATCTTTTGGTTACGAAAGAACTGCTCCTCAAGGCGTACAAACTGCGTTATATCATGCTTAACCGACACATAACCGACAATCTTGCCCTGCTCGTCAGATACTGGCGAAATGGTGGTATCCTCAATGTACAGAGAACCATCTTTTCGCCTGTTTTTAATTCTGCCTACCCACGGTTTTCCGGAACTGATATTGCTCCACATACTTTGGTAAAACAATTTGTTATGTTCACCGCTGTTCAAAATCCTCGGATTTTTCCCTTTCACTTCTTCCAGTGAATATCCGGTCATTGCCTCAAACGCCGGATTGACATACTCAATCGAGGCCTCTGAATCCGTAATTACCACCGTATCGGTCGCCTGATTAATCGCCGCAGAAAGCAGGCTAAGCTCTTCGGTCCTCCGCCGCTCACCCACAATAAATCGGTTCAAAACCAGACACAACAGTACGGCCGAGGAAAAGACAAATATCCAGTCTTGGAGAAGCAGAGAAAGGATACTCTCTGTGTCCGGTTCGAAGAGGGCCGTCGTTATGGATGACCACAAAACACCCAGCACAGCATACCCCAGTGCAATTCGCACAGCATACGATCTCTGTAGCCTCTTTAATGACAATTGTATCATCATTCCCTTAGAACAATTTCCTATTCTGCTCATCCCCAGCTTTTCTCACAGCCTAGGATTTTGCGTTGCCTTCCCACGACTCAAATGGATATCTTACGCCAAAACAGACGGAGATATTAGCAAGACCCATGCCGAATCGCATATAAAAACAATCTGCATATTTATACTGTTCTCCGAAAGGTATTTATCATGATCGACAACAATCTGGCACTGAAGCACCTGCTCAACCTGCTGGCCGTCGAAGGCCCCAGCGGAAAAGAGCACAAAGTCGTTGCAGCTATTACAAAAAAACTGATCGCCGCTGGCTGCCGCCGCGAGTGGATCAACACCGACGATGCCGCCCGGCGCCTCGGCGATGCTTATGAAATCGGCAATCTGATCGTCCAACTTCCCGGCACACTCCCCGCTGCACCGCGTATCCTATTTTCCGCCCACATGGACACCGTCCCGCTCTGCAAAGGCGCTGAACCCACGATTCAAGGAAACCGCATTGTCTCCAATGGGAAAACCGGTCTCGGCGGCGACGACCGCTCCGGCTGCGCCGCGATCGTTACACTGATTGAAACCCTGCTGAAAAACAATCTCCCCCACCCGCCCATCACTCTGCTCTTCTCAATTGCCGAAGAAAACGGACTGCACGGCTCTCGCACGGTTCGCTTCGAAGATCTGGGCTATCCCGCAATGGGCTTCAACCTCGACGGACAGGAGCCGAACGAAATCGTTATCGGAGCAATGGGTGCTACGCGCTGGAAAGCAGCAATTTTTGGAAAATCAACCCACGCCGGATTAGCCCCGCATAAAGGGATTTCCGCCGGACTGATCGCTTCGCTGGCCATGGCCCGCATCGCCGAAAAAGGCTATTTCGGCCGCATCGTTCAGGGCAACCAAACGGGCACCTCCAACCTTGGAACGATCCATGGAGGAGAGGCTAATAACCAAGTTATGGACCGTGTCACCCTCACCGGCGAATGCCGAAGCCACAGCTCGGCTTTTCTCGACGAAATCGTTGCTGTTTACCGAACCGCCTTCGAAGAAGCCGCCCGACAGGTCCGCAACGATGAAGACCAATGCGGCCGCGTTGAATTTACCACGCTCAGCGATTACCGCTCCTTCCGCCTTGACCCGTCGGAAGCCTGCGTACAGATCGCCAAAGCCGCGGTTAAGTCTGTCGGACTGGAGCCCAACCCGCTCATTATGGACGCGGGCCTCGACGCCAACAACTTTAACGAAAAGGGGCTGCCGACCGTGACTCTTGGTTCAGGAACGCACCAGTTCCACCAAACCGACGAGCATGTTGAAATCGATGAATATTTGACCGCCTGCAAAGTCCTTCTCCACATTGCAACACACGGACAAGCAGCTTCATGAGTATCGTTTACAACGCATCCGCCGGAACCGGAAAAACCTTCCAAGTCACCCAGCTCTACGAAAAGCTGGTGATGGAAGACGGAATTGAGCCGCGTAAAATCCTGCTGATGACCTTTACCGACAACGCCGCCGCCGAGCTGCGTATGCGCGTAGCGCACCGACTGCTCAAAGCCCGGCGCAGCGCCGAAGCAGCGGACGACATTGACCAGATCGACCGCGCCGTAAAGGCTTCGGCTCAGCTCTCGTCCGCGCCCATTGGAACCATTCACGCGTTCTGCACCCGTCTCCTGCGTGAACACGCGCTTTCCGCCGGCCTATCTCCCGGCTTTCTTGTCTTGGCAGGCGACGAGCGAGACGAACCCCTCAACCGAATCTGCCGCGAAGAACTGCTCGCACACCTCGAACACGATCCCGACTTTAAAACCTTCTGCGCCGGCGCACACCTCATCGGCTCAGGCCAAAGCTTCGGCAGCAGTATAACCGAAACCGTTCCCAACCTGATTGAACAGGCAGGCAGCCTCGGCATTTCCCTCGAAGAGGCCGAATCGCTCCTGCCGCCGCCCGTTCCGACCGTATCGCGCATTGACTTTGAACTGATCTGTAAACGCATCCGCGAGCTGCCCAAAATCACGCCGGCTGTTCAATCCGCGCTCGACATTATTCAGCAGGCAATCACCGAATCCGCCGATGTCGAAACACTGGTTCAGCGCTTGAACGAATTAGGCATTCAAAAATTCGGGCGCGGAGCCAAATCCATTTCCGACGATTTCTGGGCGCTAAAAACCGCCGTGGAAGAAGCCGTTGAATACCGTAAGCGCTTCCCTGCAGCGTGCGCATTTGCCCGCTACATTCAAGCGGTCGCCCGCTGTTTCCGCGAATGGAAGCACTCGATGAACGCGGTCGACTTCGACGACCAGCTCCACCTTGCCGCGCAACTACTGGAATCCGAAAAGGCTGAAACCACTTTTCGCTATATCATTGTCGATGAAGTCCAGGACACCTCGCGCATTCAGTGCGATATTATTCAGGCGCTTTGGCGCACCGGCGCGGAGCTCGTCATCTGCGGCGATAAAAAGCAGAGCATTTATACATGGCGCGGAGCCGATCCTCAGGTCATGCCCGACCTGCAAAACGCCATTCTTTCCGCCGACGGCGAAATGATGCACCTGAACACCAGCTACCGCAGCAAATCGCAGATTCTCGACGTTATCAACCCGCTCTTCTCCGCGGTCTATGGCACCGCCGACTATACTCCCGACGACCACCTTCAACCCCATCCGGACTTCACAACCGATGGCGAAAAACCGTGCGTCGAATTCCTGACTCCGGACGATACCGAAGAACGCTCGAAAGAGGAAAAGACGGCCGCCGAAATGGCTGCGGTTGCAAATCGAATTCGGCTGTTGGTGGAAGGACCGACCGAATGGCAGCCGGCCTATCGATATAATGAAGGATTCAAACCGACGAGCGCCAACAACGCCTACCGCTACTCCGACATTCTCATTCTGCTCCGGCGTACCACGCATCAGGCCGCGCTCGAACACGCTCTGCGCCTTGCCAATATTCCCTACACGCTTGGCGGAAAAGGCAGCGGTCTGTTCAGCCGCCAGGAAACGCGCGATGTTGCTCTCTTCCTTAACATACTCACCAATCCCGCCGACGCGTTCTCGCTCATCGGCTTCCTGCGTTCGCCGTGGGTTGGACTCTCCGACGAAACCATCGCCGAACTCGCTTGGAGCAATAACGGTTTTTCCGTCGACCACCTCATGGCGCGCTACGCAGAGAAAACCGACATCATCGACCGCTACCGAGCCCTGCTCGGCAGCAAACTCGCCTCCGAACTGGTGCGTATGCTGATTGAAGAAACCGCATACGACGCGCTCCTCGCGGGCCTCCCGCGTGGCGAACAGCGACTGGCCAACCTGCGTAAAGTCATCGACTGGCTGCGCGAAACCGAGCGCGGTGCGCAGACCACTTCCGCCGCCGTAGCGCGCAGACTTTCGGAACAGATCGTCAATCCGCCGAAGATTCCCGAAGCCGCCCTGCTCGATCCGGCGCAGAACGCCGTTACCATCATGACGGTGCACAGCGCTAAAGGACTGACCCAACGCGTGGTCTTTGTGCCCGATATCAGCTTTTCCGAACAGAATGACCACAGCTTTGCACAGGTTTTTTTCGACGAAAAACAGCAACCCAAACTCGCTCTGCGCGTTACTGCGCCCGACCGCTCTCAAGTAAAATCACCGGGCTTCGAGGCCGCCGCAAAATACGCCGTCGCCGTTCGCGCCCACGAATCAAAAAACCTCTTCTATGTCGCCATGACCCGCGCACGCGATCTGGTCGTCACCTCCGCCTCCGTCGGTCGCAGTCCGTCAGGCTGGCTCAAAAGCATGGAACCGCTGATCGGCACGGCCATCCCGTCTATTCCCTATTCCGCACTGTCAACCGCCGCATCGGCACCAACGCACTCAATCGAGCGAAACATTTCAGCAGAGCCGCTCCTCGCCGCGTTTCAGAGCCTGCCTCCGGCCCCAGCTCGACCAACGCTCCAACGTATTCCCGCCACACGACTCGCCAAGGAACAGGACGAAGCGGAACCGGATGATGAAGAAACTGCCGGACCCATCCTGCGAACCGCGCCGGTATCAACCGCGCTTGGGTCCCTCGGCCACGCCGTGCTCGAACAACTGGCTCTCAATAACTGGGCAGGCTCCATATCCGACTGGCTCGAACGGCTGCGCGACGACTTTGAACTCAGCCGAACGCAGGCCGAAGCGCTCATCGAGCGGATCGAACAAACCCGCAGCTTAATGATCCAACTGACGTCCGACGTCGAGGCGCTCCGCCCCGAATTCCCGTTCGTGCTCCACCACGAAAACAACATCATCGACGGCACCATCGACCTGCTCTGCCGCATGTCTGACGGCTTTGCCATCTTCGACTACAAATTTACTGAGGCCGAAGACTCAGCGATCCTCGCCCAATATAAAGGCCAAATGGAGCTGTACCGCCTCGCCGCCCACCACGCCTTCCCCAACGCCGCCCGCGCACAAATCACCCTCATCATTATCTCCGCCGCCGGTCCTCGCCAACTCCCCGTCCATCTCAAGTCGTCCGCATAATGATTCTTTATTCGCTGCTTTTCATCCATTCGGTACAAACGGATCGCCCGACCGGTGCGGCACGTGCTCCTTTGAAACACAGAGCAGAAAAGCGCGCCGCGACGTAAACCGGGTCGATGGTTTGCACGTATCAAGTTGTGAGATCAACCAAAAGGAGATTTGTATGAAGCCGATAAAAAAATCGATGCGTGGAATCCTTTCAGCGTTCCTTGCTTTCATTGCGGTCCAGTCTGCTTGCTTGGCCGACTTCGCAACCCCGTTCGTGGAAATCAACAACCAGAAGGGCGAGGTTTCGGAAAGCTATGGCTACCTCGTTGCTGTGGATTCGGATCCGGGTACAAACTATCTGGCAATCGTTACCACCGACACTCTGCAACACATCGTGCTGCACGCCACGGCGAGACCCCGAGTCGTTGAACCGTCTGACCTCGGGCGATGGATCCGATTCGAAGCGCAGATCACCCAAACCGGAAATGCGGATAATCCTCCCCGTTTGGAAATCCTTCGCACCAGCGAAGCGAAGAAAGCCCATCCATGGAGCAAGTCATCCAACGGATTGCAGTGCCGACTGGGTCCAGTTACGCAGGAAGCCAAGCCATGGAATGGAAACATCCGCGACTTGCCGATCTCCGTCACCTATGAACTGCGCAATGTGGGCGACGTTCCGGTCCGTTTCCTGCCATGGTTTACTCCCTTGGAAACTCCCCTTCTAAGCAACGTTTTCCACGTCGAGAATGCAACCGGAGAAGGCACCGGCTACGTTGGAATACTTGCCAAGCGCATGCCCCCGACCCGTGAAGCTTTCATCACCATCGAAGCCGGACAAACCGTGACCAACCGGGTTGACTTGCCCTACGACTTTTCCAATCCGGGCACCTATCGCATCTCGGCGCCGCTCTCGCAGCCCAGCCCCGGAAATCTGCACTTCTACTACGGCGAAGATTCCCCGGACATCGCCCTGAACCCCGACCACGTCTGGACCGGAACACTGGAATCCAACGAGATCACGGTGGAAATTGTTCCGACCCGGCAGTAGAAAAGCGGTTCCCAAAAGTGAATTTGGCTCAAAATGGATAAAATGGTAACACAATCGTAATACTTCTTCGTTTATATCCTCACACTCAGAGCCATGGTTGGTTCCATGGCTTTTTAATGAAAGGGAACGTATGGATACAAAAAAAGAAGGAATCAAATTTGCATTGGCATTGAGCTTGATCGCTGGTCTTTCCGGCTGCGCGATGTTCAACCGTGGAGAACTGCAATACACCCGAAGCACGACGCTTGGACAGGAACTCCTGGATCTGCAGGAAGCCAGAGCACAAAACGCCATTTCGGAAGAGGAATACAACGCCGCCAAGAAGGCGATTTTGGAAACCCCGTTCGATGTCAACGTTTCCTGCGAAACGCAGGAATAGTCCAAACTTCCAGGCAGGTTCCGAACCGCTGATGAACGCGGATGGACTTTGATACTTGAACCGTTTCAATTTCTGTTTTTATTCGCGTTTATCGGCGGTTCTATAATTGCAAAGTTTGCATATTTACCGAGTACTAGCCGGCGAACTGGATATCGTAGAGGTATTTATATTTCCCACCTTGGAGCAACAGCTCTTGGTGGGAACCCTTCTCTACAATGCGCCCCTGGTCCAGGACATAGATGCAATCGGCTTTGGCCACGGTGGAAAGACGATGCGCGATCACAAAAACGGTGCGGTTTTTCATCAGCTCGTCGAGCGCCTCCTGCACCAGCCGTTCCGATTCCGTATCGAGGGCGCTGGTGGCCTCGTCGAGGATCAGGATCGGCGGATTCTTGAGCAGAGCGCGGGCGATGGCGACGCGCTGAGCCATGCCGCCGGACAGCCGCGATCCGCGCTCGCCAATCACGGTGTCGTAGCCATTCTCCAACTCCATGATGAACTTATGGGCGTTGGCGCGGCGAGCGGCCTGCTCGATCTGCTCCCTCGTCGCGTCTTTCGAGCCGTAGGCAATGTTTTCGGCCACGCTGCGGTTGAAGAGCACGGTCTGCTGGGTCACTACGCCGATCTGCGCGCGCAGGGAATGCACCGTGAAGTCGCGGATATCGCGGCCATTGATTTCGATCCGCCCGCCGGTGACATCGAAGAACCGGGGCAGCAGATTAACCAGCGTGGTCTTGCCCGCGCCGGAGCTGCCGACAAAGGCGATGCACTGGCCCGAACGCACCTGTAAATCGACGCCGTCGAGAACCTGCTTTTCATCGTAGGCGAAGCAGACGGAACGGAAATCGATGGCGGCCACCGGTTCCGCGAAAGGCGTTGCGCCCGGCCGGTCGGCGATCGTGTTTTCGATGTCCAGGATTTCAAATACGCGTTCGGCACCCGGTGCGGCCCGTTGGATCCGCATATGAATCTCGCTGAGCTTTTTGGCCGGCTTGTACATTGAAACCATGGCCACGGCAAACGAGACCAGCAGGGCCAGAGAGAGGTTCTCAACATAGGCGTACACGACCACGCCCGCCATGCCGATGGCAGAGAGGAACTCCATGATCGGTTCGTTCATGTTTTTGGAGCGGGCCTGCTTCATCGTCATCTTGAAGTAGCGGGCATTAAAATTCCGGAAGCGATCCGTCTCCTCCGCCTCGGTCTGAAAAGCCTTGACCACCAGAGCACCACCCACCGATTCCTGCACCACGGAGAGCATGTCGCCAATGCTCTGCTGGCCACGCTTGGAAGCCTTGCGGATACGGCGTCCAATCAGCATGATCGGCAATATACACACGGGGAAGACCACCAGCGCCACAACGGTCAGCTTCCAGTCGAGATAAAACATCGCAGCAACGCATCCGATCAGAGTGAACGGCTCGCGGATCAGGTCGCCGATCACGTTGGAAACCAGTTGGTTGAGGAGGCTGGTATCGCTGGTTACGCGGGAAATCAGGTCGCCTACGCGGGAGCTTCCAAAAAACTGCATCGGCAGGGTGTGAATATGGCCGAACAGTTTGTTGCGCAGATCATTGACCGTTCGATTGCCCACCCATTCCACCAAATATTTGCCGGCAAAGAAGAGCAGCCCCCGGAACAGCGCCGCCAACGGGACAAACGACACCGCCATCAACAGCCGCTTCGTCCCGATCCCGCCGGCCTCGCCCTCGACCTGGGTCAATTCGATGGGAATTTGTCCGCTTGCAAGATCCTCGCCGGAAATCAGACCGAGCGCCCAATAGAGCACGACCAGCACCCCGAAGGTCGCCCCCCCGAACAGCATGCTGCAGACAATCCCGGCAAACAGTCGACCCCGGTACGGCTTCACAAAGGGAAGCAACCGCTTATATATCGTCAGGGAATCGACACTCCCCTCTTCATGGCGTTTTTTCATGCGCGACATCCTCCATAAACCCGGATGCGTTCGCAACCGAAATCTTTACCACTTGCCACTGGGCAATCTTACCGATTGCGAAAATCCTAAGCCCTAATTCCGAAACCCGAAACAATCCACAAAAACTCAAACTCGGAAACGGCTTCGTATCCCCCATTTGGGAAACTGAGCAGCATCAAACGGCCTACTCTTTTCGACAATTTCCCAAGAATTGGTTCGAAAGGAACCTTCAACTTGCTAAATTGCCGCCATGCATGTTGTTCAACTATTGCCAGAACTAAACCAAGGAGGAGTCGAGACCATTGTCCTTGCCTTAAACCGCGAACTTGTGCTGCACGGCCATCGGTCCACGGTCATTTCCGCCGGTGGAACCCTCGTCCCGCAGATTGAATCCGACGGCGGACAGCACATCGCCCTCGACGTCTGCTCCAAGAATCCGCTCACCTTTATTCCTCGATGCTTAAAACTTAAAACCGAACTCTTAAAACTGGATGCAGACATTATTCACACCCACAGCCGGGTTCCCGCATGGCTTGCGTTCTTCGCTCGGAAGCGTCTGGATATTCCCTTGGTAACCACGGTCCATGGCTTCAACAGCGTCGGGAAGTACAGCGCGATTATGACGAAGGGCGACCGCGTCATCTGCGTCAGCCATCCGGTCAAGGCATTCATCGAGAAGCATTATCCCGTCCAGCCCGATAGCATTTCCGTCATCCATTGCGGAATCGATCCGTCCGCATTCGATCCGGCGCGGATTGATCGGCGCGAGCTTGACCAACTGAAGCACGACCATGCGCTGGAGGGGAAACGGGTCGTAACGTCGGTCGGCCGCATTACCGAACTGAAGGACTATGAAACGTTCATCCGCGCCATCGCGATCGCCGCGAAGACCCGGCCCGACATCAAGGCGCTGGTGGTCGGCCACGTGCGCGAGGACAAGCAATCGCTCTTCCTCCAACTCCAGCAGCTTGTCGGCGAACTCGGCATGGCCGGCCATATCGATTTCATCCAGGACTGCCCGCATATGCCGGAGCTGTATGCCGCGAGCTCCGTCGTCGTCTCCTGTTCCAAGAAGCCGGAGAGCTTCGGCCTGACGCTGGTCGAGGCACTGGCCATGAACATACCGGTGATCGCCACCCGGCACGGCGGACCGTTGGACATCATCGTCGACGGGGTGAACGGCAGCTTTTTCGAGCCGGGCGACGCGAACGCCCTTGCGGAGCTGATTGTGCGGGACCATCCCGCCGGGACGGATCTTCGGACCGATGCGATCGCCCGCTTCTCGCTGGAAAAAATGGTGGATTCCACCGAGTCGGTCTATTCGGACCTGGTTGAGCCGATCCCTCTGGAGCCGTCCCTGTTCATTGCCGAAGGGTCGCACCGGGCGATCTACCACCATCCGGAGCAGGCGGACAAATGCCTCAAGATCGTGAAAGCGGGCAGCTTGGAAAAGCGGCGCCAACGAAACAAGAAGTGGTACAAGCGGCTGCGCAAACTCTCCTCGTTCGACGAAACCAGAAAGGATCTCCAGGCGTATCGTCAATTCAGAAAGCAGAACACCGACCTGTCGCACATACCGCGCTTTTACGGCATGGTGAAGACTTCGCTCGGTCCCGCCATGCTGCTTGATCTCGTAACCAACGAGGACGGAACACCGGCGCGAACGCTGGCCAGCCACTTGGAATCGACGGACAAGGCCAGGATCGCGGCGGCCCTAGCCGATCTCGCATCCTACTTGCTGGAATCCGCCATTGTTGTGCGGGACTTTTCCATCTACGACGTGATGGTCCGCGAAGGGCGCGATGGCCGCCTCAAGCTGTTCATCATCGACGGGCTGGGAGGAAAGGAACTCATCCCGCTCTCCTCCATCCGATACTTCGCCCGCTTAAAGGCCGAGCGGCGGGTGCGGCGGTTCTACAGTAAAATCCTGGCGCACCACCCCGATCTCTCGCTGGAGTTGAAATGAGCATCTGCCCAAGGAACCTATGATCCACCTCGACCACAGCATGATCATCAACGAAGGCGCCACGCGCCGCTGCTACCGACACCCGGACGATCCCGGCAAGTGCCTCAAGATCGAAAAGAGGCCGGGAGCGGCGAATGCCAACGAGTTGCAGGCGTATCGGGCCGTGCAGAACCTGCTGAGCGACTATCTCGCCGAATGCGAACCCGAACTGGCCGTCACCAGCGAAGGAGAGGCGCTGGTCTGCGAACTGGTCCGGGATGCCGACGGAACAATATCTCCGTCGTTCAGCGAATTCCTGCTGACGGAAAAGACAGACGAAAACCTTCGGCGTCAATTCCTGGAGTTCTTCGATCTCATCGTCCGCCACAAGCTGTGCTTCTACGACTTCAATCCAAAAAACTTTGTCATCCAGCATGCCGAGGATGGCTTCCAGCTGAAGTACACCGACCTCAAAAGCTTCCACAAAACCAAAACAGCTTTCGCCCTTGAAAAAATCCCCTTTTTCGCCACCCTGAAACTGAAACGGCGCTCAACGAGATTTATAAAAAGATACCTGAACCAAACCCCATCTTCCGCACAATGAATACAGCAAAACGACTATCCGAAAAACCCGGAACGATTCTCGCTCTGTGGGCGCTGGCGCATCTGGCGCTCTGGACGCTGATCCCCGCGCTGTGCAACACCTGCCTGCCGCTCGACAGCATCGAGGCAAGCATGTGGGGCTCGCAGTGGGCATGGGGCTACGACAAGCATCCGCCGCTGAGCGGATGGCTGGCCTATATCGCCTCGTCGACCGCCGGCGATGCCGGCGTCTATTTCCTGGCCCAGCTCTGCGTGGTCACCGCTGGTCTCGGGATCTATCGATTGGCCCGACTCCTTTCGTGTTCACCCAGCCAATCCGTGCTGGCCGTACTGTCGATCGATTTGGTTTTCTTCTACACGCTGGGTGCTGTGGAACTGAATGTCAACGTCGTGCAGATGCCGTTCTGGGCGTGGGGATGGTATTTTGGAATGAGTGGCCTGCATCGACGGCGCTTGGCTTCCTGGTGCGGCCTAGGCGTTTGCGTCGCGCTGGGAGCGCTGACCAAATATATCGCCGTCTTCATGCTCGTTCCGCTCTTTGCGGTCTGGGGGTTTCGCGGAGAACTGAAACAGGCGCTGCGGAACCCGGGTCTCTATGTGGCCGGATTCATTGCGATCCTGCTCTTTATCCCCCACCTGTTGTGGATGATGGACCACGACTGGATCACCATCCGCTATGGCCTCGGCCGCGGCGGCGGCGAGCATCCGTGGTGGCACCACCTCTGGCATC
>JAAYDL010000164.1 GCA_012729265.1 Lentisphaerota bacterium | reverse complement strand
CTCTCCGCACTGTGGAACTCCTGACCTTCATGCGCTGCTCCGGGGATTGTCTGCATCGTTACTTCAACTCCAGCGTCAATCAGCGCTTTGGAAAGAACAATGCTCTGACCCAACGGAACTAATTGGTCATTATCACCGTGCATGATCAGGAACGGAGGATCCTTCTTGTCGATATATGTGAGTGGATTTGCATTTTTTGCCAGTTCGGCTTTTGCCTGAACCGCTCCGCCGAGCAGCATCGATTCAGGTGAATTTGGAGCATCATGGTCAATCATGCTGCCTGGAGCGGACTGCTTTTTCATCAGCAGAAAATCCGTTGGTCCAAACCAATCGACCACAGCCTGTACCCGGCTGGAAACGCCGGTAACGCCCAGATCACCTTCCAGCTCCTTCACATCACCGCTCGTTCCAATAAAGGCCGCCAGATGCCCGCCCGAAGAGTCGCCGCCAATACCGAAGCGATCCGGATCAAAATTGTATTTCTTTGCGTTGGACCGCAGGAAGCGTATCGCCGATTTGCAGTCGTACGACTGCGCCGGCCAGATGGCATGCGAAGAAAATCGATGCTGTATACTAGCCACCGCAAAACCTTCCTTCAGCAGATACAAAACCGGCGGATTGGCGTGACTTCCTCCCATCCAAGCTCCGCCGTGAATCCAGATCATCAACGGAAGCGGTTTCCCTGAAGGATTTTCCGGCAGATAGATGTCCAACACCTGATTCGCGTGGCCACCTTCCACATACAAGACATTTCGTTCCACTTTCACCCCATCCATCTCCTGCGTCTGAGCAAAACCGACCGACATTTGTGATACAATCGCACAACACAACAAAACCAATTTCATTCTATGCATATCCATTCGAGTCTCCTTGTTGATGATCAACCTGTCATCCCTTTATGTTTTCAACGACCATTCAGTTTGATCGACGATCTTGGTAATACGTCGCTAATTAACAATCCGAAAAAGCGCCTCGGATCACCTCACAAAAAATCGTCAAATTTTGGCAAGGTATCGGCAATGCGTCCGTGTGGGGGCATTTCAGTTGTAAATTGCACAAAAAAAATGGGCGTCATCAAAAACGCCCATTTAAGAAACTCGGGTTAAGCTTCTTTCACAGTTTCGCCGCCGGAGTTATTTAACCGGATTGATGCCCTCGTGTGTCGGCGTTGTTTGAATGATGCGGCCTACGGAATCAAGCGTCATTTTGTCGATGCACACTTCGCGGTGGTAGCCGGCGGAATCGCCCATGGCGATGCCCTTGGGGTAATTGAAGCGGTGGTAGACAATGTACCATTCACCTTCCCCGGCACCTGAATGACCCAATTGTGGCCGGTGCCGTAGATGCCCTTGCCGTCGTCCCGCGCAATGACCAGATTGTCCTCACCGATCTCCTGCGGATCGCGCCCAAACACCATGCGCACCCGCTCCGGCGTTCCGTACAGATTACTCACCAACCGATACGGCGAACCCTTCACCTGTTCAAACAGCAACGCCGGACCGCCCGCAGCAAGCACTCTGTGCTGAATGATCGTGATCTCCTGATCCGCATCGACCTCCGCCTTGACGCGCACCAGCTCGCCCTTCGACTCCAGCGCCGTAATAAATTCTCTCAGATCCCTAAACATGAATTCACCCTGCCCATTCGCAACAGAGTACGTGCGGCAAATGGTATTTGCAATGCAACACCTTCACCGGTGCTTCTATGCGGGTCGGCTATGCGAATAGAGACAAGCTGGAAGCATTTCCTACTTTCGATGGGAAAACCCTTAACGATGTGCGATTCGGGACCAACACCCTTTCGATGTGCTGTTACACCATCACGGTTGGTTGACGCTGTACACCGGATTTCTCCGTTCTCCCGGAGCGGCGGCCTCCTTAGCAAGGTTATTCTTTCCGTCGTATTCCACATTCCGGTCGTTGGACTTAGGATTCAAGTAATACAGGAGACTCAATCTCAGTCCGCCCTCGTTCCATGGAGCCATTACGATTCCCCGATAGATTTTTCCGTAATGACAAGAAACAATGTTTCCCTCATCATCTGTTTTTGTGCGAATACGGAAATAATAGTTCACGTTTTCATCGTCGTATCCGCCAGAACGCTCATTTTCTTTCCGCCCATAATGAGCAGTAAAAGACCCCTCATACCCAGACTTAGGGGCTTGTTGCTTCGAAACAAGTTCGCTTCCGTACTTTTGGCTCTCAAATCGAATAAACCCATCTTTAGGGTTGTCGAAGGAAATGGAATAGCGCACATCCAAGTCCCGGAAACCACGGTAATCGTTTTCTGCTGTGACAATCAAATCGGCGATTTTGCCTTTCCCAAATGG
>JAAYDL010000163.1 GCA_012729265.1 Lentisphaerota bacterium | reverse complement strand
GACGAAGATGGAACCGATGATGATCCAGATCAGGGCAGGAACCCATCCAAACATCAGACCCGCGAGGATCGGCCCGTTTACTGGTCCGGCTACGGCGATTGCCGAAAAATGCTGTCCAAGAAGCATTCCTTTCTTGGCCGATACAAAGTCGTTCTCGTCGTTGATCTCGACCGCAGGCGTCTTCTTCCCGTTATCAAGACCGAAAACCTTGTTGGACAGGAATCTTCCATACGTGAGATACGCGAGGAGAAACAGAATCCCCGATCCTCCGACAATTGCGATGAGACTCCTGGCAGAGGCCGCCCAGACTGTCAATATTGTATGTTTAGCCGCGAATGCTCGCGGGTGATTCTGTCTTGAAGCATAGACGCGGCTTGCCTTAATCACGCTTCATCCGGTTCTGCAAGGCGATAGCTGGTGCTGCGTCCGCCAGCGGGATTCTGAATGAGGAGGCCTGTGTCAAGCAGTCCACGGATGTCCCTTAGCGCTGTGTCCGTTGAGCATTTGGCCAGCGTGGCATATTTTGATGTGTTGAGATAGCCTTCAAAATCATCGAGTAGTCGGGCGATCACCTTGTGCTGCCGGTCGTTGATTTTTGCTGCGCTTGCTTTTTCCCAGATCATGGCTTTGCACAGTACGTCGGCCAGCGTCTCTTGTGCTCGGCCGATGGCGCGCCCTAGGCATTCAAGAAACCATACCAGCCAACAGGTGATATCCAGCGTCATGCACTGGCCGTTTTTTAGGCTGTCGTAGTATTGCTTGCGCTCCGACTCGATCTGTGCGGACATGCTGTAATAGCGTTCTGGAGATTCATCGGCTCTAGCCAGAGCCATTTCAGCAATGGCTCGTGCGATCCGTCCGTTGCCATCTGAAAACGGATGGATTGTCACAAACCAAAAATGGGCGATGGCGGCTTTGAGAACTGGGTCGATTTCCAGTGGAGCATTGAACCATTCGATAAAGGTCCGCATTTCATCCGGGAGCCGCCCGGCATCTGGTGCTACAAAGTGGACTTTTTCCCGTCCCATCGGACCGGATACAACCCTCATCGGATCGTCTTCTGGAGAACGCCACGCTCCTACGGCAATATCACGCATTCCGCTTCGGCCGGTGGGGAAGAGCGCTGCATGCCATCCGAACAGCCGATCTTCGGTCAACGGTTCAAGATGATGGCTGGTGGCATCGAGCATCATTTCAACAATACCATCAATATGCCGTGACCCCTGCGGCGTTCCGCCGACATCCATGCCAAGATGGCGGGCTATAGAGGAACGGACCTGGTCCGGGTCTAGGCTTTCGCCTTCGATAGCACTGGAATGAACCACTTCCGCAGTCATGGTAACTAGGTGGGCCTCCTCGTGGAGATGGTGCAGCCCGAATCCCCTCTTTTCCATTTTTCCCAGCAAGCGGCCCTGCCGGTAGCGGATGTCTGCCAGCAGCGGAATGAGCTTTGCCGAATCCCATTGAAACTTCGGCCAATCCTCGAATTGATGTATATATTTCATATTCAACGCCTGATTTGCGGTGATTAACATCGCGATTCACCGCAAAGGCAAGCTATTTACACCGCATATATTGCGGTGTTTAGGCGGGCTATTCACCGCAAATAAAAGAATTTTGGAGCAATCCCTGTAAAAAAGAGGCGCTTGCGGTTCAGAGAAAAAGGCCCCGAAAAATACTCATTTTTGACGAAGCACAGCTTGCCCTTGCCGCTAAAACCCTTCAGAGTGCCCGTTTTACATACAGCAAAGAAAGGATTTATCCATGAACGAAAACGCACTCGAAAATATCGAATTTGACGGCTCCAATCTCTGGAAAGAAGAAAACTTTACCGATCTCAAAGTGGGCACCATCCGCAAGCTGACCCCGATCAAACTGGACGGCACAGAAGACACATCGCGAAAGGCCACCTTTTCCGCCACTACCAACGTAATGACCCCCAGCGGCGCACTGCCGATCTCCGGCGAAATCGACGCCGAAACACTCGAACAAGCGGTGGAAAAATTTGGCGATGCGATCAACGCGGCCGTGAAGCAACTTCAGGACGACATGATCCGCTACCAGCAGGAGCAGGCCTCTAAAATCGTAACGCCCGATCAATTGCGCGGCGGCAGAAATGACCTGATCATTTAAAACGAAAACACCTCGGAAGGGCGCATGACGTGCGTCCTTTCAGCTTCGCTATGCGCCGCTGATCCAAGCGATGTAGGCGTCCCACCAGACGTAGCCGCCGAGCATCCAGATTAAGGCGGCGAGCGCAATGTAGGGACCAAACGGGATGCGGCTCTGCCATTCCTTTTTCCCGAAAGCAATCAGGCCGACGCCGACGATGGAGCCGAGCAGCGACGACACAAAGATAATAAACAGCACGGCTTGCCATCCGAAGAAGGCGCCGAGTGCGCCCATCAGTTTTACATCGCCGAAGCCCATCGCATCTTTTTTCAGGATCAGCTTCCCAAAGAAGGAGACCGACCAGAGAATACCGAATCCGACGCCGAGGCCGATCAACGACTGAATGAGCGACTGCACGTGCCCATCGACCCCGTGCATGGAGGGAATCAAAAAGCTGAGAATCGGCCCGACAATCATTCCGCCGATCGTGCAGCGGTCGGGAATCCACATTTCGTCGAGGTCGACAAAGCTGCCGAGCAAGAGTCCAAATGCGAGCAGTGCATACGCCGCAAACCGGGAGTCGATTCCCTCATCCGTCAGCATCGGATATCTGAGCCAGATGGCCGTAAAGAGCAGCGCCGTGATGAGCTCAACAATCGGATAGCGCGGTGAAATCGGCGCCTTGCAGTAGCGGCATTTCCCGCCAAGAAGCAGCCAGCCCAGGATCGGAATGTTGTCGCGCCACGTTAGGTTCGTCATGCATTTCGGGCAGCGCGAGCGCGGCTTCACCACCGAAAGCTCGGCGGGAATCCGATAGATGCACACATTCAGGAAACTGCCCCAGCAGGCCCCGAACAGAAAAACTACAAACGTGAGATACCAATCCAAAAATTCCATATTCATTCATCCGTAATGCGTGAGACGCAACTCGTGAAACGTGATCCGTGAAGCGTAATATATTCCCCTCGGATACAATCACGTTTCAATCGTCACCCATCACTCTCCATAAACCGCTTCTTCGAGCGCGGAGCGCATGGCCTCGATCGAAGGCTGGACACCCGTCCAGATCTTGAAGGCCCGCGCGCCCTGATGCAAAAGCATGCCCAGCCCGTTCGCAATTTGCGCACCAGCCTCGCGCGCCGTCGTCAGAATCGTGGTTTCGGGATACATATAAATCAAATCAAAAGCCCGTTGTCCGGCGCGGAAAGCCTCCGGCGGCAGCAGCGAAGGATCCTCCTTCTTTATGCCCACCGGCGACGCCTGCACCACCAGATCGCATTCGCGGCACAGCGCAACCTGAGTCGCCCGATCCAGCGCCTGCCGCACCACGACATTAGGGGTCAGTCCGCCTATTTCATCATTCAGCTTTTGCACACGCTCAGCATCAATATCCGCTAACACCAGGCTTCTCGCCCCTTCCTTGGCGGCCATCAGCGCCACGGCGCGCCCCGCGCCGCCGCACCCCAGCACAAAAACCGCATCGTCC
Source organism: Lentisphaerota bacterium (assembly GCA_012729265.1). GTDB lineage: Bacteria > Verrucomicrobiota > Kiritimatiellia > Kiritimatiellales > Pontiellaceae > Pontiella. The sequence goes on along the minus strand of JAAYDL010000163.1, from coordinate 2,810 downwards.
ACGACCGTCTTTCCGAACGATTCCTCCAACGCCATCAGAAATCCGTAGCCATCGGTGTTGTGCCCGATCAAACCGTCTTCTGTAAATTCAACGGTATTCGTCGCGCCCAGCAGCCGGGCGCTTGCGTCAAGTTTTGCTAGACCGCGAAAAGCAATCTCCTTGTGCGGCACCGTCAGATTGACTCCGGCAAATCCCATCTTGGCCATCGCCGCCAGCACCTCCATCAGCTCGTCGGGATGCACGTCCAACGCCAGATAGATTCCATCGAATCCTATCTCCTGCATCGACGCATTGTGCATGATCGGCGACAGCGTGTGCCCAATCGGATGGCCGATCACCGCAAACGGTTTCGTATGTCCACTCAGTCTCATCTTAATTCCTTTATAGAGGTGTTTTCACCACGAAGGCATGAAGAACACGAAATCACCCGGGTCTTTTCTTTGTGAACTTCCCATCTTCGTGGTAAATAATTATTTTTTTGCAATACGGTTCAGCCCGGCGACGATGGCGCGCACGGCGGCCTGGTCGATATTCGAGTCGGCGCCGACGCCAAAGACCACGCCGTTCCCAGCAAGCTTGAGGGGAACGTAGGCCAACGCCTGCGCATCCGCGCCCTTTCCAATCGCCTGCTCGTGGTAGTTGTCGACCGAAAAATCGACCTCCACGATCCGATTGATCGCGTTGACAAAAGCGGAGATGGGGCCGTTGCCGTCGGCGGAGACCGTCTTGACCTCGCCGTTCACCCGCACCTTCACCTCGCCATGGATGAACGTCGGATCGTTCTCGTCCGGACGGGGCCAATAGCCGACCAGCTCGTAGGGACCCTTCGGCGATACGAATTCGTTTTGGAACACGGTATGGACCTCATCGCTGCTGATCTCCCGACCGACCGATTCGCTGTAGGCCTGGACATATTTGCCGAGTTCCGGCTGCATCGCCTTGGGAACATTGATCCCGTAATCCTGTTCGAGCACCCAGGCGATCCCGCCCTTTCCGGACTGCGAGTTGATCCGGATGAGCCGCTCGAAACGCCGCCCGAGATCGACGGGATCGATGTGCAGATACGGAACCTTCCACCCCATGCCGAACCGTTCCGGCGCTTCCGGCAATTTGTGCATACCCTTGTTGATGGCATCCTGGTGCGATCCGGAAAACGCGGTGAAGGCATACTCCCCGGCATACGGCTGGCGGTAGTAGATCGGCATGCCGGTCAAGCGCTCCACCGTCTCTGCAACGCCGGACAGGTTTGAAAAATCAATCCCCGTATCGATGCCGCGGGCATAGAGATTGTTGATGCACGTCACCAAATCCACATTGCCGGTGCGCTCGCCATGCCCGAAAAGCGTCCCTTCCACGCGATCGCCGCCCGCCATGAGCGCAAGCTCCGTGGCGGCAACGGCCATGCCCTGATCGTTGTGCGAATGGAGCGACACGAGAATGCTGTCGCGCCGCGAAAACCGGCGGCAAAAATATTCGATCATGTCCGCGTACTGGTTCGGCGGGCGGCGCTCCACCGTGGCCGGAAGATTCATGATCAACGGCTTTTCCGGCGTCGCCTTGCCCCACTCCGCAAAAACCGCCTCGCAAATTTCGACGGAAAAATCGGGGTCTGTGTCGGTAAACTCCTCCGGCGAAAATTCGTAGCGGATGTCCGACTCGGGCATCTGCTCGGCCAACGCGCGAATCTGCCGTGTAGCCGCCACCGCGGTTTCGATGAGCTGCTGGCGCTCCATCCCGAAAACCGTCTTCATGTGGAGATCGGACGGCGCAATATAGGCGTGGACAATTGCCCGCTTGCAGCCCTTCAACGCTTCCATTGTGCGCTCGATCAAATGCGGACGCGACTGCGTGAGCCCCATGATGAACACATCCTCCGGAATGAGATCGTTCTCGATCAAGCGCCGGAAAAAATCGAACTCGTCCTGGCTGGCCGAGGGGAACCCGATCTCAATGTGCTTGAACCCGATATCGCAGAGCATCTTGAAATATTCCAGCTTCTGATCCGGGTCCATCGGATCAGGAAGCGCCTGGTTGCCGTCGCGCATATCGACGGAGCACCAGACGGGCGACTTGGTGATGCTCCTCGACGGCCATTTCCGGTCGGGGAGATCGATTCTCTCCGGCATCTTGTACTTGGGCACACTCATTATGTATCTCTCCTAAAAAGGGCCGTAATCTAAACAACCCGGTTATCGTTATCCATTTCTTTCTTTTCAAAAAACCCGGCAAGCGAACTGCGGAAAACAAAAAACCCCCGCAGTTTCCTGCGGAGGTTTTCAAATTCGGTCACGCAAACAACCTAAAGGCAAACCACGCACGCAGGATCATTCCCAGCGAGTAGCAGCAGGCCTGGCAGTCGGTTGTTGAATTCTTTTCTCATGACGGATCGGAACATAGGCCCATATCCCAAAGCTGTCAACCCCCGCCCAACAGGAATTTTGCGAGTGCGATCCGCCGCGCATAAAGGTCTTAACCACGAAGCAACGGTGTTAAACGACAACCAAAAAATCAGGATTTTTAACGGCTGAGTTCGCGGCGATAATTAATTTCCGGAATATGTGCAAGCAGGGTTGCGGCACAGATTTTCCCCAGCCCCTTTATACGTTGGATTCGCCGGTTTTTTTCTTTCATTGGCGCGTTGGTACTGATCGTCTCCGCGATCTTCTCCTCAAGCATCTTGAGCTCCTTCGTTGGTTTTTCAGACCGTTCCGGATGTGCCGCTGCAGCAAAGTCGCCAATAACCCCCGCATCTATCGGGTCGGTTTTTGCCAGCTGCCCCATGCTCAGAGCGTAGTGCCGAACCCGCGAAG
>JAAYDL010000162.1 GCA_012729265.1 Lentisphaerota bacterium | reverse complement strand
AGCAGATTCCGGATGGGAATATACTCAAGGACGATGCCAAAGAAATCCTGCGCACCACACAGCGCGCCACGGAATTGACCAAACAACTGCTGGCCTTTGCCCGCAAGCAGTCCGTTAAGCCTGAAATTATTGACCTTAATGCTATTATCGAAATCTCTTCAAAAATGCTGCGCCGGGTGTTGGGCGAAAATATTGATCTGGCATGGATACCGAACGAAAATCCGATGACGATCCTGATGGACCCCTCCCAGCCGGACCAAATTCTTACCAACCTCTGCATCAACGCGCGCGACGCCATTGTCGGAACCGGCACGATTTCTATCGAAACAAAAATTGTCGAACTGGATAAGGAATACTGCGTAAACCATCCCGGCGAAAGCTTGCCCGGAAAATTTGTTATGCTGTCCGTTACTGACACCGGATGCGGGATGGACGAACAAACACTGCCCAACATTTTCGAGCCGTTTTTTACCACTAAAGCGTCTGAAAAAGGGACCGGACTTGGGCTCTCCACGGTGTACGGCATTGTTAAACAAAACAGAGGGTTCATCACCGTACACAGCAAGCCGAACAGAGGAACAACATTCAACATTCACCTTCCTTATCAAGAAAAAGAGGCGAAAGCGTCCAAAGCACCCCATCCAACCCGCGAAATACAAAGAGGAGACGAAACAATTCTTTTGGTGGAAGATGAGCCCTTGCTGCTGAAAATGACGCAGCGCATTCTCGAAGATCTTGGATACAGGGTCATTTCGGCAATAAATCCAACAGAAGCACTTCAGGCCGCTGATCATTATGATGGCCCCATCGATCTTCTGCTGACCGATATTGTTATGCCTCAAATGGACGGCACAGACCTTGCGAAGACTATGACAGAAAGACGCCCCACCACAAAACACCTGTTCATGTCCGGCTATTCAGATTCCGCAGCAGCGCGTTACGGCATCATTGAACCCAGCACTCAGTTTCTTCAAAAACCGTTTAGTGCATCGGTTCTTGCCACCAAAATTCGACAGATCCTTGAAAACACTGGCCCTTCCGGGTAGCGAGACCCATCGCCGCACGCTGAACACAAAAAAACCGCCCTCGGATCGAGGACGGTTTTGCATAATCGAAAAGTTCGATTAGCGGGCGTAAAATTCGACAACCAGCGAGATTTCGCAAACCACTGGAACTTCTTCCATCGTGGGCAGACGGTTAAGTTCAGCGGCGAGTTGTTTGTCGTTTGCCGTTACGTAATCAGGGGTTTTAGCAACCTGCTGAGCCAGCACAAAGGCATCCAGATCTTTGGATTTCTCACGAACCGTAACCTTGTCACCGATGCGCAACTGATAAGAAGGGATATTTACCTTCTTACCGTTTACTCGATAGTGACCATGAGAAACCATCTGACGGGCCTGATAGATGGTACGGGCCATACCGGCACGTAGGACAAGCGTATCAAGACGGCTTTCGAGCATCTGCATCATCACTTCACCCGTGTTGCCCTGTTTGCGCGAAGCTTTCTCGTAAATATTGCGCAACTGCCTTTCGCTCAGGTTATATTGATAACGAAGACGCTGTTTTTCCGTCAGCTGGCGGCCATAGTCGGACTGTTTGCCGCGACGACGATTCGGGCCGTGCTGTCCTGGAGGATTCGGCCGACGTTCCAAATATTTCTCGGATTTAGGAGTCAGCGCAATGCCGAGGCGGCGTGCCTTCTTGATTTTAGGTCCAGTATACTTCATCTATTTCCTTTCGATATCCCGTGAAATCCCTGCAAATTAAGCCGGATTTACCGGCCGCCCATTTGGATAATTCGAGTCCGGGCGCTCGCCCCGCACCATGCGGATTTATTTCTTTGGCGATGATCCTTCGGTCAGGATCCCGTTATACGAGAAACAAGACGGGCATTTATATAGGATCCGTTTTTTGAGTCAACCCCGTTTGCCAGCAAATATTTGGACCAATCTTTCCGTTTGCCCCTTCCGCTAAAACGATGATGAATTAGCTCGCTCTCTTTTTCACGCGACGAGCAAGGCAGGCAGGGATGCCTGCGGTACGGTTTCGAGGAGAGCAAGGCAGAGGCGAAAGATGCCCGCGATACGACGAGGCAGGCAAGAATACCCGCCCCACAATAATCCGTTTGTAGTTCACGCTTCAATCCGTTTGTAGTTCACGCTTCAATTCGTTTGTAGTTCACGCTTCAGCGTGTCCCATGGTCTATTTTTCAAACAGCCTGAAGGCCGAACTACATACTACCGGAAGGATAAATTACATCGATTCGCGCAATTTCGCCTGTTTGCGGTTAATCTGTCTGAATCTCTGTTTTTGCCCGCATCCGCCGTATGGTGCGCTTAATCAGGATATAAATTCCCCACAAAATTCCGCCAACCAGAATGCTCTGCAATCCCCACAGGATCAGCTGACCAGTATTGAGCCCGAAAACGGGCGAAAGATCATCGAACCATCCCGGTTTATAGCGAATCTCTTCATTCACCTCGACAGCCGTCACCGCCTTCTCAAAGGTCGGGCGAAACTCAGCATATCCATCTTCCGGAATGCAGCCGGTGAAACGAATAAACCCATCCTTGATCTGCTTCAGTGCGACTCGACGAACCAGCCTTTGATCCTCTCCCATGGTCTCGATTTCGGTCGTCCAGAAAATCCGGTTCTGTTTATCATATACAGCCTCTTGCGATTTATCTGCTTCCTCGGCTAATTGATTCAGAGTTGCCGGCAGCAAACGACCGGGAACCACTTCCACCAGAATACAGGGAAATTGAAATTCCAAACCAGCCTCTTCCCCAATCTGATAAGCATAATCATACGGTTGCGGTTCGGGCCAAGCCATGTTCTTTCGAACCCGCTCGGCAAAATCAGTTAGAAACAGCTTGGAAAGCTCGCACCACCCTTCCGGCAGCGTAATCGAATAGACCTCTCCCGCCTTAAAAGTTTCCCCGCGGGCAAACATCGTCAGCATAGTCAGAACCACTAAAAAGAACCGTTTCATCACACTCACACTCCTGTTTATGACTTTCCTTTGTACACGGCTATACGCCTGAGCTCAAAAAAACCCTTTGATTTTTTCAACCCAAAATCAAACGCCGATCATCCGCCCGCCTTTTTGACCGTATACCCCAACAACTGCAGCTCAGAAATCAGCACTAATTATTAGTGAAGATCAGTGTAAATTAGTGGTTGGTCATCCGATGTTTCTCGATTTACAAGGCACTATATCAGCTTGGTGCCTTCGTCTGTAAACTCAATCCGTCGTTTCTTATACAGTGCACCGATCGCCGCCTTATACGTCTTCTTGCTGACACCGAACCGATCATAAATAGCTGCGGGCGGGGTTTTATCGGTGATCGGAAGAAAGCCCCCGTTTGCTTTTAACGCATCGAGAATCACCGTGGTCAGATCGGTCACTTTTCCATAGCCGGGCGGTTGGAGGGCCAAATCAATCCGTCCATCCGGCCGCACGCGCTTAATGTATCCGGTCAGGCGCTGACCGCGCTCCAGCGGCTGAAATACGTCATTGTGGAAAACCATGCCCCAGCTCTCATT
>JAAYDL010000161.1 GCA_012729265.1 Lentisphaerota bacterium | reverse complement strand
TTGCCCGGTCCTGTGGCGACCCGCAGCTATTTCATCGATGAAAACCCGGCGCTTTCCGTCATCTCCCTTGCGGCCGATCCGGAAACCCTGTTTGGCAATACGATAGGGATTGTTGAAAACAATACGGCCTATGTCTTCAAGGGCCGCGAGGTGCCCGTTCATCTGGACATGTTCGAGGCCGACCAGAGTCCGGCCTTTTCGGTCAATGCGGGCGTCAGGATTGCCGGGGAAAACATTTGGGATAAGGCGCAAAAGCCGTTCAACATCTATATGCGCTCCAAATATGGCGACGATACGATCAACTACCAAATGTTTCCGGGACAACCCTATGCCACGTTCGGCGAGCTGATGCTCCGCAACGGCGGCGATGACTGGGAGGAGACCCTGCTTCGCGACGCATTGATGCCGTCCATTCTCGAAGGGCGAACGGAAGCGGGGTTGTACACCTACCGGCCCAGCATCATGTTCATCAACGGCGATTTCTGGGGGATCTATAATATCCGAAAGCGGTTCGACTCGGTCTACTTTGCGAACGAGCAGTCGTTGGCCGAAGGCGAGTATGATCTCGTCCAGTGGGCGCATGTGGGAAGCGACTCTGTTACGCTCAACGCCGACATCGGAAGCACCGAGCGGTATGAGGCGTTCCGCTCCTTTTACATGACCAACGACACGTCCAATCCCGCTATCTACAGCCAGATCGAGGAGCAAATGGATGTCGATTCGTTCTTGGACTACATCATCAGTACGGACTATGCCGCGAACACCAGCTGGTCGTGGAACCGGGAATTCTGGTGCGGATATGCCGAAGGCTCCAAGTGGCACTGGATCATCAACGATTTCGACCGGGGCTTTGATTCGGCGAGGGTTCAGGGGTCGATCATTGATGATTTCAGAAACGGCTACACGCTCTTCCAGCGGCTGGACAACAATACCGCTTTTGTGAATCGCCTGCTCCAGCGCTATGCCGCACATCTGGGCAGCACCTTTCAGCCGCAACGGATTTTCGATATCCTAGATATGCTTTCTGCGGAACAGTCGGGCGAGATTGAGCGCCACATCGCCCGATGGAGTTCGTCCGGCGGGATTGCGTCGTTGACCAAATGGCAGTCTGAGCTGGACGAGATCAAGCAGTTTGTTGCCAATCGACCGCCGCATGCGTTGAGCCGGTTGGAAAGCGAACTGGGTTTGAGTCTTAACATGGCCGACTTGACGATCGGCCTCTCGCATGACGACGGCGGGCGCGTGCTTGTCGCGGGCGTTCCCATGTTGCCGGAATACAACAGCACGTTCCATCTCTTCGCGAATGTTCCCGTCGAGCTGTGCGCCGAGCCGGCGCCGGGATATGCCTTTTCGGGCTGGAGCAATGGCAACACCAACTCCACAATTGAAATCACACTGTTGAATGCGCAGACGATTACGGCGCAGTTTGTCGCTGGCGCGGAAACCATTGTCCCGTCGCAAATCCTTTCCGACACGACCCTTACGGCGGCGGGTTCCCCCTATTCCGTCACCAATGATCTCGTAGTCGAAGCCGGGCATACGCTCACGCTCGGACCGGGAACCACGCTACTGATGCCGCCGGAAAAAAGTATTATCGTCCATGGCCAGCTCGATGCGAATGGCACGGAAAACCTGCCGATTGAGATTCGTGGAAGAAGCGGCAAGCCGTGGGGCAACCTGAGTTTCGTCAACACCACTGGCGAATCCTCCCTCAGCTATGTCACGATCCGCGATGCCACTGCGAGCCGCCAAGATCCGCTCAATCTGAAGGCGGCGGTTTCCGGATATGATTCGGATCTCACGCTGGATCATGTCGACATCGATGCGCTTCAGCCGATCTTTGCGCGCTATGGCTCGACCACGCTGAATAATTGCCGCATCCACATCCGCTTTACCGGCGATGGCATCAACATTAAGTCCGGCAATGGCGCGGTCGTCGATAGCACATTTACCGGCAATCCCTCCCCCGACACCGATGCCATCGATTTCGACAATGTTCCGGGGGGTTTGATCCAGGGCAACCGGATCTATGCATTCCTTGGTTTCAACAGCGACGCCATCGATGTGGGCGAAGGGTGCCAGGATCTGATGGTCGTCAGCAACCGGATCTTCAACATTACCGACAAGGGCGTTTCCGTTGGCCAGGCTTCGGTGGCCTATATCGAGCGGAATCTGATTGTCGATTGTGATATGGGTGTGGGGGTCAAGGATGCCGGTTCGACGGCGTACATTGACCAGAATACCTTTGCACGCAACAATTATGGCGTGTCGGTCTATGAAAAAAATCTTGGCGCGGGCGGAGGAATCGCGTGGGTGGAAAACAGCATCTTTTCACGGATTAAGACCGCGCCCGTTGAGGCCGACAATCTCTCCTCGCTGTCGGTTAAATATTCACTGTCGGATACGCTGGCTCTGGACGGAATTGGGAACCTGCTGGCCGATCCGCTTTTTGCCGACGAAGGCTCGTACGACTTTTCGCTGACCTCCGGCTCGCCGGCCTGGGATTCCGGCAATCCGCTCCATGCCCAAGACTTGGATGGAAGTCGCGCGGACATGGGCGCCTATTATCTCTATGATCCCGAAGACTACCCATACTATGTCCCCAACCGGATCGTCATCAACGAGGTCATGGCGCATTCCCACGACGCTGCGCCGGACTGGATCGAGCTCCACAACACCAGTGCAAAACCGGTTGATCTGGGTGGATGGTTCCTGAGCGACGATCCCGACAACCCCATGAAATACCGCATTGCCGACGGTACCTTTGTGCCGGGCAATGGGTTTGTCGTCTTTTCTGAAGATGTGAATTTCGGGGCCAACAGTGTCGATGCGGGGGTTGTTGCGCCGTTTGCCCTGAGCGAAAACGGAGACACCGTCTTTCTGCTGGGCCTCGGCGACGAATTGAGCCCGGATTACACGGTAACGGAAACCTTTGGCGCATCGTTGCGTGGCGTAACCATGGGTCGATACTACAAGGCCAGCACCCATACCTATGATTTTATCAGCCTGAAAACGCCGACGCCGGGCGATTCCAACAGCGATCCCATGGTTGGCCCAGTCGTGTTTGGCGAAATCATGTATCATCCGCCGGTAGGCGAAGCGGAATACATTGAACTGGTCAACATCGACCCCGATCCGGTCGTGCTGTTCGACGGCGAGGCGAATGCGCCGTGGCGTATGACACAAGGCATCGACCATCTCTTTTCGAGCACCGATCCCGTGGTCATGCAGCCCGGCGAGCGCATCATACTCGTGCGCAACGCGGTGGCTTACGCGGCTCTGTACGGAACCTCGTCGGGAGCGAGGCTGATCCAGTGGGACTCGGGCAGCCTCGACAATGCCGGGGAAACGCTCGAAATTTCCCGTCCGGGGGATACAAACGAGGTTGGCGAATTGCAGTATGTCAGGGTCGACCGGGTCGACTATTCCGATCTTGATCCGTGGCCTGCTGGTCCCGATGGCGACGGGGATGCCTTGGCCCGGATCGACGAGCGGGCCTATGGAAACGACTTTGCCAACTGGCAAGAATCGTTCGCAACGCCGGGGCAGACCGAGTTTTTGCAGTGGCGGTCCTTCCACGACATTCCCGCCGGTCTGGATGGTCCCGCCGACGATCCTGACGGCGACGGGATCAAAACCGCAATCGAATATGCGAGCGGCACGGACCCCATGACCTATTCCGCGATGGCGGGCCAATACGCAATCACTCCGTCCGAGGGCGTAGAGTTCACCCTTCCGGTCGTGCGGCCCGACCTCGGCTACGCAATCCAAAAGGCAAGTAGTCTTGTCGACCCGGACTGGACCGATCTTCCCGGCACGGTCTCCTTGAAGAATGGGCAAACCCTCATTGATGCCTTCGACCTCGAAGAGGACGACAAACAAGCGTTCTATCGCCTGAAGGTCATGCTGAACAACGACCATTAAGGCGGCTCCCCAGGGCCGCCAATATGACTGTCTACTCCTCAGTGCCGCAGATTTTCGAAAGATCCTTTTCGCGCAATTTCGCGTGTTTTGCGGTCAATCTGCTCCATTCTCTGTTTTCATGCGACGGGGCCGTCGCGTCTACGACAATGATGAATTGGCTCGCTCTCTTTTACATTCCGAGCCATTGATTCAGCACAGAACGATTTTTAACCACGGCGACCGTCTCCCCCGGAAACAATTCTCCATCAATTAATTCAATCGTAATGCGCTGTTCGTTCGCCACTCTTTCCTCGTTCCCGAGAGCATTGTCCAGAGAGTTGGACGGAACATAAAGAACCTTCCCTTTATACGTCCTATTTCCGTTCTGAACTAACACACAACAGGGCGTTCCAACAGAAAGACCAGACTGCTGGTCCGGCGGCACAAATGCGGTCACCCGACGCGTAAAGAAGTGCCCGATCCGAACAACGGCGTCCCCGACACCAACTGAATCGCCGGCCTTCCGCAGCACTCCGGTCACAACGCCGGAGACTTC
>JAAYDL010000160.1 GCA_012729265.1 Lentisphaerota bacterium | reverse complement strand
TTTGGCTACGGAGCGGCATAGTTATGGCCAATATACACCCAACAGCCATTGTGGCCGACGGGGCGCAGATTGCTGACGACGTCGTCATCGGCCCCTACTGCACGGTCAGCGCCCAAGCCGTTATCGGGAGCGGAACCGAGCTCATTTCACACGTTGTTATTGAGGGGAAAACCTCGCTGGGGAAAAACAACCGCGTCTCTCCATTTGCGGTACTTGGCGGAAAAACGCAGGACCTCAAGTTTAAAGGAGGAACGCCCGGTGTAAAGATTGGCGACAACAACACGATTCGTGAATATGTCACCATCAACGCAGCCACGAACGACGGCGACTTTACCACCGTAGGAAATAACTGCCACATCCTGGCCTACTCGCACATTGCTCACTGTTGCCGCATCGGCAACGGCGTGATCATCGTCAATGCGTGCCAAATTGCCGGCCATGTGGTCATCGAAGACAAGGCAACCATTGAAGGATCGGTCGGGATCGTCCAGTTCTTACGCGTCGGCTCCATGGCCTACATTGGAGCCATGTCCAAAATCACGAAGGATGTTCCGCCCTACATGATTGCGCACGGCGATCCGATTCAGGTCCGCAGCTATAACCGGATCGGCATGGAACGAAACGGACTTTCGGACGAGAGCCGCAAGGCCATCAAAGAGGCCTACCGCATTCTCTACCGACAAGAAGATCTAAACACCACCGAGGCGCTCAACAAAATTGAAACCGAGCTGGAGCAGACCGCCGAAATACAACACTTACTCGAGTTCTGCCGAGCCTCCGAAAAAGGAATCGCCCGCTGAATCGACAAGGCCCGGAACCCCGGGCCTTTTTTGTAACTTGATTGGAAAAAGAGATTGCCTTCGCCCCCCGAATACTCAATATTCCACGGCTTTCCGGAACACGGAAACGGGGTGTAGCGCAGTCTGGTAGCGCGGTTGCTTTGGGAGCAATAGGTCGGGGGTTCGAATCCCTCCACCCCGACCAATCTTTCTTACAGCGAACTTCTTCGGGAGTTCGCTTTTTGATTACACGCCCTCCGAGACCAACCTCTGCGTCTTTGACGGCGGTCTCTGCGTTCAGGAATACAACGTTACGGGTAGGGACGACTCTCCGCAGTCGTCCACCCTCGCCGCAGAGCCCCTCCGCAGACCCGACCTCAGCGGCGGCGCTGGCACCATGCTTTGCTCAATCGACCATCGACCATCGACCATCGGAAATCGGGGGTAACCGCACTTTGACATGGTTTGCGATCTACGAAGCTTATGGAACACGTCCGTTTGAGTGGGGCAGCAATGCCGACCGCCAAATGGCTAATACCAAAGATGAAGAGCTTCAGCTCAACCTGCTCAACGAGGGTATGCGCTACCGAGACCTCGAAACCGGTACTTTCCTGACTCGTGACCCCGCAGGCTACGGCGATGGCCCAAACGTTTATTGTTATGTAAACGGCAATCCGATTACTGGCTATGATCCGTATGGATTATGGAATTGGAAGAAATTTACGAAGGCTATAGTAAAAAGTGTGGTGACAGCTGTCGCAGTCGCCGCAGTAGCCGCCGTCGTCGTAGCTGCTGCACCGGTTGTTGCAGCAGCCGTGGGAATCTCTGCAACGGCCTGTGCCGTTGTGTCGACAACGGCCACTGTCGTTGGAGCCGGAATGGCGGTCGTTGGAGCGGTCCAGACGGGGGAAAGTATATACGCCGTTGCCACAGGAAAGGAGGCGTGGACCAGCAGAAAACTTGAGGAAGGTGAGCGGGAAGAAATCGCAGGTAATATGGCTGGAGATGCGATCATGGCCGTTACCGGCGGGGCCATGGCAAAATCAGGCGGAAAATTGATTTCCAAAGTTATGGGCTATAAATGCTTCCTCGCCGGTACGCTGGTGTGGACGGCGGCAACCGGAGCGGTGCCGATTGAGGATATCCAGGCCGGTGATTCCGTTCTTTCGTATGACTTTGAATCGGGCAAGCAGGTCTACTCCGAAGTCGTGCGACCGCTGGAGCATTCATATTCCGGCGAAATTGCTTATGTTCAGATCGGCGAAGAAGAGATCGCAGCGACCGCCAACCATCCGTTTTGGGTCGTGAATGGCGAGGAGCTGGATGTTCGTGCTGTTCCTGAGGATTCCGGCTTGGATGAAGGAGGGGCTGGACCCTCACGTTGGGTGTGTGCCGGTGATCTGCGCGTTGGCGATATCGTTCAGCTCGGGAATGGCTCTACGCAGGTGGTATCAAAAATTCGGATTGAAGTGCAGGAAATCACTGTGTACAACATTGAGGTGGCAGGGGCGCATAACTATTATGTGTCAGGCCTCGGGGTTCTGGTTCATAATAAATGTGGGCCAGATGTAAAAATATCTAGTCCCAAGCCTGAAAACCTTGTCAAAAAAGGGTCTGTCTTGTCCTGATATAGGTTGACACTTTGGAAAGGAAAAGACCCCCGCGTGTAAGCCCGATGCTCTCATCGGGCACGCCGGGCGCGGGGACCCGGCCTACGGATGAACGGTCAGAACGCTTTTTCCGGGGTTGCCTGCTCAGCGACGGGCCGCCAAGATGGCTGCGATACGGAAACAGAGCAGTCAGGATGGCTGCGGTACGGAAGCAGAGCAGCCAGATAGACCTCTGGCGGGGATTGCCCGAAAAAAGGAAACACACGCCACCGAAAAGCTGGATTTAAGCACCCTATTATGAGAACTTGTGCTCCGTTGTGTTACCAATGAGGAGTGATTCATGCCAACCCAATGCCGTGGTCGGCATAAAAGATATTTTTAAAGGAATCAGGGCATGAATCGGAGACCAGTTTGTATTGCCGTCCAACCGGACCGACCAGCCCTCCGGGCAGTGAAACCGATTTCCCCTGTATACTGTTGATATGTCCTATTCAGAAAAATTTTTACGCGAAGCCATTCGGCTCTCGCGCGAAAAGATGGAAGCTGGCGAAGGCGGTCCGTTTGGGGCCGTCGTTGTTAAGGATCAAAAAATTATCGGACGCGGCTGGAACCGCGTCACCTCCGCCAACGACCCCACGGCCCACGCGGAAGTGGAAGCGATTCGAAACGCCTGTACTGAGCTTGGAACTTTTTCACTGGAGGGATGCGAGCTCTACGCCAGTTGCGAGCCCTGCCCGATGTGCCTTGCCGCCATCTACTGGGCACGCATCGACGCACTCTACTTTGCCGCAACACGCAACGATGCCGCGGACGCCGGATTCGACGATGCACTGCTTTATGACGAAATCCCTAAGCCGTGGAACGCACGGACCCTCTTCACAAAAACCGACCTGCGCCCAGAAGCTCAACGCGTTTTTGATGCATGGAAGCAAAAAGGCGATCGGACACCGTACTGACGCAATGAAGATGCATGGTTGTTCACGGAAGTGCGTCTCAAATCGAAAGGTTTTTCACACGACCCTGCAGCACTGTTCGCCCAAGCCGTCCACGCTGATTCGGATCTCATCGCCCGCACGCATTAAAATCTGTGGATCACGCGCCGAACCAATTCCAGGAGGGGTACCCGTGGAAATCACATCACCTGGCAGCAGCGTCATGCCCTGCGAGATATATTCAATCAAAAAGGGGATATCAAACATCATCTCCTTGGTATTGGCCGCCTGAAGAAGTACTCCATTATGGTGCTGCTGCACATTCAGGTCCGTCAAATCCCCGATTTCATCCGGTGTCACTAGAAAAGGGCCTATCGGGCAGAAGGAATCAAATCCCTTTCCGCGGAACCACTGCCCACCCGAACGCTGAACCACCCGCTCTGTAACATCATTCAGAATGGTATAGCCCGCCACATACGCAAGTGCATCCCCGCGCGAAACCTGACGCGCTTTACGACCGATCACCACCGCCAGCTCCGCCTCACTGTCCACCTCCCGTGCCCCGGGAGGGAGAACAATCGGATCATTTGGACCGATGACGGCGGTTGTTGCTTTGGAGAACAAAATCGGCTCCGACGGAACGGTATGGCCGAATTCTTTCGCATGAGCCGCGTAGTTTGCTCCGACGCAAACCATCTTGGAGGGCCGCGCAATCGGCGCACCCAAGCGGACTCCGTCGGTCTCTACATATTTTGCCGATGGATCTTTCAGCAGCATTCTCAACTGCTTCAGACCGTACCCTCCAAAAAAATGCTCTCCATAGTCCTCAATCTGAAACGCGGTTGCCCGCACATCCAGAATACGTCCATCGCCCATCCAAATTCCGGGCCGCTCCCTGCCCTGTTCACCGAACCGCACCAGTTTCATAGAATGCTCCCTCGTTGTAGATCTGTTTACTATGAAACGGTGGCGGAAAATACCATAAAAAAAGAGAAGCCTTCGGAAAATACCGAAGACCCCTCTTCTGAATATAAACGAAAAATTTTACTCGTCCGGCTTGGAAAACGTCAGATTCGTCACCTTCGCTTCTGCACATGCATCCATCACATCAACAATACGCGTGTGGCGGGTCTTCAACGTCGGATTAAGCGTCACAAAGAACGGAACGCGCTGCGATTCAGCAGCTACTTGTAGGCTTAAAAGCTGGTCGACTAACCCCCCAAGATCTTTATCTGAAGGATCAAAGCTCATCCCGTTATTGATGACCACTGAATCATCCTCGTTGATACGTAAGCGAGCTTCAATCGGAAGAACGTCGGGGGGGCTATCGTTTTCCGTTTGTGCCGGGAGCTGGAAAGGAATATCCCCTTCGGGCTGAAGGATTTTCGCTGAAACAATAAAATAGATGAGCAGCAGAAACACCACGTCAATCAACGGGGAGATCTGTAGTTCCATTTTTGCATCTTCATAAGCGCCAGAGAGATTCATTTTATATTCTCCTCCAAAGCCGCAAAAATCATCTTATACACCCCCATTTGGGCACAGGCCGCCATCACTTTCTGCGTATCTTCAAACTTCACCTCACCATCACCGCGCAAAACAACAGCAAACTCTTTATCCCTAGGGGTATTATTGGCCGCCGTTTCTATGCCTTCGATCATTTCTTTAAATGTGACCATCGTATCCGCACTTTCAGGCAAATAATAATGTCGCTCATTATCCTCATCCTTGGAAATGCTGATCATAAAGCGGACTACATTTTTATCTACGCTCGAAATTCCATCTTTGGGGTCAACGCCAAGCACAACCGCCTTCGCATAAGGCAGCTCAACCGGCGGTTTATCCGCGATAATTTTTGATGCAACAATGAAGAAAATCAGCAAAAGAAACACCATGTCGATCATGGGCGACATATCGATTTCGACTTCTTCATCGGCTTCTTTTGATTGGAGTTTCATAAATCTCCCCTTGTATAACTCACACACCTACGGAGCCAAGCTCCTCGGGTTGTTATTTGTGGTCCATCTTTTCCAGATCTTCGAGCGTCAAGTAAGCGGCCGGCATCTTACCGCTTTCAAGCGCATCAAAAAGGAATCCGACATTTCTCCCCAACGTAGCCAGGGTCTTCTGAAATCCTTTTTTAAAAGCAAAGAAGGCGAACATGGACGGAATCGCAATAATCAGACCTGTAGCCGTTGTAATCAGCGCCTCCCCAATATTGGCCGCGAGTCTCGCCGGGTCAGCAGAACCCGTCGTACCCATAGCGTTAAAGGCCTTAATCATACCGGAAACCGTACCCAGCAGCCCCAACATGGGAGCACTTGCACCAATAATCGAGAGATAATCGATCGGTTTCATCAGTTTCGAAAGGAGTTCCACCGAGGCTTCCTCGACCGATTCCTTGACTTTATCGAAATCGTATTCACCCGAGACATCCAAGCAGCGCTCCAACCCGGCACCGAATACATTGGTAAACATAGACGAATGTTTACGGCAATAAATCAAAGATTCTTTAATCTTATCATTAAGCATGTTATCAATCAGCTCTGGCATCATTTCGGTGTGCAGAAGCGATTTCGGACGAAGCGCAAGTAAGTTCTGTACAATCAACGCCACCCCAAAGAAGGAGAGGAAACCCAACGGCCACATCGCCCATCCCCCTGTTTTGATCATGCCCCAAAGGGTAAGTTGGCTCTCCACTTGCGGCTCAGCACCTGCTGCCGTAGCTGCCTCCTGAGCAAACACCCCCCCCGCCATCAACAGCAGCGCAAAAACCAAGATTTGTTTCTTCATTTACAGTTTCCTCCGTTTCCTTATTCAGAATGATTTTTCCACTCAGGCGCAGCACTCCGACCCGCCTGAAAATCCCCCATCTAACTAAACCTATTCCTGCGAGTCCTTCTCTTCAGCAGCCTCGTCAGTACCTTTCTTTACCTTTTCCAATTCTTTTTCCATGGCCGCGGCTCTGGCTTGTTCTTTTTCAAGCATTTCAGCCTTTTCTAAAATCCACTGTTCCTGTAGCTGCTTTGCCTCTCCGGCACAACTGGAATCCACATGAATATTTTTTACCTGCCGGGCGGTGGAAATCGCTGAATCCATATACGGAACCACCTCATCATCCGCCAATAAACGGTATGAAACCGCATTGAGAAGTTCCGCCTGCGGAACCCAATCCAGATCGTTGGCATACTGTTCCAGCAAATCCGAAACACTCCAGATCGATTCCTTATACTCCCCTTTTTTCTGCTGAATGCAGGCGGTCAGGTATAACTTGGCCGAGGGTGTAACCACCTCTTCCAATCGTTTTTCCGCCTCTTCAATCTGATCTTGCATAAGAGCAAGGCGAATTAACATGGCACGGCCCTTATCCGCCGCAACATCATCCTCTTCATTTTGTGCAAACCCGGCACCCGCAGCTGCGGCCTGCTCATAGTTCCCGACTTCAAAATAGGACTCCATCAGCATTAAAAATACTTTTTTGTAATTATTATTTATGCTCATGAACTGCCAATATTCATCGGTCTTCGAATTGAGCCCCTGATCAATATTCTGAATCATTCCTGCATAATCGGCCGAACTGTAGAGATTGACCAACAATTCCCCATCCAGCTTTGATAAAAACTGAAGATAATAAATTTTATCGATAGGGCCAGATAGATCTCTTGTGCTTCTGTTTGCCTGAAATACAAGATTCCCGCCCTCGACTCTCTGCAAAAATACATCCGCCGTATTCCCATTCATAATCGTCATTTTCGCGGGAAGCCCCGACTGCTGAGCGCCGGCCCACGCCACGAACGTGGACAAAAGCAAGACAATGGATACTACTCTTCTCATTCGTCATCCTTCGTTTGAATCTTTGCACCCTCTTCCGACTCCATTGAAGCAGTAATTGTCACCACGATATTTGTTTTAACACCGCTGTCAATCAGCTGAATAAAATCTGCGTCAGAAACGCTCAACAACTCTCTGGCCTGAGCAATCAGGTCCGCATTTTCGGGTATATTCACATACTTGTCCGCAATCATCTGCTGCAGGGTCTGTTTACGACCGCCCTCATACGCCTGACTATCGCCGAAATTTACCGAGGTCTGTTTAGCCAGCTTATCCAAACACCGCACCGCAGCTAAGTAACTTTGCGCCGACAGGCGATTATCTACCCCTTTGTATTGGAAATATACGCGCTGATAATAGTTGTAAGCCGCCCGGAGGTTTCCCTGACTCTCTTCCAGTTCACCGAGTTTAAAAACGGCCGTCACCGTCGGCTTACCCCGCCAGTCGGGAACACCCAGCACATCCAAAAATGCGTTGCGCGCTTCGGCAACATCGCGCTGAGCAAGACGAATCTCACCCCATAATAACTGCGACCAAGCCACGTCCTTTATCGTCCCGAAAAGATATTGCGCCTCTAACACTGTTTGGAAAGCCTCATCGAACTTCCCTTCCGCAAACAGCCCTTCGGCACGCAACTGAAGTGCTGAATTAATATAGGGCGACTCATTAAACGTTTTTTCATACAGCTCCAGAATATCTTTGGCTCTTGAATAATTCTTTACTTCAAGAGCAGCCTTACAAATCAGGTCCAATACGGGCGGCGGTGCAAAACTCAAATCATCAAGCTCGTTCAGCAAATCCATCCCCAACTGACTTTCTGTACCGTCAAACAGAGCTAATGCCACGCGCAAGCGCAACTTCATGGTCGAGCTGTCACTCTCCTTCAGCACCTGCTGAAGTTCCTCTTTAAGCGCCACTCTTTCAGCTTCGCTAAGACGGTTAGAGAGCTTGACCATTTCTGGGATAATTTGGTCTATGCCTTCCTGAAGAAGGAGTCCCCCATATTTTAAAATGGCATCCTTATAGTATGCAATAGCCTCGTCGTATTTCTGCTCTTCCATTTTCACGCGGCCAAGCCAAAGGGTTGCCTTCGCAAAATCAGCACCCCTGCTTCCCCAGCTGTTCACATAGTCTTCCACCAGCGAGACGATATAAGAATTGCCGTAATATATGGTATCCTTTTTAAAAATCTCACAGGCGGCAAAAACGGCATAGGTAGCCTGTGCCTCACGCTGGGCATGTTGATATGCGTTGGTGTAGTCCGTTACGGCTTTGTCTAGATCATCGCCGCCCCATGAACCATAAATATCCCCGCGCATATTACAGGCATCCGAATAGACTATGGATTCGGGACCAAACTGATCGATCACGTAGGAAAAACGATTAACGGCATTGGTAAGCTCATCCATCCCAAACAGAGCAACTCCGCCTTGATGATAGGCCTGACTCAGCATTGAACCTCCCGGATACTCATCCGTGTAGCGCTCAAAACATTTGTAAGCATTCGTATGATCGTCCAGACAGAGATAAGAAAAACCAGCCCAATAGAGGGCATCCGGAGCCTTCTCGCTCCCGACATATTCCTCCACGATCATTTCGAAATCATTCACCGCGTTGCTGTACTGCGACGACATCAGCTCGCCGACAGCCTGCATGAAAAAAAGCTCCGAGTCATACCTGCGGATATCCTCAGTAAACGATTTATCAAATTCATCAAGGTAAGGACGCAGTTTGATCAACTCACGCCATTCATCCCGCCCCTGATAGTAGTCCGTGAGGAGATAGGAAACATATCGAGGAAATATTCCGCTTTTATGCTGACCCAGAAAATCAAAAGCCCTAGCACGAGCATCTTCACCCTCTCCCAGCTTTTTTGAGAGCAGTTCAACGGCGTCATACATCGCACGCTGACCTACTTCTCCGCTGGGATCAGCCTTATAAACCGCATCATAAAACCGTACGGCCTCCCAGTAACGATTTACATTATTATAGAGTATCGCCATCTCGAGATTGACATAATTCTCGTATGGAGGAATTTGACTCTCGTCCTTGAGTATTTCAAGGAGCTCTTCAATCGTTCTGATTTCAATAGGAACAACAAACCCATAATCTTCGACATCAACATTGTCCTCAACCGCGGGTTCCTCCTCACGGCTAGTGATCGACCCCCCTGATATAACCCTTCTCCGCTCTTTTGGCTCCTCAACTTTCTCATCGCCGCCAAAAATCAGCTTTTCATCCTCGGTCAGCGGCTGTCCCAGCAAAGGAGGCAAGTTCGCAGCAATCCGCATCTTTTTAAGCGTCTCCTCCTGATACTGTATCAGTTCATCACGAGGAACAATCATACGGTAAAGCGGGAGGGCGCTGTCATAATCCCCGATTGCATTCAGCTCGTCGGCAACAGTGAGCAGGGCCAGATTGACGCGAATATCGTAACGGACATCTGAACGGTACAGCACCGGAACCCATCCGGAAATACGCTCAAAATCTTTAAGCTCCAGCAATGCCTCGATCATCCGCATGATCGCAAAGCCTTTCTGGAGGTCGTCCTTCGAGGTATTGATTACATACTCGAAAGGGGAAAGACATTCCCGATATTTATTGATTTCAAAGTAAGACTGGCCCAGTTTAAATCTAAGCTCAGTATGCTCCTCGGGAGTAAATGGCAGATCGGCCTTTTCTTCATCCGCCGCCTCATCATCTTCAAACTCACCTTCCTGAGCCTCTGCGCTATTTCCGACGCGGACAATAATATCTGGGTTTTCGTTATATTCAATGGCTTCCAGTATAACGTCCACACACTTCTGATACTGCGCTGTCTCATAGTAGCCGATAATCATCATCTTATATGCCACGCGCTTGTGCAAAGCATAAGGCTCAGCCACATATTCCCGCAGCAGATCGGCAGCCGCACCCTTGTCATTCAGATCATAAAAGAGAATTCTGGCCGTACGGTAACGTATGTCCTGCCGCACCTGAATCACGGTATCCAGCGTTGACCTCTTGGTTATATCCAGATATTCGTTAAACCCGTCTACAGCACCTTGAAAATCCCCCGCCTGAAGCGCCTGAACGCCCCGGTTGAGTGCCTCTCTAGAATCGCGGGTATCCTGTCTTTCCCTCGACTGATTTCTGCCTCCGCCGCCAAAACCTCCAAAGTCTCCGTCGTCAAAGTCTCGATCGTCAAAGTCTCTGTCCTCAAAATCCCCAAAGTCTCCGCCGCCAAATTGAGCACGACATTCCAAAGGAAGCCCAAACAGAGCAAAGGCAAGGAAAAAGCCAGCGCCCGCGATCAAAAATCGGATAGGTCTTTTTGTCAACATGTTCAATAAATCCCCCTGCAATAATGGTACAGTCGTCTGCGAGTTTGCCCAAAACCACATTGCCGTCAATCTTTAAGTGCGAAACCAGTGCCGCAATCACAATCCGCTCCAACACATTATTGGACGATTTAAAACAGCCCGCCTACTCACTTCGACACAAACCACTCAATTGTCAGCTGATATTGATACCTCATTATTAGCCGCATTGGAAGTGCCAATTATCTGAAAAAAAACAGCGTTCCCTCCAGGTGGGTCAAAACCCAAAAGCCCATGGCTTCGGAAAATCTTCCACCTTATCCGTTAACACCGCCGTTCCCAATAAACGATTCCGCCGAAACCAGTCGCCCAAATAAGGGAGTTAAGCACATTCTATCCGCCTCTTCCGCAGCAACACGAGCAGAACAATGAACAGTTCCCACAAAAAGGACTGTATCAACACAGGCCATCTATGGATAGTATTCGCCCATGGATCCTTATCTCCAAATGAAACCGATCGGACGCATCCACTCCTGCTACGGCGAAAAGTTCGGCATTCCGCGCCAACCCGGATTGGTGCCAAGTGCCACCGCCACGCTCGAACTGCTCCCGCCCTGCAACACCGTGGAGACCTTGCGCGGCCTCAGCGAATTTTCCCACCTCTGGATTATCTTTCTATTTCACCAAACCGCACGTGATCAATGGAAAGCCACCGTACGCCCGCCGCGTCTCGGCGGAAACGAGCGCATCGGCGTCTTTGCTTCCCGCTCCAATTTTCGACCCAACCCGATCGGACTCTCCGTCGTCAAACTGCTGGACATTAAAGAAACCACGCTGGAACTGAGCGGCGGCGATTTTCTCGACGGCACTCCCGTCCTCGATATCAAACCCTACCTTCCCTACGCCGACGCCGTTCCCGATGCAGAAGCGGCTTACGCCGCTGCGGCGCCCGCGCCCGTTAATCAAATCCGCTTTACAACAGCGGCGGAGCAGGCACTTAAAAAATTAGAAACCGTAGAGCGTCCTGCCCTTCGACAGCTCATCTGCGAAACGCTGGCATATAACCCGCAACCTGCTTACCAGACGCCTCAACCCGAGCGCATTTTCGGCACCCGGTTGTTCGATCTGGAAGTCCGATGGAAGCAGGCAGGCAATGTCGTCAGCGTCCAAGAACTCTGCAGATCAAGTTGCATCGGATAAAAGCAGCAGATCTCAAGCTTCCGCCTGAGGATAAGAGCCCAAAACGGTCATATTGGTACAGTGTTCCTGAAGATCTTCCAGTGCACGGGCAACCGCAGGATCATCCGCATGGCCGTCGATATCGACAAAAAAGACATATTCCCACGCCTTGTTTTTGCTGGGGCGCGACTCAATCTTGCTCATATTAATCCGGTCGGTTTTGAAGACAGAGAGCGCATCATAGAGGGCACCGACTTTGTGCTTCACGCCGAATACAATGGAGGTTTTGTCGGTTCCCGTAGCGGGGCCGTAGTTTTGGCCGATCACGAGGAAACGGGTCGTGTTCCCTTGAATATCCTGAATATTCGTAGCCAGCACCTCAATCTCGTACAGATCGGAGGTCATGGCGCTGGCGATGGCCGCCGCACCGGGTGTTTCGAGCGCCATTTGCACCGCTTTTCCTGTGCTCTCCACCGCAACCAGTTCTACATTAGGCATATTCCCGTGCAGCCAGCCGCGGCACTGACCGAAAACCTCCTGCTTGCTATAAATCAACCGGACCTCTTTTTTCGAATACCTCGAGAGGAGCGTCAGTGAAATCGGCAGATATATTTCAGCGCAGATCTTCGTCGATGTGACCGCAAACTGATCAAAGGTATTGGTCACCGCGCCCTCAATCGAATTTTCGATCGGCACCACACCATAGTCAACCGTTCGGTTCTGAACACGATCAAACACCTCGCCGATGCTTCCGGCGGGAACGTATTCCACGCTCGTCCCGAATTTATTGCGCGCTGCCTGATGTGTGAAGGTGGCTTCCGGGCCGAGGTAAGCAATCTTCATTTCGGCTTCAAGCGCCAGCGCCGCTGACATAATTTCGCGATAAATGGCGTGTGCCGACTCATCCGGCAACGGACCGCCGTTGAGCTTTTTGATCTTCTCAAACACCTGGCGCTCGCGCGAAGGCACATAAATTTCACCGCCGTGCTTTTTCTTCTCTTCGCCGATTTTCAACACGACGCCGATGCGTTCGTTCAACAGGCGCACAATTTCAGTATCAAGTGAATCAATCTGCTCTCTCAAATATTCAATATTCATTGTATTTCCAATTCCTTCTCCATCTCCGGGAATGTAGCGGTCGCAACCTTCTTTTCATTCTGTGTACTCGCGCGCTTCAACTCCTGGCTTCCCGGCAGATCGTCGATCGAATTAATCCCGAAATGCTGCAAAAATCGCTGCGTGGTTCCAAATAACCACGGACGTCCCGGCAGCTCGCTGCGGCGAACCACTCGCACCAGTTGCATATCCATCAGCTTGCGCAGGATCGCATCTACCGAAACCCCGCGTACCTCTTCAATTTCCGAGCGCAGGCACGGCTGGCGATACGCCACAATCGCCAATGTTTCGAGCGCGGGTTTCGATAATCGAACCGTTTGATTCTTTTCGAGCAGCGCCCGCACAAACGGACCGCAGACGGCATCATTCTGCAATCGATAGGCACCCCCCACCAGCGCGACATCCAGCCCGACCTTGGCCTTCAGCAAATCTTCCTGAAACAGCTCCAACGCGCCTTCGATCTGGCTTTCGGTGACCTTGGCATACTGCTCATACGGCCCGCCGAACCCGCTCCCCGTTTCAATCATCGCCTTACGAATCCGTTTTATCGACAGCGGTTCCTTGGCGGCAAACAGCATGGCACCTACAATCTGCTTCAGTTCTGGAAGTACATCAATTGTGCTCTCGCTCATATCCGTGCCTTGTTCTAAAACAACTCCTGGATCACCTGCGCCGGCTCCTCGAATTCAATCTCCACCGGCAGTTCCGGATTGCGCGGCTCCACCATGATTTGCCCGAAATGGCCTTCCTGCACCGCCGCAATGCGGTTGAGCTTGATCAACTCCAGCACCGCAAGAAACGTGCAGACCACCTCCATCCGCGAATGCATCCCCGCAAAAAGATCGGTAATATTCAACCGCTTCGCAATCTTCAAATTTTCAATAATATAGGTTACTTTCTGCGAGACCGTATACTCTTCCGCAAATATTTCCTGAAGATCCTCCTCCTGGACTCGCCCAAGCGCATCGTTCAGCGCGGAGATCAGATCAAAAATGCTGGCGTCGCGCAGATCGACATCCGGCGCGTCGCCCAGCTCCACATACTCGCTTTCACGCCCGAAGATGTTTTCCATGTGCATTTCCAGCTCTTCAAGATGGTCCGCCGCATCCTTGAACTTCTTGTATTCCACCAGCTGGCGCACCAGATCCCAGCGCGGATCCTCGTCCTCCTCCTCGCTCTCGTCGCGGCGCTCCTCGACAGGAAGCAGCATACGGCTCTTGATCAGCATCAGGGTGGCCGACATGACAATAAAGTCGCCCGCAATGTTCAGGTCGAGCACCTTCATCAGTTGCAGGTATTCCATGTACTGGTCGGTAATGCGCCCGATTGGAATATCGTAAATGTCCACCTCGTCCTTTTTGATCAGGTACAAAAGCAGATCCAGCGGCCCCTCAAACACATCGAGCGACACCTTATAATCATCCTCAATCATCAATCGTCACTCATCAATCGTTTCACTCCAGCCCCACGGCCTGACGAGCCTTGTTCAGCGTTTCACGCGCAAGCGATCGCGCCTTCCGGGCTCCTTGGCACAATACATCTTCCACATAATCCATATCCGCCTCCAGCTCCCGCCTCTTTTCCCGAATCGGACCAAAATGCGCGTTGATTTTGTCCAACAGTTCCAACTTGGCGTGTCCGTAGCCCATTCCGCCGGCGCGGTAACGTTCCGCCAAATCAGCCAGCTCCGCTTCAGTCGCAAACAGCTTATAGAGCGCAAACACGTTGCAGCTCTCCGGATCTTTCGGATCCTTCAGCTCCTTACTATCCGTCTTCACCGACATGACCCGCTTCTTCAGCGGCTTGCCTTCCATGAAAATTTCAATCGCATTGTCGTAGGATTTCGACATTTTCTGGCCGTCCACCCCCGGCACGACCGCCACATTATCGCGGATCGAAGGCTCCGGAATCGTGAACACCTCGCCGAACGCATTATTAAACTTAATCGCCAGATCGCGGGTCACCTCAACGTGCTGCTTCTGGTCGCGCCCCACCGGAACCACGTTTGAATTCACCGCGAGAATATCCGCAGCCATCAACACCGGATAAGCAAAGAGTCCATGCGTTGCCGCAATCCCCTTCGCCGTTTTATCCTTATACGAATGGCACCGCTCCAACAATCCCATCGGACAAATCACCGAAAGCAGCCACGAGAGTTCGTGCACCTCCGGCACATCGCTCTGGCGATAAAACGCCGTTCTGTTGGGATCAATACCGCACGCCAGAAAATCGAGCGCCACATCCGTTGTCATCTGCCGCAGCGCCGCCGCATCGTTCACTGTCGTCATCGCGTGGTAGTTCGCAATAAAGAGATACGCATCGCCCTGCTCCTGCAGTTCAATCGCCGGCTTCATCATTCCAAAATAGTTACCAATATGCAGTTTGCCCGAAGGCTGAATGCCCGAAAGTATTCTCATCAAAAAAACTCCGTTTCACCGTTACAGCGCTATGCCCCTTCGTCATCGGAAATCCACCATCAAAAAACCAATCGACAACGAGCCCCCTCCCGCCCAAAAACAAGAAGGGTGCCTTTATACCCCTTCTCTGCCCACGATACAAATCCATAAACCAGCCCACGCATCGTCTCATTTTCCGAGATTCAGGCCCCCTTTTATTCGGGTGTTTTAGGAATAGTTGGACACCGTTTTTCGGTAAGCTTCGGGGTGGCCGATGTCATAGCGGCAACCATCGACTCGACAGCCAATAAAACCCTCTTCGCTCCGCAGCCTATCGAGACAGGGCGTCAACTGATACTCTCCATTTTCACAGCGCATGTTTCGGCTGATGTTATCTCCAAGCAGTTCAAAGATACGCGGCGTGAGAATGTATTGGCCGAAGATGGTCAGGAAATTTCCCTCTTTCACATGCTGCGTGGTCAGCTGCTCGCGAGCATATTCAGGCGTCGGCTTCTCGGCAAATTCGGTGATCGACAAGATAGAGCCGTCGTCTTCCCAAATGCCCGTTACACAGCCGTAGCGCTTAAGGTCTTCCGCAGGCGTTTCCTGTAATCCAACTACACTGCGCCCAGTACGTTCGTAGAGATCAATTAACTGCTGAATGCAGGACGTTTCCGTGTTCGAAGAAAACAGGTGATCGCCCAGCACGAGCATGAACGGCTCGTCATTCACCCACTCTTTAGCGCAGTAAACGGCGTGACCAAAGCCATCTTGGCTGTCCTGAACCACAAAGGAGACTTTGTTGCCAAGATCCATGAGATACTTCATATAGTGACGGTCTTCTACGGACAGCTTATTGGCGTGCTCCACCGACAATTGACGATGGAAAAACTCCTCAAACATTTCGCGGTCACCTTCCTGAATCACGATGCAGACTTCCTCGATTCCGCCTGCGATCAGCTGCTCAATAATCGCCATAATGACCGGCTTGGCGCGTCCGTCGGTGTCGATAATCGGGAACATCTCTTTCTTCAGCGTCTTGGTGGCCGGGTAGAGCCGACTGCCGAATCCGGCGGACGGAATAACGGCTTTGCGCAATCGATTAAGCGAATCAATATTAAGCTTCATGCAGGACATGTTCAGATCGCGTTCGATAATCTCGATGACCGCATCCTGCGCCGCCGAATCTTTGACGAGAAGCTGGGCGGTTCCGTCGCCCTGCGAGCCCACGCCTTTTCCGCCGAGGATATAGGGCTGAATCGGCCCATAAGCCAACAGCTTGTGAAGAATCGGCGAAGTAAGCTGTGAGGGGCAGACGGGCTGCAGGTGCTCGTCAAATTTCGCCTGCGCCTCGCGCATCAGTTTCCCCAGCGTTTCAGCATCGCCGGAACAGACGGCCTTCGCTGCACGCGAAACGATATCGGCATTGATGGGGCCCAGATATTCCTGCACCTTACGCTGCTGTTCGTTATCGGCGAAGGGATAACACTTATTGAGCTTTGAAAGGATCTCCTTGGTATCCTTAAACGCCTTCAGATCCACAATGACATAATGAAGCGTCTGGGAAACCTTGATTTCCTCGACATCGAGGCGGTCCCCATCAAACGTCATCATCACGGGGCGGTTTCCGTAGGCGCAGCCCTGATCCAAGCGACCACAGCGCGACGGCGTGGTGATTTCGCCGGCATACGCATATTCCATTTCCCCGCGCACGGTCATCTTCAGATCATAAATACGGTTAAACGCACGGGCAACCAGCACGCAGATGGCTGCCGAAGAGGAGAGCCCTTTTTGGACCGGAAGGTCCGTGCGATAATTGTCAATCTCCAGACCGCGCACACGGTAGTGCGTCAGAATTTGGTATGCCACGCCGGCAGCATAACTTAAAAACCCGCCCTGCGTTGCCTCTTTAAGCAAGGCCTCGCGCTCCATCGGAATCTCAAACGGCCCGCTGCGCGTTCCATCTTCGAGCGATGCGGTAATAATCAACTTGTCCGGATGCTGCTTCACCTGGGCATAAAGCCCTTGATTGGTCCCGACGATCAGGGCACAGCCCTTTTCGACATCCGCATTAATACGACGATAGCCGCCCGCCCAATCCGAATGCTCTCCAAACAGGCAGATTCTGCCCGGCACAAATATTTTCATGATATGCGGTCTCCTCAAGATCGGCACAAGCCGACAGATCAGAGTGAAGTTATAAAATAGAAGATGGCCGTGCAATCCTATTCCGGGCGGCACCTCGAAGACGAATAATTAAAGCACCGTACCATCGGGGATAACGGTGTTTTTCGGAATAACGATGACCCCGTCGCGAATCCAGTAGAGGTCCATCTCAACATGTTCGGGCTTGCCGTCGGGCGTAATCACCACGCCGTTGCCGATGCGTACATTTTTATCGATGATGGCCTTTCTGATGAAACAATTCCGGCCAATCCCCATCGGAATTCCAGAAGGATCAGCCACCGCACCATGCTCAAAATAGTCCGCGCCCATCACGATTGAATCTTCGACCACCGTCCCCTCGCCCAACGTAGCACGCAGGCCAATCACAGAATGATCAATCCGATCGGCTGAAATGATGCAGCCGTCGGAAAGGAGCGAGCATCTCACACCGCACTGATTAATTTTTGAAGGCGGAAGATACCGCATATTGGTGTAAATCGGCGCGTTCATTTCGTAAAATGAAAAACTCGGCAACGGATTGGCCAGTGCAAGATTCGCCGCCCAGAATGAGCGGATCGTCCCGATATCCTCCCAATATCCATCAAATATATAACTGCACACCCGGTGCGATTCGATGGCCGACGGAATAATGTGTTTCCCAAAGTCGGATTGATCGCTTGCGGACAGCAGATCCGAAAGCACCTGCACGTTAAACACATAAATACCCATGCTTGCCAGATAACGTTCATCCTCATACATCGGAGCACGCAGCTCATCCAGTGCAGGTGAGTCGCCCGGCTTCTCGGCAAAACGCACAATACGCCCATCCGCATCTGTCTGCATAATGCCCAGCATTCCTGCTTCCGCACGCATCACGGGTTTCGTGCTGATGGTCAGATCGGCCCCGTTTTGCAGATGCGCATCAATCATCTTCCGAATATCCATGCGGTAGAGTTGGTCCCCGGAGAGAATGA
>JAAYDL010000159.1 GCA_012729265.1 Lentisphaerota bacterium | reverse complement strand
TTTTTTATATCCAGCTAAAAACAGTGCGACGAAATGTTCACATATCGCATATACAAAGGGATTCTATGTTTCTTTTGCACTGTAAAATCTGCCTTGTATTTGCCGAAAAAGTTCTATCGATCGATGCCCAGCGAGGCAAAGACGAAACCAAAGTTGAACCACGAATCTCACCCATGGACACGAATCTTCTTTAACAGAAGGTCGCGAAGGAGCAATGGTTTGATTTAAATCGCCCCCATGGGTCGCTATTCCTTTAGGGAATTATCTTTTCGGGCGGACGTTGCGATCTTGGTGTTGGAAAATCGTACATTAGAACAATAAATCGGCGGAGAGTCGTACGGATCAACCGATTCAGATTCCATCGATAAATGCGCTCAACACTTGACGCATCGAGCGGCTTTCCCTAAGTTCTCGACTTCATGAGCCCCCTTATGAAAAGAGGGCTTTTTTGGTGGTTGTCTGAAAAAAGGCGAACAGATGCGGATCTTCTGATAACCCACAGGCGATAAAAAACTAACCGGAGAATAGCATGTCCAAGACAGTATTGATCGGGTCGCAGTGGGGCGACGAGGGCAAAGGAAAGATCATTGACGTATTAACCGCCAACGCCGACTGGGTGGTGCGCTATCAAGGCGGAAACAACGCCGGGCACACAGTGGAAATCGACGACCAGAAATATGTGCTCCACCTCACACCCTCGGGCATTCTGCGTGAAAGCTGCAAATGCGTGATCGGCAACGGACTGGTGGTCGACATTGTCGGGCTAATGAGCGAACTTCAGAAATTGGTCGCGCGCGGTATTAAACTCGACGGTCGCCTCTTCATTTCCGACCGTGCGCACATGGTGCTCCAGTACCACAAAGAGCTCGACGGTGCTAAAGAAAGCCAACTCGGAGAAGGCAAGAAGATCGGCACCACCAAGCGAGGAATCGGACCAGCTTATTGCGACAAAGCCGACCGCACCGGCCTGCGCCTCGGCGATATTCTCGAAGCCGACTTCCTCGATATGGTTAAAGCGCGGGCTGAAATCAAAAACGAAATTCTTATTGGCATGGGTGCAGCTCCGCTGGATATTGATTCACTGCTCGCAGAGGTCAAAGGGGCCGCCGATTATCTTCGTCCATTTATCTGTGACACCATTCCGCTGCTGCACGAAGCCGTTCAAAACGACGATGAAATTCTCTTTGAAGGCGCCCAGGGGGTCATGCTTGACGTCGACTTCGGAACCTACCCCTTCGTAACCTCTTCAAGCACGGGTGCCGGCGGTGCACCGTCCGGCTCCGGCGTTCCGCCGAATGCCATCGACCGTGTCATCGGCATTGTGAAAGCCTACACCACACGCGTCGGCGAAGGCCCCTTCCCGACCGAACTCTTCGATGATATGGGCAAACACATTGCCAAAGTCGGACACGAATTCGGAGCCACCACGGGGCGTCCGCGCCGATGCGGATGGTTCGATGCCGTGGTTGCCCGCTACTCCGCGATGGTTGGCGGCATTAACGAATGGGCGCTGATGAAGCTCGACGTGCTCGACGCCGTTGAAACCATTAAGGTCTGTGTGGCGTACGAAGTCGATGGCGAACGCATCACCAACGTTCCGGCCAGCATCCGCAAATTGGAACGCTGCAAGCCGATTTATGAGGAGTTCAAAG
Source organism: Lentisphaerota bacterium (assembly GCA_012729265.1). GTDB lineage: Bacteria > Verrucomicrobiota > Kiritimatiellia > Kiritimatiellales > Pontiellaceae > Pontiella. The sequence continues at coordinate 18,244 of JAAYDL010000159.1, read as the reverse complement.
GATGGAACTGCCCGACCACCGGATGCACCAATTGGGATGAGCTTCCCGAGCAGGCTAAGAAATATGTGGCCTACATCGAACAGCTCACCGGCGTTAAGGTTTCCATCCTCTCTGTTGGACCCAAACGTTCAAGCACATTGATTCTTGATTGATATGAAAGATGAAATATGAACTCAGAACGTTGGTCTGCGACGCTTTCAACAAAAAGGCCAACGCCGATTGAGTTCCTCCTTCATATTTCATCTTTCATACCTCATAGTCTCTCCAAATGAGCATTGACCTTAAAAACCTAACTCGAATTCCAAAGCACGTTGCCCTGATCATGGACGGCAACGGGCGCTGGGCGCAGGAGCGCGGGCTGTCGCGGATTGAGGGCCACAAGGAGGGTGCGCAATCGGTGCGCGCTGTACTGAGGGCCGCTGCGCAGGCGGGCGTTGAATTTATCACGGTCTACGCGTTCAGCACGGAAAACTGGAAGCGCCCGCCGCAGGAGGTCGACGGCCTGATGAAGCTCCTGATCAGCTCGCTCAATGCCTATGAGCAGGAGCTGCACGACAACAACATCCGCCTGCGCATTATGGGCCAGTTTGAGCGACTTCCCCTGCCCGTCCGCATGCGGCTGCAGAAAACGATCGACGCCACGGCACACTATACCGACCACACCTTTATCATTGCGCTGAGTTACGGATCGCGCACAGAGATTGCCGACGCCGTAAAGAAAATTGCTGAAAAGGTGAAAAAGGGTGAACTCAAAACCAAGTCGATCGATGAGCAGACCATTGCTGAGCATCTTTATCTGCCGGACGTCCCCGATCCGGAACTGATGATCCGCACCAGCGGCGAACTGCGACTTAGTAACTTTTTATTGTGGCAACTCTCCTACTCCGAGTTTTACATTACAGATACCTATTGGCCGGATTTTCGTGAAGAGGCGTTCTTCGAAGCGCTCGAAGCCTTCAACCGACGTGACCGCCGATATGGAGGAATTAAAAAACAGGAACCGTAATGGATAACAAACGGACAATCATTGGCTTAATCATCGGAGCCATCATTATTCTATTGCTGTGCTTGGTGCCCGCAGGCAACATTTCCTGCCTTCTGGTACTCCTCGGAATGTGCGGCATGGGCACGTGGGAATTCTTCGGCCTGCTGAAAGCGGGCGGGCTGCCCGCCTCAAAAAAATGGGGAATGAGTGTCGGTCTTATTTTTGTGACGGCCACATGGGTTTATATGCTCAAGAGCGGCAGCGGCGCGAACGATACGGCTCAGGCGATGCTCTGGTCGGTCTTACTGCTGGCGGTCGTCACGGTCTTTTTCCGCATTCTGGCCTACCCGAACATGCGCGCAGGTCTCGACAACGCGCTGGGTACGCTCCTCGGGCTGATGTATGTCCCGTTCCTCTGGAGCTTCTTTGTCCGCATTTTCCTGATCGGCGGCCCGGACAAACCCGCCATGACCGCGCTTTACCTCCTGCTCTGCACCAAGCTCAGCGATGCCGGCGGTTATTTTATCGGCAGCCGTTTCGGTAAAACCAAACTTTCTCCTCTCATTTCTCCCAAGAAAAGCTGGGAAGGCATGCTGGGCAGCGTCATTTTTTGCCTCATCGTCAACCTCGCTTGGCTCTTTTTCTCCGGCGGCAAACTCGGCAACTTTGATTTTGGCTGGGGCCATGGATTAGCGCTCTCCCTGCTCTTTCCTGCGGTCGGAACCACCGGAGATTTGGTGGAATCGATGTTTAAACGCGCCGTCGACGTCAAAGACTCCAACTCCATGGTCTACGGTCTCGGCGGTATTCTCGACATGATCGACAGCGTGCTCTTCAACGCGCCGTTGCTCTATATCTACATTGTTTTTATTCTCTCCTAAAAATATAACCATTAACCATTTAATATCGAAAAGATCCTATGCTAACCATTTTTTTATCCATTCTTGCCATGTTGTTCCTCTTCGGAATAACCATCTTTGTTCATGAATTCGGCCATTTTATCGTCGCGCGAAAATGCGGTCTCGTTGTCGAAACCTTTTCCATCGGCATGGGACCGGCACTCTGGAAAAAAGAGATTGGCGGCGTTACCTATAAAATCGGCGCCTTTCCCATCGGCGGCTATGTGTCGCTTCCCCAGCTCGACCCCGAAGGCATGGAAAAAATTCAGGGCGAAAACGAAAATGATCGCAAAAAGCTCCCGGAAATCTCTCCGTGGAAAAAAATCGCTGTCGCGGCTTCCGGCCCACTCTGTAACGTTGTGTTCGGCATTCTGCTGGCTTGGATCGTTTATATTGCCTCGTACAAACTGCCTACGCTGAAGGAACAGCTCCCGATGATCGGAGTGGTTGCAGAAGATTCCGAGGCCTACGCAAAAGGAATTCGCCCGGGCGACATCATTACCAAGGTGAACGGGAAACCTGTTGATACGTGGCATAATTTTTTGGTCGAAGGACTCCTGCAGTCCGGAAAGGATATGCAGATCGACCTTTCCGTTAAAAACGCTGACGAAGAGCGGACACTCCGTCTCAAAACATTTGAGCCGGGAAACGATGACGCCACCATTGTTAAAGGCATCGGACAGGCCATTCCCTGCCTGCTTGGTGCAGTGGAAAAAGATTCCCCAGCCGAAAAAGCCGGTCTTAAGGCCAGCGACATCGTCGTTGAATTCAACGAGGAAACGGTTCGCGACTGGTATCATTTTACGGACATTGTACAGAGTGCCACGAACCAAACCGTATCCATCGCTGTTAAACGGGATGGTCAACGGATAGAAACCGAGATCACCCCCGAATATAATGAAAAATATGAGCGGATCATGGTTGGCGTCGGGCTCGGCTCTTTCCGCACAAAACCGATGGATCAGGTTAAAAATCATGCCTTTATGGTTTTCCGCGTCCTCAAGGGACTCGTGACCCCGAAAGAATCCGGAACGGTTGCGAAAAACCTCAGCGGCCCCGTCGGCATCTTCAACCTCCTCTGGAATATGATCCAGATCGGCTTTGTCGCCGCGCTAAGCTTCACCTGTATGATCAACATCAACTTGGCGATCCTCAACCTGTTGCCCATTCCTGTTCTCGACGGCGGACACATCTGCTTCTCGCTCTGGGAAGGGATCACCCGTCGCAGGGTGCCTGCAAAAGTGATCTCCATCTTGGTACAGATTTTTGCCGTCCTGCTCATCGGCGCGATGCTCCTCCTGACGTGGCGCGATTTCGGCCGCGTTTTCAAGAAAGCGCCTACCGAACAGGTCGATAAGCCGGCCGAAAAACCGGAGGCGGCCGACGGCGAAGCTGCAGCACAGCCGTCTGCGCCTGCTGCACCGGACATCGCTACCCCGTGAGCCGATCCTATTCCGAATGGTTCCGGGTTTCGTAGCTGGACTGTTCTTCTGCAACCCTGCTGAGCTGCGAATCCGCCAATGGAACGCTAATTTCGTAGAGAAAATCGGGCGACATGTCGGCGCCGTTGTCCCATACCACCGTATCGATGTCCGAATTCAGGTGAGCCGTGCGGAAACGGACGGCATCCCGCAACGGTCCAAATATTTCCCCGTCGAGATGCGATTGCAGATCGGCAACGCGCCAACCTCCATCATCAAACCGCAGATGCAACCTGTAATCCGTATCGTATCTTACGCCTGTTATATAATGCATGGTTCCTACTCCTGATCGAGAGGCTTGATGGGATTCAGCGGCTTTTCCGCCTTTGCAAGCTGCCAGTTAACCAGCAACTCATCCTGATGCTTGGACTGTAGCTATTCAATCGGGATAATTCAGCACTTTGGCTGGTAAAAGTAGGTATTTCGGCTCGCAGAGCCGACTCTACAACACGGCGCGGACAATCTACGTTGTAGCGTTGGCTCTATGAGCCAATTCCATAAACTTGTTTTATCTCCAAAAAAACGATCGACTTCGCCGATAGGGTTCTCGCTTCAGTGCGGCGGCTGGACGCCGCTTTTAAAGCGCAGTCAAGCCTGCGCACTCCAAGGAGTCGCCGCCCGGATTGAACGGCGTTTATGGAGGCGTGAAAAGGAGCAGAGACATGGCAGACGCAAAGCTTTTTGTCGCTTCGGTCGTTGCTGTCTTTTAAACCGGAAACAGACGGGGCACAGCGTTTCTGGACCTGGGTTCTTTTTCCCGTTTTTCTTTGTGCTATTCGCCGGCATTTCCCGCTATGCTTCGCGTCATCTTTTTCAACGTACCGGAATCAGGGGGAATAGTATGATTTATAGAATTGAAATCGGTTTAAAAGACGGCGTGCCGGATGCGCGTGGACGCGGAGTCATTCATCGGGCGCAGGGCGCTCTGAAACTGGAGATTGCCGAATGCCGCACGCGCGATGTGTATAAAGTGGTCGCCGATATGGATGACGCAACGGCCGCGACAGTACAGAAAGCCTTTGCCGATCCGGTGGTCGCTGAATCAGCGATGGGACGTCTGCCTGCTCCGAAATCGTTTGATTGGATGCTCGAAGTGGGCTTTAAGCCCGGCGTAACCGACAACGTCGGACGCACGGCGCGCGGCGCCCTGAAGGATATTGTCGGACGCGAGCTGGCCTGGGAGGAGCAGGTCTATACCTGCATTCAATATTTCCTCTCCGGCGACCTTTCCCGCGAAGATGTGGAGCGCCTCGGCAAAGATCTGCTGGCCAACACCCTGATTCAGACCATTGCGGTATTCTCAAAGGAAGAGTGGCTGACGGCGGAACCGGACATCACCGCGCCGATTTTTGATGATCATCCTGAAATTAAGGTCAAGACGATCGAGCTGCCCGACGACGACGCGGCGCTGATGAAGATTTCGAACGACGGCATTCTATCGCTCTCGCTCGACGAAATGCGTGCGATCCGCAACCACTACTTAAGCGACGCAGTGAAAGCGCACCGCGCTCAGTTGGGTCTGCCGGAATGGCCGACCGACGTTGAACTCGAATGTATTGCGCAGACCTGGTCGGAGCACTGCTCGCATAAAATTTTTGCCGGAACGGTTAACTACACCGATACCGAAACCGGCGAAACCGAAACGATCAACTCGCTCTATAAAACCTACGTCAAAGCCTCCACCAAGAAAGTCGAGGAATCGATCGACTGGCTGGTCTCGGTCTTCACCGACAATGCCGGTGTGGTCAAATTCGACGACAAGCAGCATATTGTCTATAAGGTGGAAACGCATAACTCGCCCTCCGCGCTCGATCCCTACGGCGGATCAATGACCGGCATCGTCGGCGTAAACCGCGACCCGATGGGCACCGGCATGGCGGCGCAGCTCGTCTCCAACGTCTGGGGCTACTGCCTGGGGTCCCCCTTTTATGATAAACAGGTGCCGCAAGGACTGATGCATCCGCGGCGTATCCGCGACGGCGTTCACGACGGCGTGATTGCCGGCGGCAACGAATCGGGCATTCCCTATAGCCGTGGGTTTGAGTGTTTCGACGAACGCTATCTCGGCAAGCCGCTGGTCTATTGCGGCACACTCGGCAAAATGCCCATCCAAGTCGGGAATCGCCCGTCGGAGCGCAAGGAGGTCGAGATCGGCGACTGGACGGTCATGTGCGGCGGACGCATCGGCAAAGACGGCATCCACGGCGCAACGTTCTCCTCCGAAGAGCTGCGTACGGAATCGCCCGCGCAGGCCGTGCAGATCGGCGACCCGCTGACCCAGCGCAAGCTGTATGAATTTTTAATCGAGGCGCGCGACCTCGGCCTCTACCGCTGCATCACCGATAACGGCGCGGGCGGCATCTCCTGCTCCTTCGGCGAAATGGGCAAATATTCCGGCGGCTGCGAATGCGAGTTGAAGGATGCACCGCTGAAATATGAAGGGCTGCAGCCGTGGGAAATTCTCGTTTCCGAGGCGCAGGAGCGCATGACGCTCGCCGTCCAGCCCGAGTGCCGTGAGGCGTTCGAAAAGCTGGCGAAGCAGCGCGATGTGGAAGTGGCGTTCATGGGCCGCTATAACGACTCCGGCTACTTTACGGTTAAATACGACGGCAAAGTAATCGCCAGCCTCGATATGGATTTCCTCTATGAAACCGGCTGCCCGACGCTGGTGATGCCGGGCGTATGGAAAACACCGACCATACCGGCTCCGGTCGTTGAAAAACAGAGCGACTATTCGGAGACACTGACTCAGCTGATGGGCGACCTGAACATTTGCTCGCGCGAATTTAAGAGCCGCATCTATGACGGCGAAGTGAAGGGCCTGAGCGTGGTAAAACCGTATGTCGGCGTGAATGCCGATGTGCCGTCGGACGCCACCATTATGCGGATTGAATATGAGAGCAACCGCGGCGCGGTACTCGCTGAAGGGATCAATCCGTGGTTCTCCGATATCGACACCTACCACATGACGGCATCGGTAATCGACGAAGCCGTTCGGCGCATTATTGCCGTCGGCGGAGCCCTCGACCGCATTGCGATTCTCGACAACTTCTGCTGGCCCGATCCAGTGGAGTCTGAAAAGACGCCCGACGGCGCGTACAAGATGGCGCAGCTCGTCCGCTCCAATAAGGCGCTCTACGACTACACCACCCTCTACAAAACGCCCGCGGTTTCCGGAAAAGACTCGTGCAAAAACGACTCCACGCGCGGCGGCAAGAAAATCTCGATTCCGCCGACGCTGCTGATCTCCTCGCTGGGACAGATCGACGACGTCAGGAAAGCGGTCACGATGCCGCTCAAAAACGCCGGCGATGTGATCTACGTAATCGGCGAAACGAAGGATGAGCTGGGCGCCTCCGCTTATTATCGCATGTTGGCCGAAGCGCAGGGCGTACCGGAAAACTATGGCGGTAACGTACCGACCGTAGACGGAAAAACCGCACTGAAGATCTATGCGGCCATGAACAAAGCGACCGACGCGGAACTGCTGAAATCGGCCACTACGCCGACCAAGGGCGGACTGGCCGTGTCGCTGGCGCTCATGTGCATTGGCGGGCAGCTCGGCGCGGATGTGGACCTTTCGCTCGTTGGAGAATTTGATGCGGCCACGCAGTTGTTCTCTGAATCAAACAGCCGCTTTGTCGTCTCCGTTGCACCCGAAAAAACCGCTGCGTTTGAAGTGCTCTTCGCCGGCCTTCCGGTGCAGAAAATCGGCACAGCGAATCATTCGAAAAAGCTGGTCGTCAAAGACGCCGTGGAAGTCGATATCGACGCGCTGGTGAAACCGTTTAAATCCACCTTGCACGGCGTATAAAGCGCGGCGTTAAGAAGCATTTTTAGGGGGTTCGCCGATTCAACACAACGGAGCAAGATGCTTCCGTCTACATTTTGCGCAGCAAGCTGCGGGGTATTTAGAGCATTTATCGTTTCAAAAACGGCCATGCTTAATACTCTGCGGACAAGGATGTTATTGACCGAAAAGACACTAAGAAAAAAAGCTAAATTCTTCTCTTCGCGTCTTCGCTTCTTTGCGGTCATTTTCTGCTGAGGAACCGCGTTAGCAACATCTCTTCATGGTTCGTGCGGAATAATACAAAGAAGTCTTTCTCAATTTCTTTTCTGATTGACAAAGAAGATGAGATTGAGCACAAACTCTAAAAATTGAGTCAGGAGGCTGCACCTCGAGTGTTAACAAGGGGAAATATTCCCGAAAGGAGCGATGATGAATATAAGCATATTACCACTGATGATGGTCTTTTTGCTGGGCGGATCTCTTCCGCTGCAAAACACGGCGGACGCCGCAAAACCTGTACAGATCGTTCAAACCAAACAACCGGTTCGGGCGGAGCTGACTCAGCTGGACCTGGATGGAAACTTCCTGCTCTTTATGGACACCTCCTCCATGAAGGCGCGGATCAATCAATATATTGATCTGGTCGCCGATATGGCCAAAATGGAAGTGCCGGAAGAGCAGGTGAACAGCATTGTCGGTTTGGTGAAGAAGGGTCTCGACGATACCGGCCTCCTCTCCGTGGATTCCTATGCAATGAGTATGAAACCGCTGGAAAACGGCCTTACCCGCACCATCAGCGTACTGGATTATGGCGCGGAGGATGCGGACACCATTTTGTGGCGCGTTCTGGCCTCCGAGCCTCGTCTCCTCAAGGGAATTCAATATGCTCCAGCCGACGCCGTTCTGGTGGAAAACTCCACCGCCGGACTGAACGAAATCTGGAAAATCTTTGAGGAGGTTACTTCCGATTTCCTTCCGCCTGAACAGCAGGCTATGCTTAACGAGCAAATCGATATGGTGGAAATGATGATCGGCGCGGAACTGGCTGAGCTGTTTGGATCGCTGGACAATGAAATCCTCGTCTCCATCCAGCTTTCCGATACTAGAAAAAGCGTCATTCCGATCGATGATGATGTAACGCTGACGCTTCCTGAACCCAGCGCCATGATCGGGCTGCAGACCAAAAACCCGATGATCAGCGCACTGATTCTGGCCCAGCTGAAACAAGCCGAGGCTCCGCTGACCGAAGTCGAGGTGGATGGTTTCACGCTTCACACCCTCTATCTTCCGATGCCGCTTCCGCTCTCGTTTGCTCCGACCCTCGTACAAACCGATGACTATCTGCTGATCGGGACCAACCCGGAAACCATCGCCAAAGCGCTGGAGAGCCGCAAAAAGAAAAACGGACTGATCAGTGTGCCGGAATATAAAGAGCTGCTGGCCGATGCCCCGGAAAAAGTCAGCGCCGTCAGCTATCTCTCGCCGCGCTTCATGAAAGAGTATAAATCGGCCATGACCCAGCTTGTGGAAAGTATCGACGAAGAAGAACTGGATACCCTGTTTAATATGATATTCAGCAACATGCGTGAGATTCAGGGGAGTAAATATATGCTGAAAACACCGACCGGAATTTATTCCAGATCATACAGCAACATGGCCGCCAATCCCGGCGAACTCATCGCTACCGCAGGTGTCGGCTATGTCGGGCTAATGGCCTCCATTGCCATCCCCAGCTTTGAAAGAGCCCGATACAACTCGATCGAAAAGGCGTGCGAAAACAATCGCCGTGTAATCCAGTTTGCAAAGGAGACGTGGGCGATTGAAAACGGAAAAATGGATAATGCACAACCTACCGCTGCCGATCTTGATCGATACATCAGTGGCGGATTTGACTCCATTCAATGTCCCGCCGGCGGAACCTACGAAATCAACAGCTTGGACGAAGAACCCTACTGTTCTGTGCACGGGATACCGTATTAATCACAATTTCCCCTTTCAGAAAGAGGGCATGGTCGGTGCACTGCCGGCCATGCCCTCGCCTTCTTCTGTGCCGTGGAGAAGGGAATCGCATTGAGCTTGAGTTATAGTCCGAACTCGATTTTGAGCTGTTTGAGGTCGGATAGAAACTCTTCAGCCATTGCTCTTGTATAAATGCGATTGATGCTCCCCGTATTTTGTAGATCAATCAACTTCTGCAGATCGCTCAAGCGCTCGCGCCATGTGATACCATCTGTAAAAAGAAGCATTACCGTATCATTGCGTTTCTGTTCCACGATGCGTGCTATATCACCGAGAATATCCGTCTGCTTACTCCCGGTGGCACCATAAGCTTTTGCTTCAATCAGAATATGGGGGTCATTTCGCGAGGGGATCACAAAATCCGTTTTCTCTGTACTTTGCCCACTTGCTCCGATGAATCGGCAGCGGGTGTCGATTTGAGACTGATCAAAGACGTGCCGGATGAGGTTTTCGGTAAAATCCTCGAGTCCTCGTCCGCGTTGTTGTCCTTTGATTGCACTGCCCCGACCGCCCTTCAGGCGTTCTATTAAAACATCTGACCAATGCGGTGGGGTGTTCACTGCGGTCGTCATTTTGCCGGGAAGTCCTAATGAGCAGAGCGCACGCAGATAGGCTTCAGAATCTTTCTGAAAGCGTTTAATACCGATGCCTCCATCACCAAGGAGTTCTTTAAGGTGGATGGTCATTTCGTCTTTGGACACATCAAGGAATAAGCGAATCAATGTGGAAGCCGCCGGGAAATTCTTTCGCAGGAGTTCTTCAATATCCTTCTTTGTATACGATTTTTTTTTCGGGGATTGTCCGCAATAAATGGATGCAATCAGCTGCATGGTCATCCATCCAATTTGCATCCACGGGAGATAGCGAGGAAACGATATTCTGGAGCTGCTGTCTTTGTCTTTTCATTCTGAACCGATGATTAAGTATTCCTCAACAAGGTTGCGTTTCGCTGCACTATGAGTTCCGAAATGATACCGGTGTGGTTTACGGAGAACATTAACAGATTTCTTATATTTCCCCATCAGGTGAGTCAGACAATCCAGATCAGGATAGGCATTGGAACTGTAGGATAGCACCAGGATTGAATCCGAGAATTGGCGAAACATGCGATCAAAGGCTTGGATTGCCTCACCTCGATGACCGAAAGGCGTGTGGGGCTTTCTAATTTTTTTGACCTTGGATGATCCCATGATTTCCATCCCTCTCCAATAACAGGAAAGCCCCTCTAGGAAGTGGTAGCGTTTCATGTAGCAATTATCATCCGAACGCGGAACATACGGCGGGTCCATATATACGAGATCGACGTGGGATTTATCATGAAAAAAAACATCTCCATGATAAGCTGCATTTTGTTTCCCGTTGGAAAAGACTGCCGCATTGTATTCTGCGGTCTGTTCCAAAAAATGTTCCCGCAGGGATAATCTAAGGTCGCGCCGTCCGTCATCATACGTCGCACCAATGCCGGAAACGGTAAATACGCCTCTGGGTTGCCGTTTAATGCAGGAACGCAGGAGTGCTGCCAAAGCAAGGTATCGTTTGGCCGGTGAGGTGAGTTTACGCAGTCCAACCCAAATATTATCCAGAAAAACCAAATCATCCTGAGTGTAGAAAATGCCGGAAAAGGTTTTCTGAATGAACTGTTCTTCCATTGATGTCGCGCGTGCCGAAAGTAATGAATCGAGATCTTCATTACTCAAGCGAGTAGAGTTATTCTGGATAAGAGCTTGGCTGAGTACATAGGGGAAGTGTAGAGAGTCATTCGTGATCACCCGTTTTCCCATTGTTTTAAACATGTAGGAAACTGCACCCGAACCCGAAAAGGCATCCATGGCATTATCAAATGGAAGATCCTGTAAAATCGAATACATCCACTCCAGCAAACGGAACTTACTTCCCATGTATCGAAACCGGGGGAATAAGCTCATCTGCATTGGAAGATCATAGCTAAGCTTGAAGTCTGATGGTTTTTCGGGGTGTAGAATTTCAGCCAACTGAGTCATAGGGGAAAATATACGCTTCTACGGAGGTTCTTCAATCTGCAAATCAGAGAATCCAAGACAGCGATCCTCAAATCCTCAGTTTGAGTAACCCGCAACCCCGGACTATTTGTATTTTTCATCCATTTGGCTGAGGTCGTCGTGCATCAGTCCGTCTTCGTCGTAGGAGACCGGAGCGATGAAACAGTCCCGTATTTTGTCGTGGTCACGATCCCGATACTTGCACCAGATGTGATACCAATGGTCTTTCCAGACGAAGAAATCGCCGTGCGCCCAACCGGTCTCCAGCCCCCAGCCCTCGCCGACCATTCCTTTGGTTTCATACGGACCGTAAATGTTTTTCGATGTGGCGTAGTAGCCCGAGCAGGTTAGGTAATAGAGTCCGTTGTGCTTGTGCAGGGAGTTTTTGTCCATGAACGGGAAGTGGGAGGTCCGCTTGATATCAAGAACGCGCGGCTCTTCTGCCAGCTCCAGCAGTGAATCTTTAAGCTTGGCGATCTTATAGGTTTCGGTTCCCCAGATGATGTACGGCGTATTGTCGTCGTCGGTGAAGATCGTCGGGTCATAGGATTCAACCAGCGGTTTTCCGAGCGCATCGGTATATGGGCCTTCGGGCTTGGACGCCACCATCACTCCGGTATCCTTATCGCGATTGGAGAAAAACCAATAATATTTGTCGTTGCGCTTCACGATATCGCCCGCCCAGCAGCTGGTGCTTCCTTTCCCCATATAGGTGTCATCCGGAAGAATCGTGCCGACAAGCTCCCACTTCTGCAGATCTTTGGAGCGGTGAATCCGCCAGTCCGGCATCACCCATTCTGATTTCCCAAACCCGACATCGTGGCCGGAAAAGATGTAGCAGACATCATCGACAACCAAGACATGCGGATCGGACATACCGGGATTATCCAGCACCGGGTTTTTGATTTTCAGTTTCGGCTCCGGTTCCGCTTCGGCGACAGCGGTCTCCTCGCCAAACAGGCGGAAAGGTTTCAGGAGCAGTGAACCTGCGGCTGAGCAGGCGAGTGTTTTTATCAGGGTTCTTCTGTGAATTTTCATTATGCGTTTTCCTCTGTTAATGGCTTAGCATCTTACTTTTCGGGGGACAGCGTTTTTCCTTTGAGTCCCGGATGGTCCGCCGGAATACGAGTGGCACGGAAAATCTGGTTGGCCATGCCGCCGCCCATACCCATACCGCCGCGCGCTGCACCACCGCCTCTTCTTGCTCCGCCGGCGTTACCTCCGGGCGCAGCATTCGTCGATGTATTCCCGGGAGCCCGCATGCCGAATCCGCCGTTGCCGCCGAAAGCACCCGCGCCCTGCCCCATTCTGCCGCCGCCCATTCCGCCGAAGCCACCACCAGCTGTGCCGCCGGATACGGAAGAGGTATATTCCCAGACGGTTTTTGCATCGGGTGTAACCTCGAACAGATGCCCTTTGGGCCCTTCGCAGATCAGCGTATTTCCGTTGGGCAGGCGCTGGGCTCCGGAAATGTTCGTACCGTAAAAACTCGTTTTGTCATTCGGATCGACATATTTCCATACGGGCGTGACGGCTGCAAAGGTTTTTTCCTCCATTGTAAATCGGCCTTCTTCATCCAGCGGAAGAATAAACTCTTCGACAGAGGAATACTGTCCGTCCTGCCTGTTGGGCCCATTGTTGAAGATAAGCATGTGTCCTTCGCCCGGCAATCCATCCGCGATCCATTGAATGTCATGCGGGCAAAACAGCGTCTGGTCGTCGTTGGTTCCCTGCTTGTAGGCGGCCGGGTTACCCCAACGATAAACGAGGTCGCCGCCTTTGCCGTGCTTGCCGCCTGAATGGCCTTTTGCCTCCTCTTTGGTCGTGCTGTGATCGATCACCCAGAATTCACTGAAGGTGTAGCTGCTGACTACAATCAGGTCGAGCTCCTCGTTATAGTCGATGGCATTGAGATGAGTCCAGTCAGAGGTCGCCATCCGGCCCCCGCCGCCCATCATACCACCGCCCATTCCGCCAAAGGCACCGCCGCCGCCGAACCCGCGAGCTCCGCCCTGATTTCCTTGACCGGCACCTTGAGCAGGTGCATCGGCCCAGCTCTCGGAATAGTTGATGTCAATCAGTTCGGGATGTGCAGATACATCGCCGTAATTTGGTTTTTCAGCATCAAAATCCTGAACCAGATGATCCCATACGCGCCACTCCCAAACCACTTCCCATTGGTTGTCGCCGACAGGTTTGATCTCAACAATGGCGTCGGGATGCAGTTCGCCGGTTTGATATTCCGGATTGCGGCCGGCGGCGATCGCTTCTTCGCCCGACTTGGCGTCCCAGCAGACCAGAAGAATATTACCGTTCGGCATTCTTTCGATGTCGTGGTGGGGAACCTGCGTGTCGGTAGAATATTCATACTCCCAGACCACGTTGCCGTCCCAGTCGATCTCCTGAATCTTACCGCCGGCACCGATGCCGCCGGGAGGGCCTCCTTCTGCTGCACCTCGCTGTCCCCCGCCGAAGCCTCCCATTCCGAAGCCCATACCGCCGCCCTTGGAGGCAGATCGAAGCAGGTGGCCGTTATCCAAAAAATAGGTGCTGAACGCCGCCGCCGAATCCAGATCCCACGTGTGTACGACATCGCCGTTCATATCGATCAGGTAGGTGGTGGTGCCGTTGAGCGTCGAAAAAAGTGTATAACCGTTGAACGCCTTGGCCTCGCCGGTTTGGTCTTGTGCTCCGGCAACCGTTACCCCGTGAAATATAGCCAGAAGCGAAACGACCATAAGGATTTTCTTTTTCATCTAACCTCCCCCCTTTTGATTGAGCCTGGTTGTTGAACCAAAACTGAACATGCCGTCGAAAAACGCATAATCCCCTTTTTATTAATGCATTGAAAAGGAAAAACATCGGTCGGCGCTGGAGACTGGAAGGATGACGACGAGCAAGGGAGTCCGCATTGCGAATCGAAAGAAAAACATTGTTTCCGTGCAGGTTCTAAACCATTTTTTCGGCAGCGCCCTTGACAAAAACCGATCTTTTCAATAGGTCTCCACCATGAAAACACCAAAAATTCTATGGATTACTCTCTTGTCGCTGTGCGGGGCTTTCCCGTCGGCGGCACAGTTCGGACCGCGCGCGCAGGCATCGCTTCCTGAAGGGTCTGTTGCCCCGGAAACCAACATAAACCAAAACGGATATCCACGGATTATGCCGGACCTGAGTGTGGTGTTCCGGGTAAATGCTCCGCAGGCGCAGCGCGTACAGATTTCTCTGGGGAAAACCTACACGCTCTCGAAAGATGAAAACGGGACATGGACCGGAAAAACCGATCCGCAGGTTCCGGGTTTTCATTACTATTCGCTCGTGGTCGACGGCGTCGATGTCTCCGACCCGGCCAGCGAATCATTCTACGGATGCAGCCGCGTTTCTAGCGCGATTGAAATCCCTGAAGCTGGATGCGATTTCTATACCATCAAGGATGTGCCGCACGGCTATACGCTCTCTACGTCGTACTATTCCGAGCAGACAAAAAGCTGGCGTCCGCTGAATATTTATCTGCCGCCCGGCTACAACACCGACAGTAATAAAAAATATCCGGTCATGTATATCCACCACGGCGGCGGCGAAGATCATCGCGGCTGGGCGGAACAAGGCAAAACAGCCATCATCATGGATAATCTGATTGCTAAGGGCGAGGCCGTTCCGATGATTGTGGTCATGCCGAATTCCAACCTGGGCATCGGCGGAGGCGGCTACAATATGCAGGGCATGCAGCCCTACAAAACGGAACTTACCGAGGCCATCATTCCGTTTGTGGAGAAAAATTTCCGTGCGATCCAAGACCGAAAATCGCGCGCCATGTGCGGGCTTTCCATGGGCGGCGGTCAGGCGTTCTATATCGGACTGTCGAGTACCGATATTTTTGCCGATGTCGGTATTTTCAGTTCGGGACTCTTCGGCGGCATTCGGGAAGCCAGCGGATTTGATGCAGAGAGAGAAATGCCCGGCCTGCTGTCGGATTCCAAGCGCTTCAATGAAAAATTGGATGTGCTCTTTATCTCCTGCGGCGATGATGACCCACGCATAGAACCGACCAAAGCCGCCGTTGAAAAAATGCGCGCAGCCGGTCTCGAAATAAAGTTTGCGTCCTACCCCAGCGACCACGAATGGCAGACCTGGCGCAAGTCGCTCCATGATTTTGCCCCGCTGTTGTTTAAATAGAGCATTTCAACCGCTAATCTCCCTAACGCGGCTCCTCAGCAGAAAATGACCGCAGAGCATTAAGCATGGCCGTTCTTGAAACGAAAAATGGATAGAAGTTGAGGTGTAAGGAACTAAACGAGGACGTCGCCTGAAGAAGAAAGTGAGCCATCACCCAAGCTCGAACGTCGTTACGCCGAACAGTCGGTCGAGCGGCAGGACAGGCGGTTTCCCGGTGTACATGCGGGCGGTTTCAAATACGGCGGTCATGTTGTGTCGTTTGACCAGATCAAGCGCCGCCGGATTTACGGCGGGTATGTCCAGAAAAACCGGGACGTTGCCGGGGACGGTCGCTTTTAAAGCGACGAAAAGCTGTTCCGCCATTTCAGGAGTGTCCGCAAACAGCGGGCCGATTTTGTATCCGATGCGGCAAGGGCGTAAAACGCCATATCCGGCTAGTCTCCCGCTTTTCCGGATACCGAGCGACACGCTGCGAGGCTGATTGATCCAGTGTTTCAGGAATTGAACACGAAGGTCGGGAAAGAACGGTTGGTCATAGGCGCAAAGCTCCTCGAAAACAACCGATGACAACGGGACAATTTCTGGATTTACGGAGGATGGTCCGCCGCCGGTTCCCTGATAGCGGATGTTTTGGTACGCCAGTATAAATCCGGATTTTTTGTAATTTTCCTGCTGCGCAATCACCCCATCCAGTCCGACAGTACGACCCTTGAGATATTCAAGCCCGGCATTCCAGATCTGAATTCCAAAGCCCTGTCTGCGGTACTCCGGCTTAACCATATAAAAACCGAGGAAGCCAAACGATTCGTCATATTTTACGACGGAAAGGGTTGCGACCGGCTCGTCGCCGAGCAGCCCGAGCAGGAATCCGTTCGGGTCGGCCGCGTAAAAAGACTCCGCGTCGTACAATCCCGGATTCCACCCTTCCTCCGCCGCCCAGCGGATTGCAATTTCATCCACTTCCTGCCGGGTCATTGTTCTGATTTTACAGTTCTTTTTTTGCACGGCATCCCTCCTTTTTTCAAACGAGTTCAATCATGGGTTCAAGAAGCAGCGCAGGTGAAAATCCGGTAATGTAGCGATGCGCAAAACCCGGACGAAGTCAGCTGAAATACGCGGTTGGTTTCACCAAATTTTTCGATCATCCCATTCCGTATGCGAGCGAGGTCGTCTGCGTCCAGCGCGTACCGCAATCCTAAATCGACGGAGTCGAGCAACAGAACAGGCGCCGCAACACTATCGATTACGCGCCAGCCGGAATCCGCAAGCCGGTTTCCCATCTCAGCGGTCGACAGGTACCATTTCTGCGTGCGCATCTGTTGGTAGAGGGTGTTTAGGCAGACCGCATCTTCCTCGTTATCAAAGACCGCGCTCTGATGAACAAAAAACTCGCCCGGCTCCATTTGGCTTCGAAGATGGCGCAGCAAGGGTTGAAGGCCGCTTTCGCCGAAATAATGAAGAACCGACCGCATCATCAGCAAAAGCCGCTGATTTCGGGTCGCAACCCCGGTTCGTCTAAACTCATCAATCGATGAACGAACTAAAGAGATATTCGTTTGGTTTACCAAAGCAAGCTGAGCATCGGAGCAGTCGATGTTCACCAGCTGTGCGGAACCAATCTCATCCTGTGCCAGTTGCGACAACATGAAACCGGTTCCTCCGCCCAGATCCGCAATCACGTCGGCGGGTGATTCCGCCAGAACGTCTGTGACGGCCTTAATGAGGGGTCGCGCAATTGCCGGATCGGAAAAATAACCGTTATGCACCGCGCCCCAGCGCTGCCCGTGAACCACCTTTTCTGTTCCGACAGGATCTTTCATTTTTTCCGTTCCATTGATCGCTCTCAAACCGGAGCAAAGAGCGGGTTCCAATAAGCCGCTGCGCGGCGGTTAATACACTCTCATTTTTCGCTAAACTATATCTCCTCTTCGGAAGCGCGCCGCAATCAAGTGACAGCACAACCGAAAGAATATAATGAAACCCAACCTTCGAAGGAAAAGGGTAGCCAACCTGCAGCTGCAAGGCCATACGGAATAAAACAAAAATCCGGGGTAGGCATCCTTGCCCTCAATCTTACCACTTGCGAAAATCCTAAGCCCAAATTCCTAAACCCGAAACAATCCAGAAAACTCAAACTCGAAAACGGCTTCGTGTCACCCATTTTTGGAATTGAGCCGCATTTGAATTTATTATTTGTTTCGGATTTCGAGTTCAGAAATTCGAATTTCCCCTGATCAGTAAAATCAGGGGAGGTGTAAGGAACTAAACTGAAGCACCGCCCGAACGAGCTCTAATCTAACGCGGCTCCTCAGCAGAAAATGACCGCAAAGACGTGAAGACGCGAAGAGAAGAATGTAGCTTTTTTTCTTAGTGTCTTTGGGGTCAAAATTATTCACCACCCGCTGCGCTTGAGGGCTCAGAGGTTCAGAGTTTAAATCGCGCAAAGACGCCAAGACGCAAGGGAGGATAGAGATATCTGGGCAAAATGATTTGGAGGCAGAATGATTTTCAATTCGCTGCTTTTCATCCATTCGTTGCAATCTGATCTCCAGACAAAGGCGTCAATCATATCGCAGCCATCTTGGCGGCCCTGCTCCCGTATCGCAGCCATCTTGGCGGCCCTGCTCCCGTATCGCAGCCATCTTGGCGGCCCTGCTTTCGTACCGCAGCCATCTTGGCGGCCCTGCTTTCGTACCGCAGCCATCTTGGCGGCCCTGCTTTCGTACCGCAGCCATCTTGGCGGCCACGTCGCTGAGCAGGCACCCTCAGAAAAACAATCTAAGTCGTAGAAGCCGACGTCCCCGTCGCTTAAATATCGTTCGCAGTTCCGCCTTCAGGCGGCTTTTTCACACGGCCACCAGCGCCCCAAAGTA
>JAAYDL010000158.1 GCA_012729265.1 Lentisphaerota bacterium | reverse complement strand
GTACCGCAGCCATCTTGGCGGCCACGTCGCTGAGCAGGCACCCTCAGAAAAACAATCTAAGTCCTAGAAGCCGAGATCCCCGTCGCTTAAATTGAGTTCGCAGTTCCGCCTTCAGGCGGCTTTTTCACACGGGCACCAGCGCCCAAAAGGTTAATGAGCGTCCCGCTCGTTTTCGCGCAAGCGGGACGCATGCTCTACATTGACGGCCGCGCGATTTTGTCCACCATTCCGCGCAGAAAAATAGACCTTCAGGTAAAGCTCCCCCGCGCCCAAGCTCCCCCCCTGATCATGAAACCCGACCGTTCCATTCGAAAAAGACGCTCCGCCTTGTCCGCCAAAGCCTGAAAAGCAAAGGAGGAGCCTTCCGGCCCGCTTGTGCCTCAGCACGGAAAACCCCACTCTTATCCAAGAAAATCGAAAGCGAAACCTGCTAAAACTCCTCCCGATTTTGAAATTCCGCAACCAAAATCCTCGATTCCTTGAAAAGATGCCGATAAAAAGAATTGAAACATCGGCGCGGGGAGCATACGTTCCCCATAGATGGGTTGGGTGTGCCCTTGTTCCCCCTCGGTCCTCGGCTCAGTCCAACAGGAAGATGGTGCCTTGCGGGTGCCCTCATATCCGTCCAGCCATCGGCGGATACCGGGGAATCTTGATGTTTGGGCGAAGCTGGACGGATAAAATCCTAATCGTTCGGTATAAAAATAAGGAGAAAAAATGGACTGGATATCACCATCAGCATTCATAGTTACAATTGGAGTTTTCATATCTCTTGCAGTATTTGAAATCAAACTAGCCAAGAATGAACAAAAGAAATTATTTCAAGCAGGTGTATTTGCTGTCTTTGGCATCGCATTGCTCAGTGTTGGACAAATTGTGGGTGCTGAGGAAATTGGAAACCTAATATCAATATTATTCGGAACCATAAGTTTGATTCTTCTACTCAAGATGGCAGCTAACCTCACTGAAGAAAAAGAGTAACCGAACAATAAAGGAATAGATGCTCACGACTGAAGACATGAAGGAGCTGAGGTGAAACGCTTCGCTATTGAACCGAGCCTTAGCCCAAGGGGCCGGTCCCGTAATCTAGTAATTTCACGTAAATGCTCCCGTTTTATAACATCTTGCCCAGTTGCCAAGCCACCATTGCTTCGGAAAGAAATCTGAAGAAAACCATGGCGAAACGATCTGGGGATCCGTACTATCCCCATAGATTGTTGGATAGTTGGCGCTGGCCGAAAGGCTCAGTCCAACAAAAAGATGGCACCTGCGGGTGCCCTCATATTCATCCAGCCATCAGCGTTCCACGGGGGAATCTTGATGTTTGGGCGAAGCTGGACGGATAAAATCCTAATCGTTGGGAGAGGAAAAATAAAATGATCTTAGCGATATGCTACAACTGTGGAGAAAAGAAGTTTGGAGCATTTTGCCGTTGCCCTAAATGCAATGTGGAACCTGAAAGCGAATATGACAAAGCAACGTCACTGGCAATAACTGATCATTATCTCAGCGTCCAGCTTCTTGAAAAAACTGGCACATACATAAAAGAGCATGGACGCACTCCTGAAATTCCACAAGAAGTAAGGGCTGATATGACCGAATCGATAAGGAAATCAGATGCAATAACCCAAAGACTAAAAGACGGGTTAGAAAGAACGCTTGGCAAAAATAATAATTCAGAATAAGGCATGTTTAATACAGAGTGAATGCATGAGTAGCACAATACCGCAGGAGCATTATGACGCCATAACAAGGCGCATGAAGGATGTATTTGACCTTTACAACGGCAAAGATCGTGAGGGACGAACCCCCAGTCAATTAATCCTTCATTACATGAAGCGCCTTGGAACGGGAAGAGATCCATATGTTGAGCTATCTGAAAAGCTATTCTACAGAATTGGTAGCGAATATGTGTACGATACAATTCTTAAGCCTAATTATTCTAAAGAAGAGATTACACACATTTTATTAGTGGGTTTACACACCATTCTTTCGGAATCTCTAGCGAGAGAGCAAAAATTTGCTGAAAAAGTAAAGTTTTGGTGCAAGCCGATTGGGTATGGTTCTTTTCTGGTTGGACTTTTTTTGGATATTATGCTCAAAGCAATACACACACCCATACTTTCTATCCTGCTTCCTGCTATAGTGCTCAGCTATTACATATATATTGATAATAAAGAAAATCAGCGAAATAAGGATATAGAAGATATAGATCAACTGAATTATGTCTGGGAAAAAGTGGCTTCATTAAAAGATGAAAATAAGGAACTTCGAAAAAGATGCGAGGAATTGAAGTCATCCCATTCTTAAGAAACCGTAACCTTAGACTGGCAACACAAAGAAAAAACTCCCAACAATAAAGCAATAGATGCTCACGACTGAAGACATGAAGGAGCTGAGCCTCTATTCAAAGGTTCCATTAAGCGGCGGCGCGGAACGCATAAATAAAGCACCCGGGAGGGTGCTTTATTTATCGGTGCACCTTATATAGGGCAATGGTTCGCGGGCGGACTCTCCGATATGACATCGTGTCAAAATCTTTTAACCTTTTCTCTCGAATCAAACAACGTACCCTCGTTTCCTTTCCCTCGCCCGACCGGAAATGGGGTTCCGCAATATGGTCCGCAATCTTACTGATTGCGAAAATCCTAAGCCCAAATTCCTAAACCCGAAACAATCCACAAAACTCAAACTCGAAACGGCTTCATGTCACCCATTTGGGGAATTGAGCCGCATTAAAATTTATAATTTGTTTCGGATTTCGAGTTTAGAAATTCGAATTTCCCATGATCAGTAAGATCAGGGAATATGGTTCTCCAATAGTGAAAAACCAAACCGATGGCGCATTCCGTCACTCGACAACGATGCTGACGCGGGCGGTACGGCCTGCGGCGTCGGCGCAGGCGATGGAATGTGTCCCTTTTTCGAGCGGCCAATAGACAGGATCACCGGCGCTGGCGGTGCGCAGGAATTCGTTGTCGACGAACCAGTACAGCGTGTCGCCGCTGCCGGATGCCGCGATCTTGATCTCCTGGCGAATTCCCGGCGAGGCGGGCAGCAACCGATAGGTTTCCCCGTCGACCGGCGTCTCGATGCCAAGTGGATTATCTTCGCGGGCCGCGACCGCGTCGCCCACGCCGTTTCGTTCCATGAAGGCTTGCAGCTCGGCGGGCCAGTGTTCGCCGCCATCGCGATGGATCGCGCACGGCTGCGTCGGCGAGATGCGCGGAATATGCATGTCCGCCAGCAGGGTCGAACACTCCTGCGAAGGCGGCAAACCGCTGCATGCGCAAACCGCCCGCGTCTCGATGCCGTCAGGCATTGCGAACCAGGGCGAATCACCAGCGGGATAGAGTCGCCGGAAAATATCGCCCGCCACCGGCCCGGCGGCGCTGCCGCCCACCAAGGCATCCGACGGCGATCCATCGGGATTCCCAAGCCAGACGCCGACGACATATTCCGGATTGTAGGCCACAGTCCACGCATCGCGGTGCCCGGAGGAGGTGCCGGTCTTCCAGGCGACGCGCGGAAGCACCGCGTCGGCCATGTGCCCGACCAGATCGGCCGAGCGTTCGTCGCCGCCCAGGATATCGGCCATCATGTAGGCGGCCTCGGCGGAATAGACCGTGCGCGATTCCCCGGCCGGCTCGTCGGCAAGCACACGCACGGGTTGCCAGACCCCGTTCCTCGCGAGGCAGGCGTAGGCGTTGGAGAGATCCAGCAACGTCATTTCGCTGCTGCCGACCACGATGCCAAGCCCATAATGCGAGGCCGGACGATCGAGCGTGGAAAAGCCCAGCCGACGAAGCTGAGCGACGAAGGATTCCAGCCCGATCTGCTCGACGCATTCGAGCGCCGG
>JAAYDL010000157.1 GCA_012729265.1 Lentisphaerota bacterium | reverse complement strand
AGGAAGTTAATGAAGCAAACACGCGGAATACTCATGTCCGGCTCTCTGTGCGCCATGATGCTGGTCGGGTGCTCTACGCCAAGACCTGCAGAGATGGCGATCACGCAGCGCGACAGGGACACCTATACTGACGAAGGCGCGACAGCCGTACAAAAAGAAGTCAAGCATCGCGTGGCGATCTTGACCAAACAGGACAATGTGATCAAGGGGCGCGAGGTTGCTGACGCACTGGACGCATCTTTGACAAGCGCCATTTCCGATTTTGCGTTCTTTTCGATTGTGGAGCGGTCTAACCTTGATGCGCTCCTGAAAGAAAAGCAATTGGAAGCTCTCAACTCCGACCAGCTCGAAAAAATCGATATCCCGGAGGCGCAATACTTGATCACGGCAAAGGTCAACGCGCCCCGTATCGAGAAGACTACGGGGCTGAGTTTGGCAAGTGCGTCTCTAAACAGTGGACAACAGGGTGTGGCGTCCTACAAGGTGACGGCGAGCGTGGACTTCCGCTTCTATGAAAAAATGACGGGGCGGACGATACTTGTGAAGAACATTGAGAGCGAGGCTCCCGGCACAGTGGATTCCGCGCAGACTCCCACGGCGGAGACGCCTGAGGCTGTGGGAAAACTGAAAGTGGCCGTACAGGAGTGTGCGAAGCTTTTTGCAATGGAACTGGGCTCACGCTATGCGCCGCCCGCGCGCGTTGTCGAGACACGCGGCGGCGGGAAGGTCGCAAAAGTTACGATGGGAACGAACTACGGTCTGGTAAAAGGGGTCAAGGTTGAGTTCTTCGAGTATGTCGACCACTCCGACGTTGTGGCCGGTGCGGTTCGTGAGCCCAGTCCTGTCGGCTATGGCGTGGTTCTGGAATCCGAACAGAATTCTTCCTGGGCGGAGGTTCTCGAACCGGATAAGACTTTTGTCAAACGCGGCCATTATGTGCGCATCACGTCGGATCAGTCAAAAGCCCTGAAAACGCAAATCATCGACGCGGTTCGCCTACAGTAGACGAGGAGGTTACCTGTGAAGCCTATCTTAGTCTTTACGGCAATGGGCGTCATGCTGCTCGCGCGAAGCGGTTATTCAGAGAAGTCTCCCGCAGCCCCTGAAAAGTCGGGCGGTCCGGGCGTGTCGTCGTTCTTGCAATCGTCGGAAAAGGTTCAATCCGTCCAGACGAACGCATTTCCCGAACCACCGGCAACCGACGCGTCTGAGCCTCGTCGAATCGTCCGGTACTTCTGCCGTGCGTGGAAGGACGAAGATTACAAGGCGATGTACGGTGCTATGGATAAGGGGTACCGCAGAGGGAAATCGTTCACCGCATTTGAAGCGTTGTTCGAAAATGACAAGGACGGGAATGGCGGTTTGAAAGACGAGAACATCGACAAAGCGGAGGCCCACGAAGGGGCAGCCACGGTAATGAAAGTCGAACTGATTTATCGGAGCAAACGCGCCAAGCCCAAAAAGGTGGTTGCGAAAGTAATCAAGACGCCGCAGGGATATCGTCTGATCGACTGTGGCCTCTTACCCATTGATTTCAACGATCTGTGATCAAAACTGCAAACAACGAAAAGGAAAAACTCATGAAGGGTATCTGTTTTGTACAGGCAATCAGCCTGATGATGTGCGCAATGGTGGGATTTGCGCAACAACCGAAGATGGTTGTAACGGTGGAGAAGTTTGAAAACGAAGCAAACGCACCGACGGAGTTGTTCAATACGCTTCGGACGCGGATAACCGACAATATCATCAACACGAGAAAGTTTGAGGTGGTCGAGCGGCAACGGCTGGCGAGTGTTTTGAGCGAACGCAAACTGGCCGACGCCGGCATGACAGAAGAAAACGAAACAACGCCGCAAGCCGGAAAGCTCAAGGCCGCAGGGTTTATTCTATACGGCAGCGTACTGAGCTTAGGGCTGGATGAGACCCAGACGGATGTTGTCGGTGTGTCTGCGGCCAAAGGCACGGTAAAAGTCGAAATCCAGCTGAG
Organism: Lentisphaerota bacterium; assembly: GCA_012729265.1. Taxonomy (GTDB): domain Bacteria; phylum Verrucomicrobiota; class Kiritimatiellia; order Kiritimatiellales; family Pontiellaceae; genus Pontiella. Next base: position 93 of record JAAYDL010000157.1, on the reverse strand, counting down.
GTTCGCTAACGCGGAATCCGGAAAAATCATTTCGTCCAAAACCGTGATTGCAACAAAGTCACAGAGCAGGATGGCGGGAGACGGTCAGCGGGT
>JAAYDL010000012.1 GCA_012729265.1 Lentisphaerota bacterium | reverse complement strand
CCTGCCCGGCGCCGGCCCCGCACTCGCGCCGCGCCTGCTGACCGCGTTCGGCACCGACCGCTCCCGGCACCCCACGGCCCAGGACATGCAGGCCTATGCCGGGATCGCGCCCGTGATCGAACGCAGCGGCAAGAGCTGCTGGACGCATTGGCGCTGGAACTGCCCGAAGTTCCTGCGCCAGACCTTCCACGAGTTCGCCAAAAGCACCGTCATCCACTCGGCCTGGGCGCGGGCCTACTACGAGCAGCAGAAGCAACGCGGCAAGGGCCACAACGCCGCCATCCGTTCGCTGGCCTTCAAGTGGATCCGGATCATCCACCGCTGCTGGCAGACCCGCACGCCATACGATGAAGGCCTCTACCTCCAGGCCCTCGCCCGGCGCGGATCGCCGCTTTGCTCCCTCATCGCCGCGCCTGCCCGGGAGGCTTGAAAAAAAAGAAATATGTTTGACGGACATCCTCAGAGGTCTGCGGGCTTCGGGTGGGGGCGCGCGCGTCTCCGTTCTTTAACGGATTCTGATTAAAAAACGATCGAAAGACCGAGAAGTTGCACTCGCGAGGAAAGTGGATTGTCTATTTTCATGCGAGCCTGAGCAAGAAGAGCACCGATGGTGGTTTCGTAGGACTGACGCCATGATGCCCACGGCAGGCGGGAAGAATCGGACGGCAAGCGCTCCGGCCTGAACTGGCCGGAACGAAGAAGGTCCAAATCCCATTTGTCGGAAAGAATCTGAACTTGTCCTTGCTTGTCAATCTGGATGACCTTGACCTCCCGATGCGCGTGCTTGGCTTCGGCTTCAATCGTTACGAGAGCGCGGATAATCAGGGCTGGTCCAGCACTCCCGCTACCGGGAAGACAGGTAACTTCACCCTGGAAACTCGAACTCTGTTGATAGGAAAGCAGGGCGTCCACCAGGGGATGGCCAATTCCCATCAATTCCACCCGCTTCTTGCGCATGGCGGCCTGCCTGTCGAAGGTTACGGCCGCGTATCGAGCCGATACTCCGCGGATGTTCTGCAACTCCTCGGGCACCTCCACTTTGAAAGCCTCTTCGTGCGGGAGAAAAGAACCGCCCAACCTCAAGATCCCGTGTTCGGCCCATTCCTTCAGATCGCCCAGCGTGACCCGTCCTTCAATTTGCAAGTAATCCTGCAAATTGAACGGCGTCAAATCCTGGGTCAGCGAACTGATGGTTTTGCACGCTTCTTTCGCGTTATTCAAGGCTTGTTCGATTTCCCGTTCCGTGCGCTTGAAATCCTTGTCAACCAGCGCCTTCATATACAGGGCCTGGTAGTTCGGTGAAGACCCGAGGAATCCCAATACCTCGGACCGGAAATCTTCAAGCGGCTTTCCGGTTTCGGGATCGATCTTTCCGATGGTCCGCGCGATCTCGCCCAACTTCGTTTCCAGAATGCCATAGATTTGTTCTTCGACCGTGCCGCGTGCGACAAGATTATAGACCTGGCAAGTGTCCTGCTGGCCGTAGCGATGGATGCGCCCAATGCGCTGCTCGACGGCCATGGGATTCCACGGCAGATCATAGTTGAACAGAATCCGCCCGACCTGAAGATTGATGCCCTCGCCGCCCGCCGATGTACTGATCAAAAAGCGGGCGCCATCCGATGACCAGAACCGCTCGACCGCCGCGATTTTTTCATCCAGCGGACCGCCCCGGATGATGGCGATCTGGTCCAACCCGTAGGTTTTGGCAAGTTCGTCGCGCAAAAACGCCAGTGTTTCGAGGTATTGAGTGAAGATGACGAAGCGCTCGTCCTTGCTTTGTCTGCGCAAGTCGTCGATCGCGCGCGTCAGCGTGATGAATTTCCGGTCGGCTCCGTCTGGAACCAGTTTGATCAATTCCCGCACCTTCTCGGCTTCGTCGGGGATGTCCGCATCGGCAAATATGCCTTCGTCGCCCTCCTCGTCCCCGTCCAGTGCCCAGGATGTCTCCTCCATCATGCTCCGGGTGACGCGCTGGCGGATGAGATTCACCAGCCCATCGGCATCCGACCCGTCCCCGAGATCGCGACGGGTTTCGACAATCTGTTCCGCCAGCGCGCGGATTTCGTCTTGCAGATTCAGGATTTTCTCGGCCAGCGTGCCCGACGATGATTTTTTGCGCTTCTGCTCCAGGTCCAGCATGTGGCGCATCAATAAAACCATGAGCCGGCGGCGCAGGGCTTGCTTGATAGCCCGCGGACTCGACGACATGATTTTCTGAAATGTCGCCATTACGAACCCGATGGCCCGCTGCTTCGATGTCGTCCGTTTCTCGCCAATTCCCGCCGCGTTGTATCCTTCCCGCAGATATTCCGTCAGCCGGTCGTAGAACAAGCGCTCGCGGGCGGCCTGGTCGAAGATTTGCGATTGTACCTGTCGCCGCATGAAGATGGGTTCGCCGCGCGAATTGGTCACTTCTCGTTTCGTGCGCCGAAACATGATCCGGTTGAGCAGCCCCCGATGCTCGGCGATGGATTCGGGCGAATCGAATAGATGCTCGTCGAGCAAGGAAACCAGCGACCAGAACTGGAACGGGTCCCCCTGGTGCGGCGTGGCGCTCAGGAAAAGATAGTCGCGGGTATGGGTTCGCAAGGCATCCGCCAGCTTGTAGTTCAGCGTGGCTTGGATCTTCGTCCCGTAGCGTGTCCGGCTTAGGTGATGCGCTTCATCGATAATGACCATGTCCCAGCGGGGAGCCGCCAGCAGCCGATCCATCCGCACCGGGCGTTTCAGGGCATCGATTGAGGCGATGACGCGGTTATGCATCTCCCACGATGCCGGACCGTAATCGTTGAAATCCAGGCCCAAGACTTCGAACGGCAGCCGGAAAGCATCGCGCAGTTCGTTCTGCCAATTCTTGATCAGGCCGGCCGGACAGATGATCAGGATGCGCTGGGCCTCATTCCGGGCGACCAGTTCGCGAATGATCATGCCGGCCTCGATGGTCTTGCCGAGACCAACTTCGTCGGCGATCAGAAACCGCCGCCGGTCGGACCGGACCACATCGCGGGTCAGCAGGATTTGATGCGGAAGGAGGTCGGTCCGGCTGTTGGATAGCTGGCCGCCGGTGTTGTGCAGCGGCATCTGGAAAGCCAGTTGCTTGAGCAGGAAATCTTCCGGCGAGTCCCAATCGCCCTTCCGCGCCCGTTCCCAGATGTCGGGCACCAGATCCAACCGTTCGATCGGCAGAGTTTCCAGTCGGCGTCCGCTTTCCGCATCGAAGACCACATCGGCGACATAGGCCCCGTAGTTTTCGGCCACGCGCAGGACTTCGCCAATGCCCAGGTCTTTCCGGCCCTTGACCGTGACCCGGTTGCCGGTCTGCACCTTGTATTCTGCAGGTTCTTCCGACATCGCTAGAATCCTGAGCTGAGATTGAAACTGACTTTGAAAAAGGCTTCACCCCCGGCGGGAGAGCCAAACACCAGATAGAGCGGAATCCTGTCCGTGGGATGCTCGACCCATAGCTGCTCGCCGGGCACGATCCGGGTCTCAATCACGATGGCGACCTGCGTATTCCATTTTTGAAGTTTGCCGGCAAATCGCCCCAGGATCCGGTGCATGTCGCGCGCCAGGTCGGCCATCTTGGGCCGGGCGGCCAGCAAGGCATCCTCGATTCCCTCCACGCGGACATATCCATCGCGCGGCAAAGCCGGCGGATCATCCTGCAACGCCCGCAGGAAATCCAGAAAGCCCATGCGCGGAGCGGTCATAGCCCAGGACAACTCCGGCAGGTTTCGTTTTTCCACGATGTAGTATTGCGCCATATGCCACCTCAGGCGGAATCGCCATCCGTCTTTTTCTTTTCCGTGAACAAGGTCCGTTCGTCCATCAATCCCAGGATTTTGCGCACGGGCTCTCCAAAAGCGCGATTGCGGCGGGCCAGATAATCCAAGGCAGCCCGGATTTGCGGGCGCTTGCCCCGGAGCCGTTCCAGCCACTCCGTCACGCTTTCACCGTTCTCCGCCAGCCCGATCAGAAAATGGACATAGTCCACGAAAATTCGGTCCCGGGAGACGACATCGGTCAAGTCTTCGCCAAACAGCGTTCCCTGGAGCTCCGCCAAATTGGCGCCGAACTTCCGCTTGAGCAAATCCAGCCGCTCCAAGGGTGTCTTGACCTCATAGGCCCGGCCACGCTTCGCCCGGCCCTTGATCATCAGATCGCATTCCATCAGCGTCGAGGGCTCGGTGATTCCACGCGTGGCCTTGTGCACTTCGTCGCTCTTGATTTCCTTCCGGTCGCAAAGGCAGGTCAAATAGACATAGGAAGGCGCATCGATGTCCTCCAACTCCGGCGGCAAGGCAGACTCGGCGGTGGTCAACTGGTCCACCATCATCCGAATTTCTTCCAGAGCCTCGTGCAACGGCACTGGCTTGCCCTCATGGTCCACGACCTTGCCGTAGTGTTCGCTATACAGCTCGAGGCACTTTCCCGTCAGGACGATATTTCGATCCACGGGCGGCAACGGCTCGCTGCCGTAGCGCCCGGCTTCAATCAACTTGATTTGCTCCCGCGCGCTTTCGCGGATTTTCTGGCGAATGCCGGCCCATGAGCGCTGCTTACCGTCTTGGTCCCGGACCTTGCACACATGCACCAAGTCATAGGATATGGCGGCCGAATCCATCAGCATCAGCGACGATTCCTTCTCCCCGTGGACGGGATACGCCGCAACGAGGCTGAAGCCTGCATCGGAAATCGCCTGCAGGACGCTTTCCCATGCGGTTGCCTCGGCATGGTGGAAGGTGAAGACCATGATGCCGCCTGGTTTCAGCTTGGCTCGGCATCGTTCGAAAACCTGTTGGAGCCCCGTCTTGAAATCGTCCCGGGACTGGCCCCGCGTTGCGTTCTCCACGATCTCCGGCATTTTCGGCACATATTCGCTGGCGAACTGCGGATATTCGTCTTTGAGCGCCAGCCGCAACCAGACATAAAAGAAATCCGACAACTCCGAATAATTTACATTGCCGGCATAGGGCGGATCGGTAACGACCGATTCCCAGGAAACATCGAGTCCGTCCAATACTTCGCGGCTGTCCCCGCACTCCAACCGTGCGTTGCCGGTGTATACCTTCTCTGCCGAAGGCCGTGTCCGACTTTCCGGCGTCTCGCGGTCGTTGTCGTAGGGCGCTTCGCAATACTGCTTACCCTCGAATACCCGCTCGAACATGTTTGGGAATGAACCGCGAATCTCGGCGCTTTGAAAAAGGGAATTCTCGGCGGGGGTCAGCTTGGGGGCAAAATCGTGCCTGTCAAAACTTGCCTGTATTGTGTTGCGATCATTGAAGTAACGGCAGAACATGTTGTTCCGTTCTAAGCTGGCTGAAAACGCACAAAGCAACATGTTGCGCAGAGGCTTATTGGCTTCATGCATTATAGCTTGAAGGAGAGTTGATAGTCCTAGTAACTGCCTGGGATTATAAAGATCCGCCCACTTTTTATACTGGTGACCAATGAGGTGGGTTTTTGTCTTTTCCCCCCATTCAATTTCTGATTGGGGATGAGGCAGTGTGTGCTGCCAATGCTCCCAGGCATCAGCTGCATTTTGGAACAAAGCCAAATCTGCAGCATCTATTCGGTGAAAATATTTCCCATCGTTTTTCCACAAAATGGAATCGGGATTCGTCCCCGTTTCCACAGTCTTCTTTGTGCCTGTAACTTTGTTCCCCGGGCCAAATAAGCCTTCGCTGTCATCGGGCGCGGCACCCTTCGCCTGTGCATTACAGGCCGGACAATAACCCTCGATAGCAAATGGGCGTGCAGGTAAAAGCTGACCATTTGTCATCGACCTAGCTGAATCAATAACTTTTCCGATGTTGCCGCAATAACACTGAAATGCGCCCTTGTTATCTGGAATATTTGCTTTTCTTGGGTCATATGAATGCCGACATGCTGGACAATGAACCTCTGCTTCCAGCGGCCCGCGGAACTGCCAGACCGTCTCGCACTTTTGGCAGAGCAGGACCGACAATTCGACCTTCTTGCGGCTGGTTTTGGAGGTAGAAGGCCTCGGCTGAACCGTCTTCGCGCACCATGGACAAACGACTTCTGCCTTGTTCTTTGCACCTTCAGGCTTTTTCTCGTAGGCCCAGCGCGCGGTGGTTCGTCCCTGTCCGGCGGAATAACGGCCGGCATTCACCATCAGTTTCTCGTCGCCCACCAACGCGGCGGGCTCGATTTCCCAATCGAACACCTTTCCGCATTCCGGACAGTCGCAGTCGGGGAAATAGCGAATGCTGGGGGTTTTCTGCGCGACGATGTAGTCGCCGAACAGCGGCACCTGTTTCTTGCAGTTCTGATCGGTGCAGATGGCCGACTTGACCCAGAAGGTATAGATGGTATCCGCCTCACCGCCACAGCAGGGGCATTTCGTCTTGTAGAGGCCCAGGAGCGTTTCTCGCAGCGGCTTGCCGGACCACTCGACCTTGCTCTCGGCCAACCGGTCGAAGGCCGCGCGGAGTTCGTACAGATCCACCGGTTCAGTCTCGGCCTTATCGACAAACCAGGCGACGGGATTGAGATCCACGCCGATGGCATTGCAACCCAGGCGCATCGCCTCGACGATGGTCGTCCCCCCGCCCATGAAGGGGTCGAGAACTACTTTGCCGTTGGTGTCGGGATCGTGGGTGTGGTCCTTGTAGAACTCGTCCATGATTACCTGCGCACCGGTCTTGGTCGGCTTGCCGTCCTTGCCGATCGGCAGCGGCTTCAACGCGCCCAGCAGGATCGCCCGAAACACGCACGAAGCCCGGCGGGCGAACCACTTGTGCATCTGAAAAACCGGCTTGAAGGCGTTGCGCTCCGGCACCGCCAGCCGGTTGATCTCCACGATCGGAAAACTGTCCTCAATGGCGCGTTTCATGGGATTGATTTTCCTGGTTGCATTCCCCCATTGGGTGGGGCATATTGTCCGTGCGCTGGGAGTTGGGCTTTCTTGTCCCGACCGCGGATCGCAAGATCGCCTGGCGCCTTTTCTTTGTCCTGAATCACCTTGAGCCCGCTGATTCTGCGGCCATCGGCTTCGTAGTACGAATAGATGGAAGGTTTCAGGAGCGAATAATATGGACCGATGTGCGGGCTGGCCGCAAATTTCAAGCCAATCACCGTGGTGACGAAATCCGCAAGTTGAAGCCCAACATTCTGGGCCTGCGAGATGGCAAAGAACGGGGTCTTGATGATGGAATCCATCGATGACCCCAGGTTGCTCCGCACAAAGAAATTGGTGATGGCTTCCGAATTCTTGCGATTGGTCTGGAAATCCCGATCATCGAATACCAGCTTGGCCATGTTGTCGGGATGGGAAATTTTGATGAAATTGTCGATCCGTTCGAACAGGTAGCGGAAAGTAAAGTCCAGCGAGGTCATGTCCTCGCACAGGAAATTCCGGAATTCCTTGATGAAACAGACACAGCCAAAAACCTTTAGCTGCTTGCGGGCCATATAGCGCAACAGGTCTTCGGAAAATTGCAGGTTCTTCGATGCTTGGCCACGCGCAGCCATCTTGAAAACATAGTTTTTCAGCATCTCCTTGCCCTTGATCTCGTGATCGCGGGCGAATTCCGGCCCGAAATGCTTGTGTTTTAGGTGATAAACCTCCGCCGCCACCCGACCCAATTCACGCTCGGGGATGGCGATGCCGCACAGTGCGCCCAAGGAAACGCCCTTGTGAACCTGCGAATCGCGGAATGTCTCGTCAAAGAATACCAGCATTTAGGCCTCCAGGTCTCCCGGGCTGTATACGGCAAAGCCCGTTATACCACTAAGGGCTTTGTCCGCAGAGGCAATGGAGGTCACATTCAACCGTCGTGCCACGGCTAGAAGAAGGGCGTCGTTGGTCAGCAGGCCGAATTCCCGCTGGATGTTCATGGTTTCGAGGATGTCCACCACGGTGGCGGTTTCGATGCGCAAGCCGATGCCCAGGAATTCCCGGATTTGGGCCTCGTAGCGGGACAGGCGACGGACGAGTTCAGGCTTCTCGGATAGTGCGCGGGCGGGATTCGACTTCTCGATCCAGCCGTTTTCACGGGCTTCGATCAGCATCAGCGTGTGGACCAGCTCCGCCACCATCGGCATCGGCACGATCCCGAGAACTTCGCGCGAGGCGCAGCGCCGCAACAACTGGACCGCCTCCGCCGACTTCTGCTGATTGGCATAGACCAGGATGTTGGTATCGATGACGACCCACTCCCCGGCTCTGATTTCGGACAAGTTCATGAGGCGAGCATGTCCTCTTGGAGAATTTCGTCGATTTCCTGCAAAGGCAGCGCGCTGCCGTGCGAGCAAAACTTGTCGCAGGCGCGAACGGCATCGCCCCGGGCGATCTCCTCATGCAGGTAGTTGATTAGCGCATCCTGGATGATGTCCGCCAAGGCCCGACCTTCGCGCGCGGCGCGCTCCTTGGCCTCGACCAGGACATCGGCTTCCATGACGGTTCCAATTTTTTTCTTCATGGTTTTATTCCTTTTCCAAAACGATCCACGGGGTCAGCATTTCCATCAGCGACAATCCTCCGTGGCGATAGACCTTGTTGGACGAAGGTCCGCGCGGCCGGTTTTTGATGCGCCCGCGGAGCATCGCCAAGCGCTTCTCAGGAACGACCTGCAGGCACGGCTCGGTTGCGGCATCCGGCAGCGTTTCATCCTCGCGGAAATATTTGTGCCGGTCCTGATCGAGCAAAGCGCAAGCGTCGTTCGGGCGGGTGGAATCGAATCCCGCCCCGAAGAATATGTAGCCGTGGTCGCTGGTGATGACGATTCGGCGCCCGCGCGGAATCTGCATGATCGTATTCCGCCAGGCCGCGTCAAACAGGTTTTTCATGTCCGCAAAATGACGGGCGAACCGGGCATCGCTGTCCTTGTAGGTATTGTCGGGAAAAGCGGACCAGACCAGCAGCCGCTCGCCATTGACCGGCTGGATATGTTGCGTTGAAATCGCATCGTCCAGATAGAAGGCGAGCACGCCCTTTTCCTTGAGTTCCTTGCGCTGCGGCAAGGTTTTCGGGCCAATTTCCTTGCCGATCAGTCGCGCACCCACGAACGCGGTCGTCGTGCTGGGCAGGGTAGCCAGGCCATAGGACCGCTCGACAACCCGGAACCCGGATTCCTTGGCCTTGGCCAACAACAGCGGAATTTCCCGCAAGGACGCGCCGTCGAACACCACCACGGCGGAAACTTCGGGCGCCCGGTCGAACAGGGCTGGCGACTGGATCGAAGCCGAAGCAAGTTCATCGTAGGTTTGATCGGCGGAGGCGGCCATCATTTCCTCGACTTCATGGACGGCCCTCTCCCCCTCCACGAGGTAGTCTTCCGAAGTCAGCGCCTCAAACCGCTTAGCGGTCCAGACCTCGTTCAAAAGCCACGCGGTCAGCCAAGGTAGCCGGGGCTCCGGGCTGATCCACTTCAAAAGAATTTCGCCGTTCAACGCGGACATGGTCATTCCTCTCCGGCCGGACGCAGGATTTTCAGCTCCGCCTTGTATTCACCGCCCGGGAATTGCGGCAGGGATTCCACCACCCGCTCGACATCGCTTTTTCCAAGATTGCCTGTGCGGGTGACCGTCAAATCGGCGGTGATATTGCCAAGGCCCGTCATCGAGCCTCGCAATCCCGTCGGCAGGGAGCCCAGGTCTTCGTTTTTCTTCTCGTAGAAAATCCGAAAGGTCATTTCCTTGACGATGCCATCGGCATAATCGGACAACTTAATGGCCACTTCCTGCCGCAAGGCACCCATGCCGTGCACGAAGGGCGTTTCCACCGTTACCATGGATTCCCGCGGGACCGGGGATTTTTCTGTTTCGCCGGTCTGCTCATCTGCGGACCGATCTTCCGATCCGATTTCGGTCCGGGACGGTTTTTGTTCATCGAATCCCAAGTCGGCCTGCTTTTTCTCGTCCACAAAAGGCTCGGAAACCACGGTATCCGGCCATTCGCTCTCGGCCAAGGTCGGCCGGTGGCCGCACGCGCTGTCCTTCTCGTGCCGCAATCCGATCACCTTCCGCATGCAGAGGTTGATCAGGGCTCCGCGGATGCTCGTGACATGCGTGGGGATCGGATACCCAAGCGTCTCGCGGTAGGCCCGTTCGATGTCGCGCAACCTCTTGCCCGTGAATTCCTCCAGCCTTTCCTGGATATGCTCTTCGAAAAGCGGCGTGGGGAACAGATTCTGGCTGAGCTTGCTCTCGACCTCCGCCCGGGTGCAGGCGTTGCCAAGCGGTTCCAACTCGACATGGTCTTCTTCCGCCTTGGTGCCGAATTTCTGGATGGAGATAAAGGCGAGCCCGGCTTTGCGGAATGCTTCGAGGATGTAGGACTTGTCCTCCTTCGATATGCGCTCGAATTGCTTTTTTCGCTCAACGGGACCGGCGGAAGCCTGCAGGTCGCTGGCGGCGATATAGCGCTGCGCCCATTTCAGGATATCCCCGTTTTTCAAGGCGTCGAAGTCCTTGTTGCGCGGCTCCAAAAGAACGATCATGTTCCGGTTCGCCTGGCCGAAGTAAAGGTCGTGGCGCTCTTCGGGCGTTAGGCGGCGCGGGGCCAGTATATATCGCAAACGGCGGCTGTCGCGCTGCCGCAGCTCCGCTTGCGCCTGGTCCATGTACTTGAAAACGACGGCTTCGCGGTCGTTGAAAAGTTCGCCGGTCCAAAACTCAAACGCCTTGTCGCTTGCCTTTTGGGAATCCACGCTCAGGGATTTGTATTCCACTTTCGCGCTCGGTTTTTCCTCGCGATCGAAGTAGAAAACGCCCTCCTGCTCGTGGAAATAGGTGCCGTATTTATGGAATGCATTCAACGCACCACGGAATTCGTTGATGTCGTCGCCCGGCTTTACGACTTGGAATGCCAATTGTTCTTCCGTCATACCGCGACTTTTGCCCGCGTTAGCCAGCGTGGCCAACAAGATGCTGGATACAATTTCGTCGCTGAACCGGTTCTTGCCCAGATCGGCCAGGTCGCTCTGCGCACAATCGATGATTTCCCGGCCGGGATCGAGATCGCTCAGACGATTCAATATGCCGCGGTCCCGAATGGAGGCTTGGGCCGTAGTGATCAAATCGGCCTTTTTGTGGGCGGTTTTAACCATGGTACCCAGCAAACCCAGCGCCCCGCGTGTCCCCTGGAACATATTGCGGGCCTGCTCCTGGACGAACTGCAGAAGCTCTGGCGAGAATGGATAGCCGGCTTGGAGCTTGGCCATGTAGGTATCGTCCACGGGCAATCCCTTGCGCTTCCAATCATTGCGGTAGCTTGCCAAAACGCCTTCGACTTTCTTGGGATCTATGGAATCGCTGTTCTCGAAGAGCCGATGCAGTACGATGCGCGTGCGGTCAGCCACATTGGCAAACTTCACATCGATGCGGGGGACGCGCTTCAGAGTCGCGCCGGGTTCCCGTGCGGAATCATAGATGCCGGCAAAAATGGTGATGTTTCTTGCCTCCGACCGTTCGGCTTCCTCGGTCAGCATCTGCAGGAAACCTATGTTTTGATCTTGAATGGCCTTGTCCGAAATACTGCGAATGCCCATCTCCAATTCATCCAGAACTAGAAAGATGCGACGACCTTGGATTGCCTCCCGGACCTGATCTAAATTTGGGCGGCCCTGGATGGTTCCCTTGGCCGGTCCCTTCATGATCAAATCCCACAGCGCATAAAGAGGGAAATCGATGAACTTGTGGGGAATGACCTCGATGTTCTTCGGCAGGTTGCATTCGATGCCATGCCGCGCCAACCATGCTTTCGCCAATTCCGGGTGCTGGGCCAGATGGCATACCAACAGGAGAAGATGCGACTTGCCGCTGCCCTTGTATCCCTCGAACAAATAGAGACCCGCGCTTCGCGATGGATTGGCGAACCGCTGATGGAGATTTTCAAGGACGCATCGAATATCTGCCGTCGGGTATGTGAGGTCTAGAAAATCTTGTGGCTTGGCCTCCAAATGCTTCCCCTTCGCGTCGCGAAGGTTCTCCAGATCGACAATGCCTTCAACGCCATCGCCGCTGAGAACCTCTTTCCTAGGCTTCAAGATGTCTGAAAAACTCATGGTCTTATCTCCAATTTGTACACCGACTATACCAGATAGCCGTCTAGTGTCAAATAGATTTCTAGACGCATTCTAGATATATTTTTCCACACAATGGAAAAACTTTCAGCGATTTTTCCACACAATGGAAAAACTTTTGCCGTTTTTTCCACACAATGGAAAAAGTTTTCGGGATTTTTCCACACAATGGAAAAAATGTTTCCACAGTGTGGAAAACTTGGTTTTAGGGCTGTTTTCGATGGTTTTCGGGCTGTTCTCCGAGG
>JAAYDL010000156.1 GCA_012729265.1 Lentisphaerota bacterium | reverse complement strand
CGTATACATCCGCAGCCGGAGTAAGAATGGCGCCAGGAGCATATTGTTCTGGCGCGGAGTAAAGCCGCGTGCCGGCAATCGTTGCTGATCCTCGTGCATATGTTGCGGTTGAGACTACCGCGATGCCAAAATCGCCGATCTTTACCCGAAGACCGTTATTTTGCTGAAGCAGTATATTTGCAGGCTTTATATCACGATGAATTATTCCGTTTCCGTGAGCATGAGATATGGCTTTACAGATTTGCTTGAATATATTCACCGATTCTTCTTCGGAAAGTTGCCCGCCCTTGCTTTCTAGATATCTTTCAAGGCTAAGCCCATCTACGTACTCCATTACTATTCGATAGCCATCGGGCGCGTCTTCGAGATCATAGACCTGAATAATTCCAGGGTGATTCATACGCGCAATAGCCTGCGCTTCAGATTCAAATATTCTTAATGCATCAAGTTCGCTTTTTTTGCTCCTGTCCAGACTAAGTCTCTTAATAGCAACATCACGTCGCAGTCGGTTGTCGTGGGCAAGGAATACCGTTCCAAAAGCTCCCCGCCCAACCTCTTTGATTATCCGATACCGACTTGTATCTCCGGAAAACCCGGTCGACGATTTAGGAATCACCATTGTATTGCTTGCTTCGTGAAATGCTTTAGCCATCTGAATGAATTCTTTTTCTTGGGGTAATCGCATTCCATTGGTATATGGTGGAAGCCCTAATTCATTAAGATTGTTAGTGATCCGCATGGCCTCAGGAAACCCCCCTTGGGCAATCATGGGAGTTAAGAAAAAGGTCATCGCTGTTGAAAACACCTGTTTGACCGGTTGCGATGTCTTGAGGGTTTCAACATACAAACGCGCCAAATCAACCTTGTCCGGCGGCGGCAAAGTCCCTTTTTCCAGCCATGCAAACGTCGCTTCCTCTGTATCCACATCAACACGGATGCCATGCTCTTTGCAATATCGCCGAAGATAATTGCGCATGCCCTCCTGTACTTGCCCAAAAGCATTTGATATCTGCTGGTATGTTTGAAGCATTTCATTTTCAAATGAAGAAGCTCCTGACGCACGGTATAATTCATATAGGTCCATGTCGAGAGCTCACTTTCCTAGTTCCAGTGCATATAAACTTATACTCATTGCACGTCATCCCGCTGGTTGAACAACTTAACTAGAATCCCACCGGTCAGACATATCCCCAGACCTAGCGCCCACATCGGCCACCTTATAAGTATCCCTTCCAGTTATCAAAATCAGCACCGGCCTCCAGAAACTGCCGTAATTTTGACGGATCAGAAAATGTAAGCATGATTCGAAGATTCTTTGATGCGGGAGTCATATGCTCCATAAGATCACAGAATGCCATGGCCCCCTGCTGCATGTACAAACTGCCGTCATGATCGCCGGACCATTTGGCCGCGTCATCGCAAGCCTTGCGGGCCTGCAGCTGCGATAAGCCGAGGCCAGCTTCAAGCGCGATAGTAAAGCAGTCGAGCACAATGTCGTCTGGCATCTTCTTCGCATGTCGTCCGAGGAAATCGGCCGCCCCGAGGAGAAAACATAGGATCACCTTCCTCTTCTGTGGAACTAGAATCTGATTATTGAGTGGATCAGCGAAAAACATTGTGTTTAGGGATCGAAGGTAGGCGTTCAACGCATCAATGAATCTGTGAGCGTCAGGAGAACGCGAAGGCACCCCACCCTTAAATAGTGAATTCAGAAAACCCATATAGCACCTCATCCCTGTTGACCAAATATCGCATCTAGAATCCCACCGACCAATCTGCCCCCCAGATGAAAGCCTGCCCCTAGAACTGCCGCACCGGCCAAACCTTTCCCTACAGCCTTGCCAATACCCGGTTTTGGCTGTGCCTGCCCCGCACCATAAGAGGTCATCAACTGTTCCAGTTCTCCGCCGTCCAGCCAGACCCCGTGCCAATCACAGTAGTCGACTTCTAGCCCATCCTGAACGATCCGCTTCTGCATCGGCGTTCCGCAGATGGGACAATCAATTTGTTGTCGGGGCATGGTCTTCCTCCTTTCGCCTTGTCATGCTACCCGTCAATGCGATTGCTGGCAATCACATAGACGGACGTGACCTGATTCGTTCCACCATTTTTACCAAGCCCGCTCCTGCGCGGTTTTGGCCCGGTGTACTTCTTTCGGTAGGAGCTGCATGTTGTAGGTGGCATCGGCTCCGCCCCGCGACAGGGGCACAACATGGTCCACTTCGTATCCGGCCGGCGCACGTGAATACCCCCGTTGGCTCAGGAATTCGCTCCGAACCGCGCTGCTACGCTCCACTTTCGGGTATCCGGTCTGGTAATACTGGCCAGACACATAGGTGGTCGAGCCCACCTTGTAGGTCGAGGGCGAACTACTGAGCATCGCCCCACTGCACCCGCTGAATCCGGAATTCCCCCAGCCACCCGACTTCTTCTGTGCCAGGGCATCCTTCGCCCCGCAGAGAACCAAACCCGCCAGAGCCATCGCCGCAATCGTTTTCGCCTTCATCTTCATCTCCCGTGTTTTCACGGGCGACCACCATGGCCGCCCACTCCTTACTACACGGGCGGCGGCGAAATCCTGCGCGGCTACTGGCTCAGGATGGCGAAAAGCTCCCTAACCTCCTCCGTTACTTCGGAATCCGACGCTGCATATAGGCGGACTTCCTCATCCAGCAAGCGGCGGAAAGTCCGTTTGGCCGTCTCCAGCAGGTTCCCCGACTGCCGTTCGGTCAACCCATGCTTTTGCCCCAGCTCGGCCATGGATGGAGCCTCCATGCCGTGCAGTATAGGCTGGATCAGGCGCCGGAAGAAGATGTCGAAATGGGCATACTGCGCCTTGTTCCGGCATTCCATTTCCAAGTGCTTCAGCACCCGGCCCACTACCTCCGACGCCCACGCCCGGTCAAACGCCATGTCCGGCGTCCGCACATCCGCCGGCTCGAAAGCAATCTCCGGATCGTCCATCAATTCGTCCAGCGACAGCAGTCCCGCTGCCGGCCGCCGCTTCTGGGCTTGATCCGCCCGGTGCTCGTTCGCGGCAAACCGCTTGAGGCTGGCCAGCATGAACGACCGAAACCGGCCCTTCTGCTCATCGGCCTTCGCAAAGGCGTTGCTCTCGATCCACTCCGCGAAAAACGCCTGCGTCAGGTCCTTGGCCGATTCCTCGTCCTTGCCTGAGAATTGAAGGAACCGGAATACCGGTTTCCAGTACCGCCGCGCCAGAATGTCCAGCGCCGCCAGCTTAGCCGCCGGCCTCCCGCCCCGGATGTCCACAAACAATCCCCAATCCGTGGTTGGGAACGCTCCGCCTCCGCTATGCATGGCCTTCATCATCGCGCAAACTATCTCATATTCCCCCCTCGGAGCCAGTCCAAACCACCTCTCACTCCTCTCACTCCTCTTATCCATGATGCCCTCCTTAAGAGTGCGCAATTATATCTCGTAAGTATATCTTATGATATGGATTTCATCCGTAATGCGCTTTAGTTTTCCACGCTATGGAAAATATTTTGGCGATTTTTCCACAGTATGGAAAACTTTTGGCGATTTTTTCCACGCTATGGAAAACTTTTCTGAAGTTTTTCCACACTATGGAAAACTTTATCCGCACGGGTGAAAACGGGATGAAAGTGCCCGTTTTCAGCGGGTTTCGGGCTGTTTTCGGTGGCTGTTGAGCGGAGCACGCGGCGCCCCTTGTGAGCCGTAGCGCGCGACCGACCGAGGGGCCGGGGAAAACGGTGCCCAACGAAGGCGGGCAGCGCCCTCAGCCGCAGCCGCTTCGGGTGCGGCGTAGGGCGCGGGCCGTTTTCTGGCCGCGAGGTCGGGGGTTCTACGCGCTCTCAGGCGAAACGGGGGCG
>JAAYDL010000155.1 GCA_012729265.1 Lentisphaerota bacterium | reverse complement strand
CTTTTCACAGGGATTGACCTGAGCGCAAAAATCCGGGCGGAAAGAGTCGCGCAAGGAAAATCAGAGCCGTCTCTTAATCAATTTGAACGAAGAGAACGGGTTAAAACATTGGAACAACTGCGCATTTTTTCCTATCAACCCGAAACCATTGAGTATCCCTCGCCAAGCGGCACCCGGGAAACAGAAGATTACGAGTTCAAAGGAATTCAATACCCGCCTTTCGCAATAACTTTCTGTTTCCTCTTAGCTGTTCCGTTTATGCTTGCCCTTCGCCTTCCAAATGGTCGAATCGTCTGCCTCGCCTGCCTTGCTATGATGGCTGGCCTTGCCTTTTACCTCTATATGCCGCTTTCCTCCGACCAAAACCCTCCAATCAACTGGGGTTACCCTCGAACATGGAAAGGACTGGTACATGCGTTCAGTCGTGGGCAATATGACAAATCCCGTCCACTTCTCCGACCTCTAACCGAAACGGCCTATTTTATCGAGGTGTTGAAATATTTCTTTGCAAACCTCAAAACCCAATATGCCGCATTGATACTTGCGGGATTTCTCCCGTTCACCGCTTGGCGCATAAAGCGCTTTAATGCGGCTTATCTGGGAATCGGTCTATTCCTGTGTGGAGCTGTATTTATGACGGCGGGCAAACTTGTTTCAATCCAAGGAAAGTTTCCCCAGCAGGCGGAACAGCTGAATCAGTTTGCCACACCGTTCACCATCGGCCTGTTCCTTCTCTTTTTCGTGGGGTTGTGTTTTTGCATTGCCAACTTTATCGAATACTGCAACGGACAGACCAAGCTCTTGTTTAAGGGTGAAATTCGAAAGCCGTGGGATATCATCGCAGTCATTTTAGTTTTATTAGTGGGCATGAGTTTGTTGGCCGGCTTACTTATTATTGACGCATATCTGGTTAAATATCTACTTAGCCCGGCGTTAATCCATGCCGCATGGTTTTCCCAACTGGGTATCGCACTCATTGTTTTGGCCACGCTTCCGGGGTTGCTGCTGGCCGCCATGGGCTCAAACTTACTGTTTGCAGAATCTTTCATCAATACAGAGCTCCCCGCATGGATGATTATCAGCATCTATTTGGCCGTCATACTCCCGCCGTTAACGATTTTCGGCACCTACCTGCTTAAACGCTGGAAACGTACCGAATTGAAGTGGAATTACACACCGCTTAACCAGCATTGGCTTATGACCATTTTTGTTGCCTACACGACCGTGGGAATCGGATTTATTATCCTCCAAAATCCAGACCTTGATTTACAGAGCCTATTCATCCAACACGTGCAGTACCTTCTTTCTCATGCGGTGTTTGTCATCTTGATTGGTTATGGAATCCTTCTGCTGATGGCGGAATTAAGTGGTCTGCTCAAAGACCGATCATGGGCCCGAACAGGTATTGTACTCGCCATGCTCTGCCTCCCTGCCCTATTGATTGCAAAAAATGCAAAAGACACCGAACAGCACTTGGCCTATGGACGAGCGGATCAGAATGGCCACGATTTCGGCTGGCACTTCGGTAACTGGCAACTGGAAGGAGTCGCAGGTATCGAGCGCGACTTGCGCGATTGGTATTCAGAAGAAGAATTTGAGAAAGTCTGGGCGAACTATCCGAATAAAAACTATCCGGAACCTATGGATCCAAATGCGATTTTCTTCGGAGGAACCGATCCTGGTCGCTTTGTCCCGACGTACATGATTTATTCTGCTAAAGTTCGACCGGATGTTTATCTCATCACACAAAACGCCCTTGCTGACGACACCTATCTGGACGTTATGCGGGATTTGTACGGAGACCAGATATGGATCCCCTCCGGTCTTGATCTCAAAAAGGCATTCACCATGTACAGCCAGAAGTATAACGTGGCAGGCACTGGTGGAAGGCTTGTCGTAGAAGGTGCTGATGCGGTCATGAAAATCAATGGTTTCCTGACTCAAATGATCTTTGATTGCAATCAATTCAGAACCGAAACAAAAACGGATGAAAAAAAACGCCCCGTCGGTGCTGTGGTGGTTGCAGAAAACCCTACTATTGATCCTCAGACGGGACGTCCTCCCCGGCGCAGTTTTTATATTGAGGAAAGTTCCGCCATCGAATGGATGTATCCCTACCTCTCCCCCAACGGCTTAATCATGAAGATTAATAATGAACCGACGTTGCTGTCTCAGGAAATGATTGATAATGACATGGCCTTTTGGGATTGGTACACCGAGCGTCTGACGAGTAATGAGAAATTCATAAAAGATATTCCAGCGGGGAAGACCTTCTCCAAGCTGCGGACTTCAATTGCTGAGCTCTACCGTCAAAACCCGAGAAGCGTCTTCAATATTTGGAAAGACCAGGTCCAGAAAATGGAAACCGAGTCAGAAAATATTACTAAACAGATTAATCTCATAACGGAACAGATTGCGACTCTTGGGCAACAAGAAACGGCTTCTCCATCGGTTATCCAACAAATGAACGAGCAGATCCAAATGCTTACAAATCAGGCTGTTGAACTGAGAAAAGACCAAAATGCCCTGACAACAAAAGCGAATGAACTAAATAGAAAAATACCGGAATATGATGCCCTCGCGGAAAAAGCCTATTTGCAAGCACTCAAAATCTATCCGCATTCTCAGGAAGTGAATCAACGATTGATCGTTTTATGGGCCACACAGGGCAAAACCGATCAGGCCATAGAACTGGTTGATGGTCTGCTGGCCATTGATAAATATCACAAGCTGGGTCCCCTTAAAATTGAGTTGGAACTGCAAAAATCGCTGATTTTAATTGATCGCTATGTTAGAGAACAAGATCCTGGAAAAATTGATGGCGTTGTGCAAGAGTGGCTTATGCGGATAGATCAAGATAAAGAAGAACTTGCCAAAAGCTCGGCAGAAGGTCGAATTGCTATATTGACCCGAAACTCGCGAATTGCACAACAGTTTAAAAGTATCCTGAATCAGAAACAGTTTAAAAGTATCCTGAATCAGACAAAGCAGACAGTTTCTGAGAAATATGATGAAACAATGATCGACCTTGCACTGGTTTATCTCTCATATAAGGATGAAAAAAAGAGAGAGGCCCTCTGGCCTGTGCTTAATGAAGCCGTCAAACACGGCGGAACAAGTGTGCAGGACAAACTAAAAGCTGACCGGCGCTTTAAATCGATCTGGAACGATCTCCGGTTCAAAGAGTTGTTGATCAAGACCCCGTAGCAACCCCTTCCGAGCGGGAGGATATTTCTTCCCGCTCCAGCTAGCTATACGGCGGATAAGGGGCTTAAAGCCCCAGCACGTCTTTCATACTGTACAGTCCGGCAGGCTTCCCTGCCACCCAAGCTGCCGCCTGTAGTGCCCCGGAAGCAAATACTTCCCGGCTGGTGGCACGGTGAGACAGCTCAAGCAGCTCTCCCGTACCCGCAAACATGACCGTGTGATCGCCGACAATGTCGCCGCCTCGAACCGCATGAAAACCGATTTCCTTCTCTGGACGCGCGCCCGGAAGTCCTGTACGCCCATCCATCTGAGTCTCTTTCAGCGACCATTCATAACCGTCCGCCGCCGCCTGCCCTAACATCAATGCGGTTCCGCTCGGAGCATCTTTTTTCTGATTGTGGTGCCGCTCAATCACCTCCACATCAAAACCCTTCCCTTTAAGTGCGCGTGCACCGGCTTCAATGAGGTTACACAGCAAATTGATTCCCAGACTCATATTGCCGGAATGAACGACCGCAGTTTTTTCCGAAGCCGCGTGAATTGCTGTCAGCTCTTCCTCGTTGAGTCCGGTCGTACCAACCACCCAAGCCGTCCCCCACTCCGCAATACGCGGTGCGTTGCCGGCCGTGCCGAAATGGGAAGAAAAATCAATAATCACATCGGCATCCCGTGCTACAGGTTCCAGATTATTCGTTAAGTTTATTCCAGCCTCTTTGCAACCCGCCAATACGCCGGCATCTTGACCCAGCCCTGGCGCATCCCATAAATCGACCGCTCCGTGAAGTTTTAAAACCGGAACTTTTTCTTCCAGAATAAAACGGATCAGGGTTTTTCCCATACGGCCGGCGGCCCCCAGAACAACAACTTTCACACTCATAAAATCACCTGTTGAGTTTCAAACCACAGATTATGCAGGTTATCGGGAGTCAAATCTGAGAAATCTGTGGAATAGTATAAGATTTATAGAATCCCAGCTGCTTCCAGCGTGGCGCGTAGAGCCGCTTTTTTTTCATCCGTCGTAGAACACATCGGCAGACGATACACCTCTTCAATCATTCCCTTCATGGCCATAGCGGCCTTAATAGGAATCGGATTGGTGTCGATAAACAGATCATCAAAGGTCTTGGCATATCGATCATGCAGCGCCTGTGCCTGCTTAAAATCGCCACTTAATGCCGCCTGCACCAACGCGACGACTTCCGCAGGAATAATATTCGATGCCACGGAAATCACGCCGAGCGCCCCTTCCCGAATCATCGGAAGCGCCAGAGAGTCATCCCCCGAAAGCACCTCAATATCGCAACGCTTTTTAATCTCCGTCACGCGTGTGACTGATCCTGCCGCCTCCTTGATCGAAACAATGTTCGGATGCTTTGCCAGCTCTTCAACGACTTCCAGCGGAATCTCGCGTGCCGAGCGCCCCGGCACATTATAAAGCACCACCGGAATACCCAAATCGGCCACCGCTGAAAAATGGCGAATCAATCCCATATTGTTCGGCTTGTTATAATACGGCGTCACCTGCAGCGTCCCATCAATGCCGAACGCCTTCGCTGCTTGCGTCAGCTCAATCGCCTCGGCCGTCGAATTGGCACCCGTTCCGGCAATAATCTTACACCGCCCAGCCGCCCTTTCCGTTACCACGCGAATGACATCGAGATGTTCTTTCGCGTTCAGTGTTGGCGATTCACCGGTCGTTCCGACCGGAACAATGCCCGCAACACCACCGGCAATATTAAATTCGACCAGCTCTTCAAGCTTTTGAAAATCAACCGCCCCATCCGCCGAAAACGGTGTGATCAATGCAGTATACACTCCACTAAAATACATTTCACTACCTCCTCAGAGGGATAGAAGACTACCCTCTAATTGTCGCGAATCCACACTAATCCTTTGCAAAATCAGCGCAGATCAGCGAGTTAAACTAAAAACGTCTTGAGTCCGTCAAAATCCAGCGTTGCAAAATGGTCGTCAACCGTTTCGGCGCGGCGAATCTGAATCACCTCGCCGCTTTCGCGTAGCAACAGCTCGGCTGAGCGCAACTTTGCGTTATAGTTAAAGCCCATGGCATGGCCGTGCGCCCCGGCATCATGAATGACCACCAAGTCGCCGATTTGCACCTGCGGAATGGCGCGATCAATCGCAAACTTATCATTGTTTTCGCAGAGTGATCCGGTCACATCGCAGACAAAATCGCACGGAGCACTCTCTTTCCCCGCCACCGTGATGTGATGATACGCACCATACAGCGCTGGACGCATCAGGTTCGCCATACAGGCATCGAGCCCCACATACTGCTTGTAGGTATTTTTCTTATGCAGCACGCGGCTGACCAGCCAACCGTACGGCCCTGTCACCATACGTCCACACTCCATGCGCAGATCCAGCGGCTTAAGACCCCGACCTACAATCAGCTCCTCATAGAGTGCTCGGATCCCTTCGCCCAGCGCTTCGAGATCAACTGCGTCGTCCTCTGGCCTATATGGAATCCCAATTCCGCCGCCAATATTGACAAACTCAAATTCAATCCCCAACTCGTCAGAAAGCTCGCCAACCAATTCAAAGAGCAGATGCGCCGTTTCAATAAAGTATTCGCCATGCAGCTCGTTCGAAGCCACCATCGTATGCAGTCCAAAGCGCTTCACGCCCTTATCGCGCAGCATCCGGTAACCTTCAAACAACTGCTCACGGGTAAATCCATATTTCGCCTCTTCCGGGTGTCCGATAATCGCATTTCCGCCCTTAAGCGGGCCAGGGTTGTAGCGACAGCAAATCAGCTCCGGCAGCCCTACCTGCTGCTCCAGATATTCAATATGTGAAATATCATCGAGGTTGATAATCGCGCCCAGCTCCTTCGCTTTCACATACTCATGCGCCGGCGTATCATTGGACGTAAAAATAATATTCTCACCGACCACACCAACCTTTTCTGAAAGCAGCAACTCTGGATACGACGAACAATCCGAACCAAAGCCCTCCGACTTCAAAATCTTCATCAGATACGGATTCGGTGCGGCCTTTACCGCAAAATATTCCTTAAACCCCGGATTCCACGCAAACGCGGCCTTCAGTCGGCGCGCATTTTCACGGATTCCGTTTTCATCATACAGGTGGAACGGCGTCGGGAAACGCTCCGTCAACGCCTCTAACTGTTCCTTACTCAGTGGACATTTTTTTTCGGCCATAATGGTTTTCTCCTGAAAAATATTGCGCCGGACTATACACAAAAGCCTTTCATATCCAAGCAGGGATGCCAGAAAGCTCATGTTTCTGTATTTGCATAAAGAGCCGATTGAAATGGCACCCCGGACAGGATTCGAACCTGTGACCTACGGATTAGAAGTCCGTTGCTCTATCCAGCTGAGCTACCGGGGTACGGTTCATATTCAACAGATTACAAAGATCAAAATCCGCAAACTCAATCATCGTGAAACGATATTGCAACGATCTTGTCAACATCTGGTGAACAGATGAGCGCGAAGGATTGCATTAAAACAAATCTGACCTCAACAAAATTTCCACCGAAAGAGCAATGCTTCATATTTTTGGTTTTGTCTCCCGGCTGTTTTGGGATACCGTCCCCTGAATGTTTTGGCTTTTCTACAATCTATTATTCCCCATCGTCTTTATCTGCATGTTGCCGAAATTTATCTCGCGCATGCTGAAACGCGGTGGATATCGACAGCACTTTGAGCAGCGGATCGGACATTTTGGACATCACACAAAAGCACGACTGCGGGAACATCGGCGCATATGGGTACACGCGGTCAGCGTGGGCGAGATATATGTGGCCCTCCGATTCATTAAGGCCTATCGCCAAAAACATCCGGACACCTTTTTTGCCCTCAGCACCACCACTTCAACGGCACACGCGATTGGAGGAAAGGAACTCGACGAGCGCGATGTCCTCTTCTATTTCCCGGTTGATCTCCCGGTGATCGTTCGTAAGGTACTGCGAATAATCAATCCTGTGCAGATTGTTCTGGTTGAGAGCGAATTCTGGCCCAATCTGATCCGCTTAGCCGATAAACAAGGTATTCCGATTTCCCTGATAAACGGACGAATGTCACTATCCTCGTACAGAGGTTATCGTAAACTGCGTGCACTGATTGCCGACGTACTCCGGCGCATTCACCCGATTTGCGTACAGGGCGAACTGGATGCAGAACGGATAATTGACATCGGAGCACCGGCGGATCAAGTTCACATCATGGGTACGGTTAAGTTTGACGTAGCCGAGCCGAATCCCGAGGGCGCATTCGCTGCCAAGGCCGTTTTGCGCGAACTTCAAGTTCAGGAGAATGCTTTGATCTTATTGGGCGGATCTACTTGGCCCGGCGAGGAAGCCGTTCTGCTGGATCTATATCTTCGACTGCGCGAGCACTACCCTGCCCTTTTCCTTGTTTTAGTTCCGCGGCACATGGAACGCAGCGCGGAAGTTATTGAACTGCTGCATTCAAAAAACGTCTCTTTTGCACGCCGAAGTGCAATGAACGAATTTAACGCAGTCTCAGCTCCGGATGTGCTGTTGATTGATTCTACCGGAGAATTGCGGAATTTTTATTCACAGGCAGACATCGTCTTTGTCGGGAAAAGTCTCTTCGATCACGGGGGACAAAACCCGATTGAGCCGGCGATGGAAGGCAAGGCCGTGATCGTTGGCCCAAACATGGAGAACTTTCCGGCAGTTATGACGGAGCTCCTAAAACATGAAGCCATTCTGCAGGTAACCTCTGAAATAGAACTTGAAACGACCATTGAACGCTTGATCCAGAACGACGCTGAACGTGCTGAACTGGGCCGGAAAGCTGCTCAGGTTGTTGAAAAAAATCGCGGCGTAATTGAGCGTACGATTGCGCTTTTTGAGAAATAGAGTTGTGTCAGAACAAATACTTCACCTACTATGAGAGCTCCATTTTAGAAACGGAATGATATATGGCAGAAACGGATATATATAAGAACAGAGAACGCATGCCGGCTTCCAGAGAGAGCACGCGGCGCTATACCAAGAGAAGACGGCGCTCTACCAGCATTGATCAGCCGCGAAAACGCCGAAGCAGAAACTCCGGATTCCGCCGTCTCCTTCACCTCTATCGAAAAGAAAAGAATCAACGCATTATTATGTGGGTTCTTGTTGTTATGATGATTGCACTTTTAGTGTTTGCCGTTGTGTGGGATCTCGTTGTTAAGCCCCAAAAATTACAAGACAAAGAATCTCCGTTCATTTTGTCGCCGATTAACAGCGTGAAGTAGTCGAATCTACTCTTTTCTGAACCGCTTTTTCAGCTTATCCAGTATGCTGTCTGTCTGTGATGTTCTCGAGGCATACGGCGGCGGGCTGACTTTAATATCTATATGATTTTCACGGAATCCGCTGAAGTGATCGGCTTGATGCTCTAAAAGCACTTGCCGATATTCATTGCGCCCCATCGCGTAAATATAAAAGCCGATGAAAATCAGAACCAGCTCAAGTTTGAGTATGCCGTAAATCACAAAAATCAGGCAAAAATATTTTGCCACCTTCGCTGCGATGCGGGTCGCCTGAACTCGACTTTTTTTCATACAAAGTGCAGCGCGCAGTACGCGCCCACCGTCCATCGGAAAAACCGGGAGCACATTGAACCCGAACAGCATCAAATTGATCTGCGACAAAGCGTTTGTAACACCTGTACCTATGCCCAAAAAAATAAGCGCAAGAACAAGACTGACTCCCGGGCCTGCCAAGGCAACCCATATTTCATCGATCGGCTTCTTCGGAATATTAACGATTTTTGCGGCTCCGCCGAATGGATAGAGCACGATCTCGTGAATATATGAACCTTTTTTCTGGGCCACCAGAGAATGTCCGAGTTCGTGGAGCGCAACACTGCCGAACAAGCCAACCGCAAAGATGATAACCGCAAAAAAATTACTCCCGGGAAATGTGGCAAAAACAAGCACAACAATCGGCAGTGAAATATGCAGTCGGATCGGGATTCCTGCGACCTTTCCGATTAAAATGGCATTGTTTTTCAGTCTCATCTATCCAGCTTGTTCTATTGCAAAACCGGACGTTCCAAGCTTAGGCACGGAAAGGCAAGCGTAAAGCACCATTTTCCGGCAACCGAAATGCCGGACTTGCCGGGCAAACAAAAAGGGCTGAAACCAAAGCTCAGCCCTTAAAAAATCCATACCTCGAAACAAACCACCAACGGAGCAACATACTTCACACTGTTTAGCCATTATTGGCATCATGAATCCAGTCGATATGGACAAAGTCGGAACTAATAATCGAATCCTTTCGAATAGCGTGTCCCGGTCTGATTCTCATATTTAATGGTGTCCGTGCTGCGCACAATGCCGTCGTCGTGGGCATATTGGAGCGCATCGCATATCTGCGGGACAATCGCCAGCGCCTCGCAAAGGGATTATGATGCGAGATGTCCGTTTTTGTTGAGAAACGCGGATTGAGATTCATCAAGCGAATTGCAGAAAATTCCGCTGTTTCATTTATCTTGCACTTTTTACATTAGAAACCGGGCTCGGCAGATGTATAACTCAGTGGATTAGGTTTGCGAACTAGGGCGCTGACCGAACACTTCCACTTTCGTATGGAACCCTTCGGTGTTGCCATCTTTTTTTGCAACCGGTTGTCAACCGCCGCAGCATGATCGGCGTATGAGCGAATAGAATACATTCGTAAAGGGGTCTCATGAAAACGAATTGGTCACGGGAGAATAAGATGAAAATGAATGCTGTAAAACAAGTGCTTTGGCTGATGTGCGGAGGAATTCTATTGGCGCAGAGTGCATGGGGCGGCTGGACAGAGGTCTACGAGGCCCGAGACAAAGGGCTCCCCCAAACAGCCATCGAAGCGCTGGAACCGATCCTTGCGGAAGCCATCGAGCAACAGCACTATGCCGAAGCCATCAAGGCGATCTGCACAAAAATCGCCTACGAAGGACAGATTGAAGGCAACAAAGCAGAGGAACGGGTCATTCGCCTGCAGGCCGAGATCGAACGCGCGCCGGCCGAAATGAAACCGCTGATGCAGGCTATTCTGGCCGATTGGTACTGGCACTATTTTCAGCAAAACCGCTGGCGTTTCCAACAGCGCACCCAAACCACGGAAGCCCCAGGCGAAGATTTCACCACCTGGGATCTGCCCCGCATCCTGGCTGAAATTGATAAACAATTCTCCCTTGCACTGGCCAACGAGGCCATCCTCCAGCAAACTCCCATCGAAGATCTTGCCGATCTGCTTGAGACAGGAACCATGCCCGACAGCTGCCGCCCGACGCTGTACGATTTTATCGCATACGAGGCCCTAGACTTCTATCAGGCCGGAGAACAGGGTGCGGCCCTGGCTGAAGATGCATTCGAACTCTCGGACGACAGCCCTGTGTTTTCCGGCACGGAAGCCTTCATCAACTGGCAGCCCCAGACCACCGATACCGAATCGCCACTCCTCAAGGCCATCGCTCTCTTTCAAAAGCTACTCACCTTCCATCAAAACGATGCCGACCCAACCGCCTTCATCGATGCGGATCTTCTGCGATTGGCCTTCGCCAAAAATCAGGCGACAGGTCCCTTGGTCGATGACCGCTACAAAGCGGCATTAAAACGCTTTGTCGAGCGTTGGAGCGACCACGAAACCAGCGCGCGCGCGCTTCATGCCTGGGCAACCGTTCTGCAGTCCGAAGAGAAAATGGTCGATGCCTTCGATCTGGCCCGGCGCGGAGCCCAGCAGTTTCCGGACCGTGTGGGCGGGGCGATGTGCTTCAACCTGATGGAACAAATCAAGCAGCCATACGTCAACATGACAACGGAACGAATCTGGAGCAAACCGTGGCCGACGATTGACGTGGACTACAAAAATATCGACAAGGCCTATTTCCGGGCGGTGAAAGTTGATTTTAAGGAGTATGTCGAACGCCAAAACTGGTACAGCTCCGGAGTTCTGGATGGCCTCAACTGGGACGAGCGCCAACAATATATTGAAAGCCTGCTAGAGGATACCCCGTCCGTAGCCTGGGACGCCGGCCTGCCGCCCACCGACGATTATCTGGAGCGCACCGAGAACATCCCGGTTCCCCAAACCCTGGAGCCGGGATTCTATGTCATCCTCAGCAGCCACAACGCCCAATTTAATGATGAGAACAACCCGGTTTCGGCCGTTCCCGTATGGATCAGCGAGATCACACTGATCGTACGACAGCAAAACAGCAAAGCGGGCATCGACGGGTTTGTGCTCGATGCCGAAACCGGCAGCCCCATCAAGGGCGCCTCCGTTCAATCCTGGACGAGGGACAGAAGCAATCGCCGACACGTTCCCGGGCCAACCACCACAACGGATTCCAACGGAATGTTCCACTTCACTAACTCCGACGATGAATTAGTGATTCTAGCCGAATACAACGGCCAACGCGTCGCCGGCGGCAATACGTATTATGTGGGCCACGACTACCGCGAAGAGCCGTTGTCCAGTACGATTTTCTTCACCGACCGGGTCCTCTACCGCCCGGGACAAACCGTCCAGTACAAGGGCATCTGTTATCGATACGATCGGTCCAACAATGACTACTCCACCCTTAAAGGGAGAACCATCACCGTCTCTTTCCGCGATGCCAACTACCGCGAAGTGGCCCGTCAGCAGCTCAAATGCAATGACTACGGCGCGTTTTCCGGCTCCTTCACCGCACCGACCGGAGCCGGGACCGGCCGCATGTCGTTGCAGGTTGACGGAAGGCCTAGCGGCTCAACCAGCTTCAACGTAGAAGAATACAAACGACCCAAGTTTCAGGTGGAGATGACCCCTCCGGCCGATGCCGGAAAACTGGGCGGCGACATCACGCTCAGCGGCAAAGCCCGCGCCTATACGGGCGCAGCCATCGGCGGTGCCAAAGTGAGTTGGCGCGTCGTCCGCGAAGTGCGCTTCCCGTCTTGGTGCTGGTGGGGACACTGGTTGCTTCCGCCCAACCGGGGCGCATCCCAGAATATCGCCCACGGCTCAGCCTTCACAGAAACGGACGGCACCTTTGACGTCACCTTCTCCGCTCTCCCCGATCGGAGCGTGCCCGAAGAATCCGAACCGACCTTCCAATACACCCTCTATGCCGACGTCACCGACACCACCGGCGAAACCCGTTCCACGAGCCAAAGCATCCGTTTGGGATACACCGCGCTGGCAGCAACCGTCAGCGCGACCGATTGGCAGACCACGGACGATCCGGTTAAACTGACTCTTACCACCCAAACTCTCGACGGAGAACCGCTGGCCGCCAACGGGACCGTGAAAATTTACACCCTCAAGCAGCCCGATCAGGTGATGCGCTCACCCGTAAACAATGTTTCGCCCTACGACTACCGTTGGTTCCAGCGCAATGCCTCCCGTATGGCCGAACCGCCAGTCGACCCCACCAACCCCGCATCGTGGGAACTCGAAAAGGTCGTCCAATCGTCCGAGTTCACAACCGACGCTACCGGACAAACAACCCTTGAATTCGACCTTGGGTCCGGCATCTACCGGGCCATGCTCGAAACGCAGGACCGCTTTGGAAAAACCGTCACGGCCCGTCAGCAAATACAGGTCGTCAACCTGCACGAAAATACCTTCCCGGTAAAAATCCCGCATCACGTTGCCGCCCCGACTTGGTCGCTCGAGCCCGGCGAAACCTTCCGCGCTCTCTGGGGGACCGGATACGACAGCGGCCGCGCCTTTGTAGAACTGGAGCAGAACGGTAAACTCCTTCGCAGCTTCTGGACCGACTCCCAGCGCACTCAGCAACAGATCGAACAGGCCGTCACCGAGGACATGCGCGGCGGATTCACCGTCCGCATCACCTATGTGCGTGAAAACCGAGCCTATCTGGAAAACCGCGTCGTCCATGTCCCCTGGACCAATAAACAGCTCTCTCTCAAATGGGAGCACTTTACCAGCAAACTCAAACCCGGGCAGAATGAAACCTGGACCGCCGTCATCAGCGGCCCCGACGCCAACAGCGCCGCCGCCGAAATGGTAGCCACTCTCTACGATGCATCGCTCGACCAATATCTCCCGCACAACTGGATGAATACCTTCAATGTATTCCGTCAAGAAAACAGCAGCACCTATGCATCATTCGAAAACAGATCTATTGGCTTTCAGCACCTGCGGGGATCCTGGCCGTCCTCATACCGGTCAACGGAAATGATCTACCGCCATTACCCGTCCGACATTTCGGAGAACCTGTGGCGACAGGTGGTAATGTTCGGGGGGGGAGGTATGGTATCACGCTCCGTCGACGCAGTGGCCCCGATGATGGCGGAGTCCTCGATGCCGGTGGCATCCATGAAAATGAGTGACGCAAGCGCTGGCATGAGGGAAAATGTGTCCCTCGATGCCGAACGCACACAGGCCGGAGAATCCAACTCCGGCCCCGATCTGGACCAGGTGTCGGCCCGCAAAAACCTCAACGAAACCGCCTTCTTCTTCCCGCATCTCACCAGCGGTGACGACGGAACTGTGCGCATGGAGTTCACCATGCCGGAAGCGCTTACCGAATGGAAGTTCATGGGCTTTGCCCACGACAACGACCTGCGCAGCGGCTTGCTCACCGGCACCACCGTCACCGCCAAGGATTTGATGGTGGAACCCAACCCGCCGCGCTTTGTCCGCGAAGGCGACATCCTTGAGTTTACCGTCAAAGTCAGCAACCAGTCGCCGACCCGCCAGACCGGAACCGTGCGCCTGTCGTTCTCCGATGCCCGTACCCTGCGCGATGTAACCGCCGAGCTTGGCATCAACGAGTCCGACCTCCAATTCGACGTCCCCTCCATGGAATCGCGCACCGTCTCCTGGCGGATGTCCGTACCCGACGGCATGGAGTTTCTGATCTACAAAGCGGTCGGAGCCACCGACCGCCTCAGCGACGGCGAAGAGGGCTATCTGCCCGTACTTTCGAAGCGCATTCTGGTCACCGAATCCTTGCCGCTTCCCATCCGCGGAAAACAGACCAAGCAGTTTGAGTTTTCCCGCCTGCTGGACTCCAAAAATTCCACCACCCTGCAAAACCAGAACCTGACAGTGCAAATGGTCAGCCAGCCCGCCTGGTATGCCGTGATGGCGTTGCCCTACCTGATGGAGTATCCCTACGAATGCAGCGAGCAGATTTTCAATCGGCTCTACGCCAATTCGCTGGCCCAACACATTGCCGGCAGTAATCCAAAAATCCGCCGCATCTTCGACCTCTGGGAAAACACCCCGGCCCTCGACAGCCCGCTCGAAAAAAATGAGCAGCTGAAGTCGGTGCTGATCGAAGAGACTCCGTGGCTGCGTCAGGCGCAGGACGAAAGCGAAGCCCGCCGTAATGTCGGCATTCTGTTTGATAATAACCGTCTGGATTCCGAAGCAAAAAGAGCCTACGACCAGCTGGAAAAACAACAGCTCTCGAACGGCCTCTGGCCCTGGTTCCCCGGCAACCCGGGCAGCCACTACATCACCCTCTACATCACCACCGGCTTCGGGCGCATGCGCCACCTCGGAGCGGACGATATCCAAATGGATCTGGCCATCAAATCCCTCCACGCCCTCGACGACTGGATGGATGAGCGCTACCACGACATTCTCAAACAGTCGGATCCGGAAGACTACGTGCCCTCTTCAGAGGATGCGCTTTACCTCTACGGGCGCAGCTTCTTCTTGGACGACCAGCCCATCGACCGCAAGCAGCGCCCGGCCGTCGACTTCTTCCTCGCCCAGTCCAAAAAATTCTGGCTGAAGGTCGACAGTCGTCAGTCACAGGGTCATCTGGCCATCGCCCTCAAACGATTCGGCGACACTCAAACCCCGAAGGATATCATGGCCTCCATCAAGGAGCGCAGCATCACCACCGAAGAGATGGGCATGTTCTGGCGCGACCTCGAACTCAACTGGTGGTGGTTCCGCGCGCCCATTGAAACCCAAGCACTCATGATCGAAGCCTTTGACGAAGTCATGGGCGACGCCCAGGCCGTCGAAGACTGCAAAGTGTGGTTGCTCAAACAAAAACAGACCCAGGATTGGAAAACCACCAAAGCCACCGCCGACGCCGTTTACGGCCTGCTCCTGCGCGGCACCGATCTGCTCGCCAGCGATGCCCTTATCGAGGTCAGCCTCGGCGGCGAATGGATCCAGCCGGAAAACGTAGAAGCCGGCACCGGGTTTTACGAACAGTCCTTCGTCCGCGGCGAAATCAAACCCGAGATGGGCCACATTGAAGTCAAAAAGAGCGATAACGGCGTCAGCTGGGGCAGCGCCCACTGGCAATACCTCGAAGACGTCGCCAAGGTCACGCCCCATGAAGGCACCCCGCTCAAACTCAAAAAGAGCCTCTATCGCAAGGTGACCACCAACAAGGGGCCCGTGCTCGAGCCGGTGACCGGCGCGCTGTCCGTTGGCGACGAACTCGTTTGCCGCATTGAACTGCGCACCGACCGCGACATGGAATATGTGCACCTAAAAGATCAGCGAGGCAGCGGAACTGAACCCGTCAACGTCCTCAGTCAGAATCGATACCAGGATGGCCTGGCGTACTACGAAAGTACCCGCGACACCGCCAGCCACTTCTTCATCCATTATCTACCCAAAGGCACCTATGTCTTCGAATACAGCGTCCGCGTCCAGCTCAAAGGCACCTACCAAAGCGGCATCGCCACCATCCAGTGCATGTATGCCCCCGAATTCAACAGCCACAGCGAAAGCATCCTAATCAACGTTGAATAAAAAAAACTCAACGCAAAGGCGAAAAGAACTCGGAGCTTCGCAAAGGGATACTGGTGCGAGGCTTCTACTTTTGCGTTAAAAAACGCGGGTGGTGGAAATGAAGAAAAGAATTGCTGTGTTGCCTCGATGTTTGAATTAGATGTATTAGTCAAGATGAGATCTGAGAGTTTCGCCTAAAAAGTGTTACCCCTGTTAGCCTGGCTTTCGCTGTTCGCCGGCAAAAATGTCTTTTTTCAATGGATTGCAAACCAATAAACTCTGTCGAAATCTCTTCTTTCACAGAAACTAGCACGCATCTTGCTAATCATTATGATCAGCACGTGCATTGTGTGTGCTTTTCCGGTGGAAAGGGTTTTAAAAGAGGACAGAATGATAAAGAACGCCGCAGACAAAACTTCAGCATTTTCTGCCGCAGATCATATTTAGCCAATCCGCAATAGGATGATTAATAACGTCCTTCTATCCATCGCCGCACTTGCACCCTTGCTCCTGATCTTTTCACTTCTTCGGATCATTGAACATGGATGGAATTTTGTTTTCATATGTCAAACTACCCTTGCGGTTTCGGCTATTTTGGGGGCTGTTTTCCGCAATAAAATGCCCGCCCAAGTCCGTAATCTGCTATTTCTGAGCATAGCCTTTCTCGTGGGTGCCATCGGCATTTTTTCATTTGGACTCATGGGAGGCGGAACCAGCCTGCTTATTATTTTTGCCATTCTCGCGGCGATTGGATTCGGTACAAGAGCTGGACTGATCGCCTGTGGAATCAATCTGATTGTACTGATCTGCACGGCGATCCTTTTTTGCACGAATATTCGGGAATTCCCCTTTGATATTGAAAAGTATGCCTCATCACCCAGTGCTTGGGGCACCATGATTATAAACTTTTTGCTGCTCGTTCCGATGACGGTCATCGCGCTTCGCTCCGTTTTCCACCAGCTCGAAACCGCACTACAGGAAACACAGGAGAGTCATCAGGCGCAGGAACGCCTGAGCAACAACCTGACAGACTCGTTTCTATACCGATATGCCGATCAAACCCGACTCGAATTTTCATCGTCAGTAAAATCCATTCTCGGTTATGAGACAGACGAATTCGACCGAAATTTTTTTAGCTTGCTCACCCATCATCCTGCCAACAAAACCGCGTTTTCCTCCGACCGTTTTACGGCGAGCAAACGGCCTCCCCTTGAGATCCAGTTCTATCATAAAAACCGCAGCAAGCGCTGGCTCAGTATTTCGGAAACCGTCGTCCGAACCAAAGAAGGCATAAAGTATGAGGGGCTCGCACATGACATCACACAGCGTAAAATCCGCGCCACTGCACTGGAAAATATCCTTAAAACATTTGCTGACAACTCCGGTCGGGACTTTTTCGATATCATTATCAGCCAGCTGGCAGACACCCTTCAGTGTGACATGGCCTTTTTAGGGCACTACGTCGACACAGACCAGACCCGCGTAAAAACGGATTCGCTCTACCTCGACGGAAAAATTGCGGAGAGCATGGAGTATGAGATCGAGGGCACACCCTGTGAATTAATGAAATCAAAGGGCGCCATGGTTCACCCTTCCAATATTCGTAAAGACTTCCCTAATGCCCAGATGCTTCAACAACAGGGAATCGAAGGATATGCAGGAATTCCCATTACCCGAAAGAATGGAGAGTCCAGCGGCGTTATGGTGATGCTCTGGAAAGAGCCGGCGCTTGATGAATCCCTGATTCTTCCCATCTTGAGATTGTTTGCGGAATATATCGCGATCGAGATCGAGCGTCGAAGCGAAGAAGAAAAACTCCGACAACTGGAGGAACAACTGCGCCAAAGCCAGAAAATGGATGCCATCGGCCAGCTTGCCGGAGGCATTGCCCACGACTTTAACAATATGCTCATGGGCATCATGGGTGCAGCAGATTTGCTGCAGAATCACCTGCATGACAGCCCGGAGGCTGCAGAATATTATTCCACTATTCTCTCCTCCTGCCGCCGCTCCGCCAAATTGACCCGCCAGCTCTTAACCTTTGCCCGCAAACAACCCGTAGGAACCGATTCAGCAGACGTTCATAAGGCCATCTATAATACGATCTCGCTGCTCTCCAATACCATCGACCGCCGCATCTCCATGAAAACGAATCTTATGGCGCATACACACACGGTTATCGGCGATTCCACCCAAATTCAAAATGCACTGATGAATCTGTGCATCAACGCCGCACAGTCGATGACAAATGGAGGCTCCATTCAAATCAGCACACGATCCATTGATTCCGAAAAAGCCATAGAAATAGCGGTCCGCGATGAAGGCTGCGGCATCCCGGAAGACATTCTCAACAAAATCTATGAGCCCTTCTTCACTACAAAACCCCAAGGCAAAGGAACCGGATTAGGCCTTTCAGCCGTATTAGGAATCATCCAACAACATGGAGGGAGCATAAATGTAAAAAGCAAAATGGGTCAAGGCACCACCTTTACAATCGAACTCCCGACCGACTCTAAGCCCGCCCCGAAGCCGACGGTTCCGGAACCCATACAGAAAGGCTCCGGCCAGATTCTGCTGATCGAAGATGAACCGGCGATTCGACAGATCTCATCCAAAATGCTCAAGAAACTCGGATTCGAGGTCACCAGCGCAGAGAATGGAAAGGTTGGACTGGATATATACTCCAAAAACAAAACAAAATTTGACCTCGTTGTGCTCGACATGGAAATGCCTGAAATGAACGGTCATGACTGTTTTTTCGCTATGAAAGAACTCAACCCCGACGTCCGAGCCATTCTCACCTCCGGCTATTCGAGTATTGACGCCGTAAACACTATGCTGGAAAACGGGCTCTGTGAAGTGCTAGACAAACCATTTACCAACTCAGATTTAAGTCAGGTCATACAGCGTGCATTCAATGATCTGAACTCCTAAAACGCTCTGATTTCGATTGCCTGATGCTGCAGATTGGGGGTTGGAGGTAAATCAACAGCTTGCGGCAGCTCACCATGTCAATGCGGGAAAAGGGAGGATCCTTCACCAGATTGTGTTGAGCGAAAAGCGTGAGTACTTTTTTTTATGCTTTTTAGTCGAGCTGAATCAGTCGTATCGTTCGGGTTTTCCGAGCTCCCTGCACAGCACGTTAACTTCCTTTTTCAGTTCAATCATTCGCAGTTCGCGTCCAACTGCCAATTTCTTGAATTGTTCCAGATCATGGATATGTCTCTTCAGTTCTGCATCCGCCCGTTTGCGCTCTCGGCGCATCTGGAATTCTTCGAGCGCGCGTGTCACCACGGGGGCTAGGCGCGAAAGGCGGGTTTTGAGGACATAATCGGTGGCGCCTGCTTTCAGGCTTTCAATCGCCTCTTCTTATCCCAGTGTTCCCGAAACCAGAATAAAAGGAATGTCGAGGTTGCGTTCCTGAAGCAGTTTCAGGGCGCTCAGGCCGTCGAAAGACGGAAGTCCATAGTCGGAGAGAATAATGTCGTATTCCGGAGCATCCAGACAGGCGAGAAAATCCTCTCGCGTCTCGATTGATTTAGATTGGCAGGAGTATCCGCCCTTCTCGAGCTCGGCAACGGCGAGTTCGGTATCGTTAGGGACATCTTCCAGAATCAGCAGACGCAACGGGTTGGGTTTCATGACTATTATGTCCTGATTTTCGGGGTGCACCCCGGCCCGGGTTCATTCGTAAGAACCCAGAACAAGCCGAGCTGTTTTACAACTGCGACGAAGGTCAGTCCTGCACCGCACCGGGGCTTTTGGACAAAATGGCTCAGCTCCCGGACCGGCTTTCTTCGTATTTAGCTCACTCGACCGCACTAAGTGAAGCCGCAAAAAATGTTTGGCAAATGTTTGGACGGAAGGCCACTTGTATCACGAATTATCAGGGACTATCACTCTCCGGCCAACTCACGCAAAAACAACAAAAAAACCCGATTTTATTGACTAAAACCGGGGTTTAAAATGGAGCGGGTGAAGGGAATCGAACCCTCACGACCAGCTTGGAAGGCTGGGGTTCTACCATTGAACTACACCCGCATATGGCAGAAATGAGCGCATAACCTAACGAGGGGGCGTTGTCAGGTCAAGCGTTGTTGAGCAACTTTTTTAAAGCCCCCGCCCCTCAAAGGAAATCGTCGCATAGCATCACCGATTTAGAGATCGATTATGATTTTTTCATCCAGGTCTGCTGCCTTGATTTCCAACGATTTTTTGCTGTCGGAATAGCTTGCCAAAAGGATTTTATCTTTGGACTGCCACAAAATCGGATCCACGATCTCTACACGGGGATACTGAGCCCGTTCATCGCGTATGTCATTAATCGTCACCTCGGTTTCAGTGAGAAGAACCCATTTTTTATCGCGCCCGTTACGTTCCAACAGCTCCTGAGCAATCTTCAGATTAATCGCCTGCACAACACCGGGAGAATAGCGGATAAGATCCACGCTTCCCTTCGAAAAGTGCACCTCAATCGTGAGGTCATTCTTATCGTAAACGGCAATACCCGTTTTTTGATCATCCAGCTTCAGGGTGATGGGTTTCCCATAACGCACCTCGCAGGCCTCTACGGTTTCACCCAAACGGGCATATAACGTGGTTGCACTCCCTGCAACAATCATCAGAGCCATTAATACTGTTTTCATCTTTTCTGTCCTCTCCTTGCTTCTTTGTGCACAAACCAACCAAATCACTTTTTTGTTCGACCACGAGTCAGGTTCCAGAACCAGAACTGAACCCGTTTAATGATCGGCGGTTTATTTTTCGCCTTCTTTATACGCGCTTTCGGCATTGGAACCCTCGTGCGTTCCTCCGGACCGCGCATATAGTCTCGATCAGTAATTCCCATCTGGATCTTCTTGCCCTTTCCTCATCTAGACCGAATACTATGCGCCCAATGGCTAAGAAAAAAAAGACAACTTTACGCATTATCCCCCAAAACTGGCTGGATCCCTACAATTTCAAGGCGGATTTTCCCCATCCGGAATATCCTCTCGAAGTGGACATCGGCTCCGGAAAAGGACGGTTTTTGGCCGCTCGTTCCGCTAAATTTCCTGAAATCAACTTTTTAGGCATCGAACGACAGCTCATTCGCATCAACAGCAGTGGAAGACGATGCGAACGCGCCGGGCGCGAAAATGTGCGCCTTTTTCGCATGGAAGGGTTTTACGCCATCAGTCGAATGATGCCCTCCGACTATGTTTCCAACTACTATTTTTTCTTTCCCGACCCTTGGCCCAAGGCGCGGCACGAGAATAATCGATTATTTAACCCCGCGTTTATGGATGCGCTCCACCGTACCCTGATCGACGGAGGCGGTCTGCACATTGCGACGGATCATCTCCCCTATTTTGAGGAGATTCATGCACTGCTCAAAAGTGATGATGCACGGTTTGAGGAGATTGAAGCGTTTCAGCCGGACGACGAGGAACGGACGGACTTTGAACTCATCTTTTCCCATAAAGAAATCGGGCGCTGCTCCTTCCGGAAAATATAACCGTGGCCAAGAAGAAGCCATCGGTTGAAATTTACAGGTACAGACGACAAAACCATCCACATGATCTGAACGCAGAAAAGCTCTTTGGAAAATAATTCCAAAGAGCTTTTTCAACTACTCTTCATCAATAGCAAAGGAGCAGTTTTTATTCGCCTGCCTGATCCTGCAGCGTCAAGACACCCAGATAGTACGGCAGCTGCTCATAGCGCATATTGTCGCTCGAAGGATCACGGCCCTGATAAAGGAACTTCAGGTTTTTCGGGTCGATCGTCGGCGTTTCGTTATAGTTATCCCGGAGCAGTTCGCCGTGGCTGATGTCGCGGGTCCACGCTTCAGCACCCTCCTCGAACGTGACATTATTAATGCCCGCAAACGGCGTTTCAAAGGTGCTTGCGCCTTCAACCGGGGTCCATTCCCCGTTGAGGTCCTTGGAAACCCATGCATTGTAATGCCGTGAAGGGCTCATCCCTTCGATAATGGTCATGTAGGTATCCGTTCCTTTAATTTTGTAGGTCATGCTGCCTTCAAACAGATAAGAGCGGTCTCCCTTAATGGCAATCTCGACTTCGCTGAATCCATTCGGAAAGTCTTCGATCTTTGTGCGACTGCGATAAAAGTTGCCGTCATCCCCGGTGAAGAACAGGTACGCATGCGTTTCATCGCAGATGATATGATAGTCGATCGGCAGACGAGGCATGTTTGCAGGATTCTGCGCAAAGAAATTCTTCGGCGCCGTCCAGGTGGTCGGGTCGGTAATAT
>JAAYDL010000001.1 GCA_012729265.1 Lentisphaerota bacterium | reverse complement strand
CCCGCCGCGCAGCCGGCCATCAGTCCGGCCGCTCCGCCGCCGACAATCAGCAGATCCGTTTTCATTATGTAGAAAACCGGGGTTCGATAAAGACGGGCGGATGCATATAGAGCGGCTCCAGCGGCTCAGAAGCCTCGCCCGCCGCCACGCGCTTAGCAATCAATATGCCCAGTTCGCCCGCAGTCGGAAATACCGACTCCGGCGGATCGGGTTTATGAAAGCCGGCGAGCAACTCTTCCAGTCGATCATAATCAGGACTCACCACGAGTGCCCCCGAGGGAACATAGTCAGTAAGTTGATCCAGCTCCAGCAGCTCAAATTCGCGCTCCAGCTGAGCGCCCCGAAAGAGCCCGGCCCAAACCTGTTTACGGCGGGCATCCCCCACCACTACCGTCTGTTCCGCACCAAAACGCTTCGCCAGCACCGCACCGCTGTTCAGCGCATAGACCGGCTTTGCGCCGACCTGCGCCAACGTATTGACCACAGAAAACGCAATGCGCATTCCTGAAAACGCGCCGGGACCGCGCCCTACAGCAAACGCACCCACGGAATCCCAGTCGATCGCCATGGCTTCAACCGCATCGAACAGCTGCTGGCGGTTTTTAAAATTTTCTTCCCAGCGCTGCTCCACCACCACTCGACGATCTTCAACCAGCGCAATGCTGCCGAACCGAGAACTCAGCTCAATCGAAAAAATCCTCATGCTTCGTTCTCCCGATAAATCCGGAACGTGCGCGTTTGCGTCAGCTCGTCGGCCTCAATCCGGATATGAAGCAGATCGGGCGGCAGGAGCCCGTCGGCCCGCTCGGCCCATTCGATGGCGGTGATCCCCTGCGCATCGAAATATTCCTCCAGCCCAAGGCCCAGCACCTCGGTCGGCCCGGAGAGTCGATACAGATCAATATGATGCAGCGGAAGGCGGCCTTCGTATTCACCAATGAGCGTATAGGTCGGGCTGGTGATCGGCTCATCAATGCCCAAAGCGACAGCAAGTCCTTGAACAAAGCAGGTTTTTCCCGCCCCGAGATCGCCGTGCAGAGCCATCACCGTTCCGGCACCCAGTTCATCGGCCAGCGCTGCCGCCAACGCCCAGGTTTCCTCCGGGCTGTTCGTTTTCACGATGCGCATAGAATTCTTACTCCGCAAACGTAACGCTCATTATCGCTGGCGCTGATCGCACTTCCATTCCGTCTTCAAAAATCGCCGCGGCCTGAATTTGAAGCGGGCCCTCGCCCACCACGCGTTCATCGAGCGCCAGCACAACGTCCTCGGCGTAGGGTTTTTCATCCAGGATTCGTTCACCCTGCATCAAGCGTATGGTTTTGGGCTTCTCTTCGCCCTTAATATCCACCTTCAGTCCGTGCTTCTGCTCACCCAGTTTTTCGATCGACTGCTGAAAGGCAACGGAACGGTTTTTTCGGTTAACAACAATCTCCTTTTCGGCCAGACAGTACGCCCGAATTGTTCCGGTGGAACAAACCGCAACCTGTAATCGGTGATATCCATCCGACAAAGTATCCGCACGCAGATAATAGGACCCCTTATCCGAAAAAGGCTGCACCTCTTTTCCATCGATATAGAAGGCATAGAGCAGGTTCACATTGCTTAGCGCTTCATCCACCTTTACCATATACGTAAATGCGCCGGAAAGCTCGCTCACACCAATCAGACCGGCATCAATTCTCAGGCCATAGGGCTTGGCCATCGGGTCGCCCAGCAGCAGAATCTGCAAAGGACTGGCAAGGGACTGATAAAAGCTCTCGAGCATCGTACAGCCGGAGCCGTAATAGAAAAAGAAGCGCGCTGACGGAAACTTGTTAAAGTTCGAATAGGGTTCCACCACCGAACCGGCGGTCCCTGTTGCCCCCGCCTTCAACCAATCCGTCAACTTGGTCTGCGGCTTCTGAAATTCGGCACTCCAACTGGTCAGATGCTCCGCCATCGCACCCGGAGCAAACGAACCGATTTTGGACGGGTCGACCGTTTCCGCACCCATCATTACGCCCATCACATTGCGCGCACCAGCCGGGATTGCATTGGTGATCACCGACGAAATACCCTGCCTCTTCAGCAACTGCTGATTGGGTTCAAACTGCCAGTCGCGGCAGGTGGATCGTACATCGTCGGTTTTAACAAAATAGATTCCACTATGGAGTCCGCGAAAATCGGAAGCCGCACCGAGCTGTATGGTTTTGAGCACAGTGTCAACGTCAGTTCCTTTTTCGCCCACATACCCGAGCATCATACTCGGCAGCGGCATTTCTTCTCCTAATCCCTCATGGAGATATTCCAAGCCCTCCGCAAATTTCACTTTTTCGTCCACGCCATAGCGCCGAGCACCCAGCGAAAACGAAGGCAACTCCTTCTGAAACTCCTGATTGGGTCCGCCAAACAGTTTGGAAAGATAGGTCCCCTCCTCCACCGCTTTCAGATCGGGCACCTTATTCCGCAAAAAGGTAAGCCCGCCCACCGACATCTGCTGTCGATCGTTGGTCGAAGTTTTTACGCGAATGGGAAAATCAACGGAATAGACCCAGGCCAGAATCTGTTTATCGATTCCCCGCTCCTTCGCTGCGGCATTCGCCGGCTCCCAGATCAACTGAGTAAACTGCTCCGGCGTAATGGTAGCGGTGCCTTCGTAAACACTCTTGGGCACGTCGAGCCAGACCATATTCCGCAGAGGAATTTTCCGTGTCTGCGCGTACACATTCGCCACCTTGAGCGAAGCCTGCGACTGCTTGTTTACCAGCAGCAGGACCTCATTCGGCATCTGTGCAGAAACACTCGCGGCCAATCCCAAAACAGCCCATATTCCGAAATTTCTTTTCATCGCACACCTCGCCTCTTTATCATTCAGGTCGTTAAAATGCGCCGAACAGCACGCTGCTGAAGGTAGAGATCGGTGACGCTTCCCGCATATCATCCACCGCCGCACGAACCTCTTTAATCAACCGGCTTGCCTCATCATAAAGCGCTTCATCCTTCACCAGTTTACCGAGCGTGCCTTCGCCCTCATCAACCGACTCGGTAATACTCCGCAACGAAGCCATGGTCTTTTCCAGATCGGCAGACATCGTCGAATCCTCTGCCAGCAGTTCGCCCAGCGCACCTTCTCCAGCCGCCAGTCGGTCACTCACTTCACGCACGTTGGCCATCAGTTGCTTCAGGTCATCGTACACCTCGTCCTCAGACAACAGTTTACCCAGTGCGCCTTCGCCCTGAACCAGCCGATCACTGATCGTGCTCGCATTCGCCAGAAAGGTTTCCAACTCATTATACACCACATCATCTTTCAGCAGCTTACCGATCGTGCCTTCGCCTTTTTCAAGCCGGTCGCTCAGCACCCTCAGATCATCGGTGACCGCGAGCAGATTATTATAAATCTCATCATCGTTGAGCAGTTTACCCAGCGTCCCCTGTTTGGCGTTCACGTTATCGATCATCGCCTGAAGACCGCTCACGGCTGTCCCCAACTGATCCAGCACATCCACCGGAAGTTTACCCCGGATCTCGGTTCCTGCTTCAATGTTCGGAGCCTCCTTCGGGCCTTCAAAGATTTTCAGCACCTTACCGCCGAGCAGCGACGAATTGGCCACTTCAATTCGATAGCCTTCGCGCAACGTAAGCGGCTCATTCAGACTGACAAAAACCGAGACATCGCCGTTATTCAGCGTGGTCTGGCTGACACGTCCGATATTCAGGCCGCGAAGAAACACATTATCGCCCTCGCTCAAGCCGCCGACTTCCTGGAAGAAAATCTCATAGGTATAGGATTTTTTCATAAATCCATCCCGGCTCAGCACAATGGTGAAAATGCCCAGCGCAATCAGCACGGAAAAAACAAACAGCCCCACCCATATTTCAACGGAAATTTCGCGTCTAAACTTGTCCATAGATCAACTCTTCCCATTTGCCTTTTTTAGTAATGTACTGCGACTCAAGAAAACTCTGAACCGTCGCATTCTTCGATTTAATAAATTCCGCCGGCGGCGCATTTTCGACAATCCGCCCCTCGTGGAGCATCATAATGCGCGACCCGATCGCCAGTGCGCTGTGCAGATCATGCGTCACCACCACGCTGGTAATGCCCAACCGCTCGCGCATATCCACCATCACCTCGTCAATCCGCCGCGAAGTCACCGGATCCAACCCCGAGGTCGGCTCATCATAAAGTACAATCTGCGGATTCAGAATAATCGCGCGGGCCAGTCCGACGCGCT
Source organism: Lentisphaerota bacterium (assembly GCA_012729265.1). Classification (GTDB taxonomy): domain Bacteria; phylum Verrucomicrobiota; class Kiritimatiellia; order Kiritimatiellales; family Pontiellaceae; genus Pontiella. Next base: position 25,903 of record JAAYDL010000001.1, on the reverse strand, counting down.
TCTGCATGCCGCCCGAAATATCGGATGGAAACTTTTCTCCGGCATCCTCCAGATGGAGCAGATCGAGCTTTTCATCCACCCGTTTCATAATCTCCGCATCCGACAGCTTTGTGTGCTCCCGCAACGGCAACGCCACATTTTCACGCACGGTCATCCATTGCAGCAGGGCAGCGCCCTGAAAAAGGACGCCGAACTTTTCGCGCACGCGCTGCAAATCGCTGCGATTCATCGAAACAATGTCCTCGCCATCGACGAAAATGCTGCCCGAATCGGGGCGCATCAACCGGCTCATATGCTTCAGCGTCACGCTCTTCCCTGCGCCGGAAAGACCGACAATCACAAATGTTTCCCCCGCACCGACTTCAAAATCGATGTGGTCGAGCACGGTTTTACGGCTCAGCTTTTTCGTTACATTTTCAAACCGGATCATATGTAAAACAACCTCGTAATCATGTAACCGATCACTAGGATAACGAGGAACGAAACCACGACAGACCGCCGTGTTGAACGCCCGACGCCCACCGCGCCCTCGGTGGTCATAAAGCCCTGATGACAAGCCACCGTGGCAATAATGATCCCGAAAATAAACGCCTTAAGGAGCCCCACATACAGATCCTTATTATGCGCAATATCGAGTGCATTATCCATGTAGGCCCGGAACGAAACATCCAACTGCGTGGTACCCACCACCGCACCGCCGAGAATGCCGAGAATGTTGGTATAAACCGCCAGCAGCGGCATCATAATCACCAATGCGACCAAACGCGGCATCACCAGAAAACGATTGGGGTTAATGCTCATTACTTCCAGCGCGGCAACCTCTTCCGAAACCACCATCGTCCCAATCTGCGCCGCAATGGCTGATCCGACGCTCGCCGCGATGATCAAGGCGCTCATGAAAGGGCCCATCTCTCGAATCATCACCACCGCCACTGCAGAACCGATATATTTTTCCTGTCCGTAGCGCTGAAGTTCAAGTCCGGTTTGTAGTGCAAGAATCATTCCGATAAAGAGTGCCACGACCGTAATTACCGGCAAACTCTTGATTCCGGTCACATACATCTGCGTCATGGTTTCACGGCGGCTGCGCGGACCAAAAGCCAAGCGGGAAAACCAAACCGCCTCCATCAGCATAATCATGGCATGGCCGATGTTGTGCAGCAGTTGAATGATCCGCGCACCGGTTCTCTCCGCCGACCGCACCGGGTAGCACATATAATCTATGATAAACTTGCTAATATCTACTTCTCCGAATTTCCAAACCGAATAAACAATAGACGGAAACTACTCCCGCGCTCAGTCTTCTTATATTTTACCAGTCCTTTCAGCAAGGACCATTCAGAATTACCGATATCTTTTTCCTGCTCGTAGATTCCCCACAACAGTCGATGCTGCACTCCGCCATCATTTTCAAGCCGACTGTAAAGCGTCCAGAGCGGAGCCCAATTACGTTCAACGCCATCCGTCTCGCGCATCGGCCACAAATCCAATAGACGAAAACGGGAAGATTCCTCCCGCCGATCCCAACTCATCAGCGGCCAGATTTTCCAATAATTTGAAACCGCCTCGCCGACCTGCGCATCGCCGTCCGTCTGCGTCAGCACTTCCTTTTCGCTGTAAAAAAACGGCATCACATTGAAGCGCTCCTGCGTACGATCGTTCAGTTCTGTTTTGCTATCCCAAATCACGGGCCAGAGCCAGAACTGCCGCGTAGTTGAACCCGCCTGCTTTTTTCCATAAAGCGGCCAGAGATAGCGTTTATAGACACGGCCATCGCTCAGCTGAATAAACGGCCAAGGCGCATTGATAATGCGCTGGTCGCCGCCTTCGGCAAACCGGAAAAACGGCGGAAGAACCCAGCGGTTATCGCCCTTCTCCGTCTGCACATGTCCATAGAGCGGAAAGAGAATAAAGCCGCCGCCGGGATTGCCCGGATTCGTATATTCCACCGAACTATAGATCGGCCACAAAACAAACTTTTTCTGATACGATCCTTCCAACGTGCTCTCGCCGTAAAACGGCCACACCCGAAAGCGATCCACCCCGTCGCCCTGCGTTCGCGAATAGATCGGCCACAGCACCGAGGTCGTCTTCACCTCGTTCACCTGCGACCGCGCCCACAGAGGAAACAACGCGAAATCGATACGGTCGCGCCCAAAAAAATCGCGCAGATGCCCCCCTAGCGGAAAGAGGGCAAAATAGTTTTCTCCGTCCGCCGCACGGCCTTGAAAATAGATCGGCAGCAGCCATGTCCGCTCACGACCCTCATCGGACGAAAAATCATTATGCCATCCGAGCGCGAAGAAGCGCACATACGTCTCGTCCTTAAATCCCTTGCGCACATAAAGCGGCCAAAGATAATCCTTCTCCCAGCGCTCGTCGGTCTCCACGCTTGAATAAAACGGGCGCACCGCGTACATACGAGCCCCGTTGGCCTCCACCTCATCGTACAACGGTGAGAGCAGACCGGCCGACGCCTTCGCCGCCGTGCCCAGCAAAATCAGACTGACCCAAAACCGCCTCATTCATACCTCAATGCATCGACCGGCTCCATCCGCGTGGAAAGCATCGCCGGAACCAAACCCGAAAGCGTACAGAACACGAGCACCAACCCGCAGACAATCCCTACATCCGCCCCCGATATATGCGACGGTAGCTGGCTGAGCTGATAATATTCCGGGGGGAGCAACTCCAGATTAAACCTGCTCGACATCATATGCAGCAGATTATTGCGATATTTCAGCACCAGCATCGCAATCCCGACGCCCAGCATATCGCCGAGAGCCCCCTGAATCAGCCCCATCCAGAAAAAGATCCCTGTAATGCCGCCGTTGCCGAAGCCCAGCGACTTCAGCAGTCCAATCTCCCGCGTCTTCTGAACCGTCAGCGTAATCAGGGTATTGGTAATACTGAAGGCCGCCACAATGGCTACAAACGCCAGCAGGAAAAACATCATATTTTTTTCCACATGCAGCACCGCAAACAACGAACCGTTCTTCTCCATCCACGTCCAGGGAACAAACGCAGGAGAAATTACCCCTTTCAACCGCTCCGCAACCTCCATCGTTTTTTCGGCAGCGGTATATTCATCCTCCAGCATCACCTGCACCGAATGAACGCCCTGCTCCACCACAAAGAGCGATTGCGCCGTCTCCAGCGAGGTAAAGACCACCTGACTGTCAAAATCATACATATCAACGGAATAAATACCGGAAACGGTCAAGTCCAGCGGAAGCCTAAACTCATCATCCCCTACCAGACTCTGCGGCGCATACACCGTCAACACATCGCCCACGTGGACATTCAGTTTGTACGACAGCTTATCGCCGATCACAATCTCCTCTTCGCCCAGCGCATATTTTCCGGATTGAATACACTCGGGAACCGGACTCACCGATTGCTCATACACAGGGTCCACTCCGCGCAACTGCGCCACCACCGAGTACTCCTCCGTCTGCAGCATAGCCACGCCCGTCAGACAGGGAGCAACGCCCTTAACGCCCTCCACCTTGGCTACTTCTTCCAGAATGGAATCCGGATAAGCAATCACCTGTCCGTATCTCGATTCGATGCTGATATGCGTATTGAATTTCAGAATTTTATCGCGCCACACATCGTCGAATCCATTCATCACCGAAAGCACCACAATCAGCACCGCCACACCGATCGTCACCCCCAGCATCGAAATCAGAGTAACCACCGAAACGCACGACCGCTTCGGCTTCAGATATTTAAACGCCAAAAAAAGCGAAAAAGGTAATCTCATCATCTCTCCAGATAAAATATAGGTCGGCCCCTCAACCCGAAAAACCAACCGCTGACTCCATGGAAATACAGATTGGCTCACTATTCAAGGTTCTACGCAGAATTTTGTAGCGAGGCGTCTGATCGACAAACCCTATCTCCCGTGTCCGGAGTTTGGCCATCCGCATATGTTGACGGGTTGCGGAATCAAAATCACGCGCCCTTTTCCTGAAACAAAGGCTCTTCTTATATTTTTATGGTGCACAGTGTTTTTCGACCGGATAACAGCCATTAGCGCAGCGATTGATAATTTTCACAGAAAATAGCGCAGCGGTTCATCATCTGGATAATTTTGCTTAGAAGACCTCTCTATCCTTTGCGATCTTCCTAATTCCCTTCAGACCCTCTGCCGGAATTGACAAACCGTTGCGAGTAAATGACATAAAAATCTTTTCCCTACTGATTTGCAGGATTTGATCCGGTCTATCCTGTTATCCCGTCAAAATATTTCTCCGCATTCTCCACCATAAAATTCTACGTAGAACCGAAACAAACGACAAGTCAACTTGGTTTACGGGCTTTCCAGAAGTCTGGATGACGATGCAGGCTGCCGTTCATAATACTCGACCGCATCATTCAGGTCGTTTTCTGCTTTGGGAAGGAACCGATAGGTCATTTATGGCTCTTCTTATATTTTTATGGTGGACAGTATTTTTCGACCGGATAACAGCCATTAGCGCAGCGATTGATAATTTTCACAGAAAATAGCGCAGCGGTTCATCATCTCGATAATTTTGCTTAGAAGGCCACTCCATCCTGGCGATCTTCTTAAGTTCCTTCAGCCCCTCTGCCGTAATGGGCAACCCGTTGCTTGTCAACGCCATAAAAATTATTTCCCTAGTGATTTACAGGATTTGATCCGGTCTATCCTGTTATCCCGTCAAAATATCTCTGCGCATTCTCCACCATAAAATTCCACGTAGAACCTCATTTATTCAGCCGGTCGTGGATTTTCTGAAAAACCTCTTCGCCGGAAATGGACAAAACCTCTCCCGTCCGATATTCCGCCAGCCGTTTTTCGGCTTCGGCAATCCACGCGTCCTGAATCGACGGTGTTGTGGGAGAAAGGCTTTCCAACAGCTTATCGATCAACCCGAGCCGCTCATCAGACGGCAAATCAAGCGCTTCTCCATATATTGTTTCAGCCAGAACGGTCATAACGTTTCCTCCGCCGAGAATAGTAGCCGTTTCTCATTCACTTTCAATGGCAATACAGGGCGAGTTTTTGGCTCCGACAGTTCTGGATAGGAGTCCGGGGAGGATCTCGTTTTGGAGTACGCAAGACCGAAGGCCGCCAGCGTAGCGTCAGAAGAAAAATTGAAACAAGGAGTGCGAGATTACGGAACCGACACGTTCCGTCAAGAATCTTTGGCAGACCCGAATGGCACTTAGTTAAGAAGTTGTAGGGCTGGAATGGTTGAGTCTTCGAAACCTTCCAGCCTTAATCGCTAGGCTCGGTATATGTCCTTCAATTGCAATGACTTGGCAACGATTCCAGCCTGTTGGGCTGCGGCGGGAAGGTTTTCAACCATTCCCGCCCTACAATAGCAAAAAGGCCTTAACTAAGTGCCATTCTTGGCAGACCCTATTTCTCATCACCGACGCTTCGCACCTTATATCAGCTCAACCCCGCTGATAGCCTTTTTAAAACGAAAGTGGCTAATAGCAGGGTGGAAGAAGATATAACGGCCAGTCCAATGGCAGCCACAAAAAGTCCTCCCACCCAAGCTAAACTCAACTCATCTCGGAATATCCAAGCGATGAGCACCGTTAAAACAGAAACGGAACACCAGCCAATGCCGATATTCCGCCGATATTCCAGCCGCCAATACTCAGGCCAGTCATAAAGTGCCTTGTTGCTGCCATCCTTCGGTTCTGTCAGCTTGAAGGCCAGAAAAATGGCACCACCACAAAGTGAGATCGGAAGAATAGGCATCCAAGTGGTTACGTCGTCATGTTCAAGCAGGCTTTTGCCGATATAAACCAACCACAAGTTTTTCCAAATAAAGAGACCCGCTATTACAACAAGCAATAGCGCTTCTGGAGAAACCAAAAGTATCCGAATAATCTCCAGTATCCTCTTCATTAACCATGCTCCATGTGCCGTTCCTTCTCTATTCGGTCAAAAATTGAACACGCCTCATCAAACAACGCTACCGGGTCAGGATCCCTTTCAAAGGCAAAGTTTCTGTTGGTTTCCGATGTCTTGATTGTAACCATTTCCCTGCCCCGTTGGTGCCCTTGAACGAGCCCTTCGCCATAGCCATCCGCTGCCATAAGAATTGCAGCATCGCCAATGGGTAGCGGCTCAGATGGCACATACGGTTCCGTGTCCGTTTGGTTCACAACTTTTTGCACATGCATCGGTAATTCCGTATTCAACGGCTCATCATCTCCTGCATGTTCCCGCACCAACATGCTGTCTGAATTACGTCTTTCGATATACTCCTTTAGAGACTTCCACAATGGTCCAAACAGGGGATTAGGCGGATTGACTTTGGCATGGATCTTATAGATACCTTCAAGCCTACTGAGTTTTTCTGCAAACGTCCGCAGGTCGGAGATAAGATTCACCGTACAATCCACGAAAAAATCATCATAGGTATTGGCGATGATCTGCGCAAAACGGTAGCCAAATTGATGCTCGTTTATGTGGTTGGGATGGGTAGTGAAAACAATTCCCGAGTATTTCGGAATATAGATAAACGTGCTCGACGCAATCCGAAGGTTCGGCTCCATCTGTATCGATTCTTTCTTTTCGGTAGGATCGGCAATAACAACCTCTCCATCCGGATGAAACTTGCTTAGCTTCGCAAATACGAAATCAATTTCGCGAATCGCGTATCGCGTTGCATCGAAGAACGACCACCCTTTGCCCCACCAAGCAATCGGCTTGGGATTCAAAATAGCTTGAATGATCTTCTCCGAGTCGAGCAAGCCACCTTTGGCCACGCGCCCCATGTAGTAAGTAACCTTGTTCCCCATCTTGTCACTCTCCGTTAACGTATTGGTTTCCGTAAATCATCTTGGATGCTGAGCATTATACCCCAGACATAAACCAGCGAAGCCCCAAAGCACTGATACCATTTTGGAAAAAAATCCGGGATCAATGCAATCAATCCCCCTCCAAGACAAATGATCAAACACATCTTGAGTATGCCCCAAATATTCCGATCATTGAATAGCTGCGCTATTTGCAATAAAATAAAGGGTGCCGCTCCGCAAATAACCCGAAGCCACCACGGACTGGCTTTTTTGGGTTGGAGCAGACCTTGGGATTCCGCAGTTAATTGGTCTCGAAGTTCCATTTGTGCGATTCCCGGCGATACCGACTCAACCAAAGCAGCGGCTTTCGCTAGGCGCGTGAGCCGAAAGTGGTCGGTGTATTGCTCGAACAAAAGCAGGGAGTACACCACAAGCACAATACTCCAGAACAGTTTGGATGGTGCGCACTTGCCCATCCAGTCGATGATTTTTGTTATTCCATCCATGCTCATTCCTTGCACCCAGTGCCATTCCTATTATTTAGTAGCTGAGCCCGCAAGCGGGGTCAGAAGGCCAGCACAATTCGCAAAAACCAGAATTGTTTTTAGCAAGTCGGAGCTAGCGCATCAATTCTTTTTGTCGACCTAAAATTTTTACGGCTGCGATCCCGACTGACGCCGCAGTGCGGAACAGCAAAACAGCGCAAACCGTCATGTGTTTGGATTAAAAGCTTCGCCTGCGGCTGCGCACTCGGCAGAGGCGCTCTGAAAAACCGCCGTTGTTCTCAAACTCCTCCGCCAGTTGCTCGACTTGGCGATCCAAAAGCCAGCATGCCAGATTCAACAGCGAAAGCGCACCGTTCGCCGCCAGGCAGGCGGAGGACAGGGAAGGACAGGGACTTTCACCGACTGGCACGGACAGGTTTTCCGCAAGGTCTTTGTCCGTCCGTGCTTGTCCCTGGCGGTCCGTGCAGATCTTCCGCTCTTCCGCCACCCACGCGCGAAACGCATCCAGCGTTCCCGGCTTCTGCGCCTTGAAGCGCAGCAAAACCGGATCATCCGGCGCAAGCGTCGGCAAATTGCGCTGCCGCAAAAAATCCTCATAATCCAGTCGCAGTTCTTCCAGACTTGCCCGCGCCACCTGCGTCAGCTTCAACTCCGTCTTCTTCGACGTCGCCGACGCCTGCGACCCCTCCGCGATATTCTGCACCCCGCTTCGCGTCGCCTGCACCATCTGATCCCGCGTCCGGCTGAAACGATCCACATATTTTTCAGCAAACAAAACCGTCACGTCATACACCAGTTGCGCCACCTGAAAGCCCTTCAGCTTCCGGTACCCGCCGTGTTTTGGAATTAACGGCTCATTCGCACTCATGAAAATTTCCACTCCCGCTCTATGCTCAAGAATTAATCATCTCGATGTATTGAACGCCTATCTTTGCCGGGCTGTACAGATTATTTCCATAAAAATACCATCCTGTGATCCGGCCAAAAAATGATTCATCTGAAATCTGCAAAGTCGAAAACCCGACCTTTTGTGTTTTCTATGGCTGAGAGGACTCGTGCTATAGTCCGCGTCCATGAGTTCATACGACATCATTATTATCGGCGGCGGCGCGGCGGGGATGTTTGCTGCCGCAGTGCTGGCAGAGGAGGCGTCGGAACTGGACGTGCTGGTTTTAGAAAAGGCGGCGAAGCCGCTGGGCAAGGTACGTATTTCCGGCGGCGGTCGCTGCAACCTGACGCACGCCTGCTCCGACCTGCGCGAGTTCCTGAAAAGCTATCCGCGCGGTCAGCGTGAACTGATAGGCCCGTTCCATCGCTTTGGCCCGAAAGAAACCGTGGAGTGGTTCGAAGCGCATGGCGTCCCGCTAGTTACGCTGGAGGACGGCTGTCTCTTTCCGCAGTCAGACACGTCGGAGGATGTGATTCGCGCGCTGCTCAGCGCAAATCCAAAAATCAAAACGCACAGCGAGGTGCTCCGCGTTACGCCTTCGAACAACGGCTTTACGATTGAACTGAAAGACGGCACGCTCTTCCACGCCAACAAGGTGCTGGTGGCCACGGGCGGAGGCGAATTCATTGAAGGGCTGGGCCAACCAATTGAACCGTGTGTGCCGTCGCTATTCACCTTCAATACACCGGACAAGACGCTAACGTCGCTCTCCGGTATTGTTGTAGAAAACGTCACGCTCAGCGCAGCGGGTTTGAAGGCGTCCGGAGCGCTGCTGATTACGCATCAGGGCATCAGCGGCCCTGCGGTGCTGCGACTCTCGTCGTTCGGCGCACGCAAATGGGCGGAAGCTAACTATCAGTTTGAAGCGCGCATCAACTGGCTCAACAACCAAAATGAGGAGCAGGTCTTTGAAAAACTGCTGGCTCATCGTGAAAAGTCGCCACAGACCAAAGTGACCACGTGGTCACCGGTCGGCCTACCCCAACGGCTCTGGAAAATGCTGACCGCGCGTGCCGGAATCGAAGAGCAGAAGTGGGTTGAATGCTCCCATAAAAACCTGCGCCGACTCGCCGCACAAACCTGCGACTATCTCCTTCCTGTCTCTGGAAGGAACCGCCACCACGAGGAATTTGTCACCTGCGGCGGCATTTCTCTGAAGGAGATTGACTTTAAAACAATGGAGAGCAAACGGACGCCCGGACTTTACTTTGCCGGCGAGGTGCTCGATATTGATGCGCTTACCGGGGGATTTAACCTCCAGGCGGCGTGGACCACGGGATGCCTCGCCGCCCGCGCAATGCAACAGAGTTAACCACGAAATACACCAAATACACGAAATCCTGATTTAGTTTCGTGATGATACTCCTTTCGTGTATTTGGTGTATTTCGTGGTTATCATATGAATAGGACGATGAGAACATGAGACTACGAGTTAACCAGATTTCGATGCGGCTGAATTACAGCGATTCCGATGTAATCAAGGCGATCGCCGAGGAACTGCACTGCAAGACGAACGATATTTCCAACCCGGAAATCCTGCGTCGCTCGATTGATGCCCGGAAGAAAAATCAGTCGCCGCGCTATATTCTTTCGGTTGAGATCGATTATTCCGGTCGCCCGCTGAGCGAAACGCCGGGAAAAATTGAAAAGGCCCCAAGGCCCGAACCGCCCCTCACCTTCCCCCTCCTCTCCCCGGCCCCCACTCCTCCGCCCATCGTTGTCGGTGCAGGTCCTGCCGGCCTGATGGCGGCACTGACGCTGGCCGAGGCCGGCTATAAACCGCTGCTAATTGAACGCGGCGCGGAGACATCGGACCGCGGGCAACAGGTCGCCGCTTTCTGGAAGAACGGCATCCTCGACCCCGAGAGCAACGTCCTCTACGGCGAAGGCGGCGCGGGCCTTTTTTCGGACGGCAAGCTCACCGCGCGTTCCAAAGACCGCGCGCGGATACGCCGCTTCTTTGAAACCCTCGTGGCCAGCGGCGCGAAGCCCGACATTTTAATCGACGCGATGCCGCATATCGGCACCGACGATCTCTCGCGCATTATTCCCTCCATTCGCAACCGCATTTGGGAACTGGGCGGAGCATGCGCGTTCAACTCGCGACTCGAAGGGCTGCACATTGAAAACGGTCTACTGCGCGGCGTTACGGTTTCCGGCAAAGAAATCCGCACCGACGCCTGTTTCCTAGCGACCGGCCACAGCGCACGAAGCGTCTATTCCATGCTCCACGAAAGCGGTGTACCGCTCGAAGCCAAGCCGTTTGCAGTAGGCGTACGCATTGAGATTCCGCAGCATCGCATCGACTCCGCGCAATATGGAAAATGGGCGCACCTGCCCCAGCTCGGCGCTGCCAGCTTCCGCCTGACGCGTAGAGAAGAAAACGGCGCACGCAACTGCTACAGCTTCTGCATGTGCCCCGGCGGCGAAGTCATCTCCTGCGCCTCCTCAGAAGGCCTGCTCACCTCTAACGGCATGAGTCTCTCCGCCCGCGCGAAGCCCTTCGGGAATGCCGCCTTTTTGGTTCCGGTGGAAACCTCAGATTTTGTGGGGCAGGCTTCCCAGCCTGCCCATGAGCAGACAAGGATGTCCGCTCCACTTTCAGGAATCGAATTTCAGAAAAAGATGGAGCGCGCCGCCTACGAAGCCGGCGGAGCCGATTATGGATTACCCGCCGCACGACTGATCGATTTTCTAGAACAAAACAAAGGAGATCTTCCCGCAGAGCGCTCCTGCGCCCGCGCTATTCCGGCACTGCTGCAGGACATTCTCCCGGAATTTGTCGCCGAAACCCTGCACTCAGCGATTCCGAAGATGCTGAAAGAACTCGATGGAACTCCGTTCGAAGAGGCCCTTCTCTATGCCTCCGAAACCCGTAGCTCTGCGCCGGTGCGTATTCTGCGCAACAGCGACGGTCAATCGATCGGCGTGCGCGGCCTCTACCCTTGCGGCGAGGGCGCAGGTTACGCGGGGGGTATCGTCAGCTCCGCCCTCGACGGCATGAAGCTTGCCGAAGGGTTTGCGCTGTCACGGAAATAAACTACTTCCAGTCTGCTTTGAATTCAGGGTGATAGGGACCATTCAGCATAGGATGTCCAGACCGCGAAATCAGTTGAGCGCTCGCCTCTTCTGCGGCGCTGTGAGCCTGATCCGTTGTGTCTGCAATCACCTGGTTCAGTGCCGCCGCAATCATCGCTGCAATAATATTATTCCCTCCACCCGACGAGCTTTCGGAATAGACGGCATGTCCACTCCACAACTGGATGCCGGTTTTTACATCCACCAATCGAGCGGTCAGGCTGACCTGAGTGGAGCTGTCCACGACGAGATATTTTGTTCCGTAATCATTAATCGTGACATAGAGCACCGCATCCGCACCGATAATGCGGTCAACCTTATCGAGGGGAATCTGATGCATTTCACCGGGCGTCGGCAATCCGTTCTCCTGGAGAAACTGGTCCACCACCGCTACAGGAAAAACATAATATCCCCGCTCCGCCAGCGGACGGGTCATCGTCGACAGCACGGAGTAAGTGGCTCTGATATCCGTGCTTTCATTGAGCGGAGGGATGACCAGAATTGATTGGGGGAAATGTTCGTAATACTGAGTGTAATCCCTTGGTGCCGCACAACCACACAGCAGAGTAATGCACACCGACAAGCCGACAAGGCGTAATCCGTGCTTCATGGTGTTTCCTCCAGCTTTCCGATAAACCGATCCATAAGTACGGACGATTCGGGGAAGGTTTCTTTCTCTGCGATGAACGCGTCCCGCGCCGAATCGTATTTCCCGAGTTTATAGTAAAGGAACCCGAGATGAGCCCGAACGCCGGGCGGAGCGGGCATTCCTTTTGACTGCGCTTTTCGCACATCGTTTTCCAACTGCTCCACCTGACCCTCCACCGAGGATGGATCAAGTTCGTTATACATCTGATAAACCTGCTCGTCATAATGCCCCCAGTAATAGAGAGAAGAACTGGAGCAGCCGCCCATCAGAACAATAAGTCCGAGAAATATTGAGCATCTCCGCATCTTAATCCCCAGCAACGCCCCATGCACCGGATTGAATTCCTTCAACCAGATGATCCACCGCTTCACGCACGGCCAGATCCAGGACTTTTCCATTCAGCGTTGAGTCGTAGCCCGCCGCGCTTCCCGTACCAAGAATTTCTCTGTTGCTCAGCGTATATTCACCTGCTCCCTGCACAGAATATACCACGCCGGAGGTCAGCACATCGACTACGTTCAAAGTCACCTTCGTATAAGCCACCTGCTTCTTGCCCGAGCCCAGAATTCCAAAGAGCTGCACATCTCCGACTTCCTTGCGTCCAAATTCGGTCACCTGCCCCGTAATCAGATAGTTCGCGCCCAAAAGGTTTTGTTCCTGCCCCTGCACTCCGGCTTCTGCGGCCATTTCCTCCATATTGTCGCGATCCAACACCGTAAAGCGGCCGGTTTGCTGAAGATGATTGAGCAATATCGTTTTTGCCTGATTACCGAGCCGATCAATTCCATCCGAAAAGAGGCCCCGCATGTATTGGCTGTTATTATTGAACTTCCCCACCGCCAACATGCTTTTCGGCCCATGGTATACGCTGCCGGAAGACGCCGTCCGCGTAGGTTCTATCGACCGATGCGACTCACTGGCGCATCCTGCCAAAATCACCGAAATCCCTATCAAAGAAAGCCGCTTGGACCAAACACTTAACACATTCATCATAATACGCCCCCCTTTTGTTCATTAATTTTTTTATCTTATCCTCAAAAACCACAACCGCAAGCTTTCCTTTCATGCGCGTCCCGTGTATTGCGTACTTCCATGAAAACCCCTGTATTTATTATCGATGAAGCGCGTATCCGTAGTAACTGTGAGACTCTCTCGTCCGTTAAGGAACGCACCGGCTGCAAAATATTATTGGCCCTCAAAGGCTTTGCCTGCTGGCCGCTGGCGCCGGTGATCCGGGAATATCTCGACGGCACCTGCGCCAGTTCACCTTGGGAAGCGCGACTGGGACGCGAAGAGTTTGGCGGTGAGGTGCACGCCTTCGCCGCCGCCTATTCCGAAACCGATTTTGCAGCACTGCTGACGCTCTGCGACGAAATCGATTTTAACTCGTTTAACCAGCTGGAACAGTTTCGCGCCCGTACCGCCGGCATCCTGCCGGCTGCACAACAAGGCCGGCAGGATGCCGACCGTAGGATTAAATTCGGCCTACGTATTAATCCTGAATGCTCAACGCAGGATCCAGCTCACGCCATTTATGATCCGTGCGCCCCGAAATCGCGCCTCGGAATTCGAAGAAAGGATTTTGAAGGTCAATCGTTGTCGGGCATTTCCGGACTGCACTTCCACACCTTGTGTGAACAGAATGCCGATGCGCTCCAGACCACGCTGAAGGCGGTGGAAGAACAGTTCGACGACATTCTGCCGCAGATGGAATGGGTCAATTTTGGCGGCGGACACCACATTACGCGCAGCGACTATGACGTCGATCTGCTTTGCGGATTGATTAACGATTTTAAGAAACGCTACGGCGTTCAGGTGATTCTGGAGCCCGGCGAAGCGGTTGCGCTGAACGCGGGCGTTTTGGTTGCAACCGTGCTGGACGTGATCGACAACGAAGGCGCCATCGCGATTCTGGATGTCTCCTGCACTTGCCATATGCCTGATGTGCTTGAGATGCCCTACCGTCCGGTAATCGCCAAACGCACGGAAAATGATTTTTTTGAAGCTTTGAACCATCCGGCGGGCGAGGCGAACGAAAAGGCGTTTACCTATCGGCTGGCAGGGCTGAGCTGTCTGGCGGGCGATGTGATCGGCGACTATTCTTTCGACGAACCGCTTGCACCCGGCGATCAACTGGTTTTCGGCGATATGGCGCACTATTCGATGGTCAAAACCTCATTTTTTAATGGTATTCAGCATCCCGACATTGCCATTCAGCGCAACGGAACCATCGAGGTCGTCCGCCGGTTTGATTATTCCGATTACAAAAATCGATTGGCTTAAACTTGGTTAAAACCACGGAATGCAGAGAATACACGGAAGTATAGTTATTCAGATTTCCTTTCAGTGTGTTCTGAGTATTCCGTGGTTGGCATTTAATCTTCCCAAATAATCTCTCTGGACTCAAAAATCGGCCCGTCTTTGCAGCAGCGCGCCCATTCCCATCCGTCGGCGGTTTTGCGTTTTATGACGCAGGTCAGGCAAGCACCGACGCCGCAGGCCATGTTTTCATCGAGCGAGAGCCACGCGGTAAAACCGTGCTCAATTGCACGGTCACCCATCGCTTTCAGCATGGGATTCGGCCCGCAGACAAAGAGCTCTACGTCCGTATTCTGCTCGGTCAGCCAAGGATCGAAGGCGTCGGTCACTAAACCTTCCGTGCCGAGCGATCCGTCGTTTGTGGTAACCCGCACATCCCAGCCGAGCGCTTTAAACTCGTCGATGCAGAGAATGTCCAGTGCGGAGCGTCCGCCGAAGAAGGCGACGCCCTGAACGGGCAGCTCCTTGGCCTTGAGGTAGAGCGCGGCGTTGCCGTAGCCGCCCGCCACGAGCACGGGCGTTTTCCCCTCACTCAACTCCGGATAGCCGTTGCCGAGCGGTCCGATAATGTTGACGGCGTCGCCGACGTTCAGCAGGCGCATGGATTCGGTGCCGCGACCGACGGGTTTGTAGAGAATGCTGACGCTCTCTGCATCGGCTTTATAGATGCTGAACGGTCGTCGCAAAATACGGTCGCCCAGCTGAGGCACCTGCAGTTCCAAGAACTGACCGGGCTGCACGAGCGGGCCTACGGTCGGGGCCGCGAAGTGCAAAATGCGGTAGTCGCCCTGAAAGTTGTGATGTTCGATTACGGTTGCGTTTTCCTGTTTCATAATTGGCGCGGGATACTGAGGATTTAACCCCCGCAGGTCAAACGCATTCAGGTTAGTGCGGTTTTTTAATCTCGGTGGTTCAGTATGATTCTCGTTTGGGCCTGCTCTCTTTTCACACGACGGAGACGTCTCGTTTCCAATGATGCCGATTAAGATGGGCAGGCAGGGATGCCCGCCCAACAATATCAGAATTGAAGCATATTTAATTGATTGCGAGGATGATGTCTTTCCCGAATGATATAAGGCAATTTCGAAAAAAGAACTGGCTATTTTTCCTGCTCTGCGATTTAATTCCATATTATTGAAACAAGGAGCGAGCGGAGCGGGTAGGCATGTCGAGGGCGAAGGAAAATTAAAACAAGGATAAATAAGCGATGAAGAAAACGTTAGCCGGTTCGATCATATTGACGTGCTTGTGCATGTCATCTCTGGCACAAACGCCGGAGCAATTAGCGGCCTACAAGGCTGCTGTACAATCTCAGGAAAACGTCAACCGAGTTCAACGCGAAGCGGGTATGCCGGAAATGGCTGTCCCGACTTTCGAGGAATGGTTGAAGGCAGAAGAGGATAAAGAAAAAATACCTGCTTCCTCTGGTTCAACGATAAATAAAGAAGATCCAAAGATTAAGTGGGCAAAAAAACTCGAAACCATACAACCTCAGTTGTGCGAGCTGAAACCCGTCAAGGACAAATCAAACCCTGTAAGCAGTGCGGAAGCCATCAAGGAAAAAGAACGACTGCTCAAAGCCGCAGAAAAAGCAGCTGAAAAGCAGGCGGAAATTGAACGTACGATGAATGCAATCGCCGCCCGATACGGTGTAGGGCGAACCAAAAAAAGTGACGAAGGAAAAACTCAAGTTTTAGCCGGCGAATTCAATGGACATCCGATATGGATTGAAAGCCACAACCAGATTGCGGCGGCTGGAATCAGCGCAGATGAACTCTGGCCAACTTATTCGGCACCATGGCCGTCATCATCCACTGGGCGTGACTTGACCGGAACCAATGTTATTCTCGGCCTGTGGGAAGCTGACGGCGGTGTCTTAACCGACCATCAAGAATTTCAAGGCAGAGTTTTACAGATGGACAACCCCACTAATCTGGACAACCATGCCAGTGGTGTCGCCGGAACAATGGCTGCGGGAGGCAGCACAATAAGTCTGCCGGGACTAGCAACTGGAGAACTCGCGCGAGGAGTCGCATTTAATGCTTACGTTGATGCTTATGAAATTAACGAATTCAATGCAGAAATAGCCAGTGCTTCAGCTGGAAGCACCAACTTCCCAGGACTGCGGGCTTCGAACTTTTCTTGGGGAATTGCTCCTCAATCATGGTACTTGGCTGCTCCGAGCAATTTTTTTCTTAATCCGTCTACCGGTCAATACGAATACTATTCAGGAAGCATTGCGTATCCGGTATGGAATTGGGACGATTTTTCGGAAGAACCGTTTTGTGGACTTTATTTTTCAAACACAAACGGAACAGGTTGTGTTCAACTCGATGCATTAACATCAACCAATGCACCCCGTCACTTGTTGGTTTTTTCTGCAGGAAACAGCCGTTTTTGGGGCATTGGAAACCAATGGGATCGATATTTTTACTGGTCATCCAGTTATGGAACATATGTGGTTGCACACCTAGGCACATCCGCCGATATAAAGGACAAAGCTCTGGGAGATGGCGACACATACGGGTTCGATACGATAGGAGTTCCTGGAACAGCTAAAAACGTACTGACCGTTGGATCCGTAAAAGATGTCTGGCATACTGAAAATAATCCGTTGGTTTGGGGGTATGCCTCTAACTCCACTATAAATGTTTCCGACTTTAGTTCCTGTGGCCCTACCGATGACGGGCGAATCAAGCCCGATGTGATGGCCGTTGGTGAAGCTGATTCTACTGTACGTTCCTACGGCATTGTCACCCCGATTTCCTCGTCAACGGACAGCTATACCAACAGCTATTCGGGAACTAGTTTTTCGGCTCCAGCAGTTACGGGAGGACTTGGCCTTTGTTTGGAGAGAAGAAACCAGCTTTTCCCCTATCTCGAACCGGAAATAGACGATCTGCTCAACTCCTCACTTAAAGCTTTGGCCATTCACACCGCCGATGATGTACTGAATACAGGCCCGGATTATTTGACCGGCTGGGGATTGTTTAATGCAGTTTCTGCTGTGGAACAAATTGAACTGGATGCCCTGCATGGACGCGGAACGCATATCAAGGAGCTGGAACTGGCTGTCGGCGAAACCAATTCATGGATGGTTACCTTGGATGGTTCTGCGTTCAAAGCAACTATCGCATGGAGCGACTTACCGGGAGTTTACATTGAGGATATTGATGATTCAACGCCCATGTTGGTTAACAACCTTGACCTGTGGGTGGAGAATGAAGCCGGAACACAAGTGTTTCAACCGTGGGTTCTTGATCCCGATCTTGCTCAGGAACGGGAATCCGTCCGCAATACGCCTGCCACAACCGGGTATGATGATATAAATAATATTGAGCAGGTTGAAATATCTGCCCCCACGCCGGGGTTTTACAAAATATTTATCACTCATGCGGGAGGAACCAGTGGCGGACAAACCCCTTCATCGCAGAAAGTTTCCATATTAAGCTCAGGGGACACACCGCTAGCGCCGGAGATTGCGGAGTTTGAGCAATCCCCGACCAATGGCACATTCCTGCTCAGCGTAGAGTGCGATCCCGGAGCCCACATGCAGGTTGAATCCTGCACGGATCTGACATCTGGTTCATGGCAAACCAATGGCACATTCACCACAGTTGCGAATACAAATTCGGTGTTTGTTACATCCAGCTCAGATGTCCGCTTCTGGCGTGTGCGCCGTGAAACAGGAATCGCTGAATGATTCACCGAGTATCCATTGTTTGCATCGCCCTCCTTGCGGGGGCGAGTGCAATTGCTGATATCATCCATTGCCCAACTAATTTCATACTGGGCGATGTGTGCTTCCCGCAAACCGTAGAGTATTTCGATTTAGATTTGGATTCAAACGGAACCGTCGATTTTGCTTTTGTGGCGGACATCGTTTCGTTTGCAGGAATTCATCCTGAAAACCAAAACAAATACCTGATTCACCCTTCCCCACCACCTAACATCGGAGGGGGTGTTGCTGCCCTAGATTCTGCTTATGTTATCGGCCCAAACAGTGCCACTGGAAGCGCTGAAGACTGGTTTGGGTCAGATAACTACAGCACATTGGTTTTTGTCTTAGACACGGGAATAACGGGAGAGTTCTATCATAATCGTGCATTTATTGGCTTAGAGTTTGAGGCAGATGATGGCGTTCATTATGGATGGATTGATGTTGAAGGAGCCTCCAGAACAATGGAAAACCACCTGCTTAAAGACTCATCTCTTATCATTCATGGCTGGGCGTATGAATCTACTCCCGGAGTCAGCATTGTTGCCGGCGCCATTCCCGAACCAACAGCTATCGGTCTGACACTCATAACTGCTCTTGCCGCAATAGTCATTCGCCGCCGCTTCCTGTAGCCCTTTCGCTGGAACGATGATGAATTGGATCGATCTCTTTTTCACGCGACGAGGACG
Source organism: Lentisphaerota bacterium (assembly GCA_012729265.1). GTDB lineage: Bacteria > Verrucomicrobiota > Kiritimatiellia > Kiritimatiellales > Pontiellaceae > Pontiella. The sequence goes on along the minus strand of JAAYDL010000001.1, from coordinate 7,206 downwards.
TCGCGTCTTCGGTTTCGATTTTGCTCCCCAACAGAGTGTTCTCGGCTAAAATGGGCAACATGGATTTTGAGATTAAAATCATCAACGGACGTGTGTTTGACGGAACCGGCACCGCGGAAACCGCGAGTGATATCGGCATTAATGGAGGCTGCATTGCAAAAATCGGCGACCTATCAAACAGCTCCGCCGAAAAAATCATCGATGCACAAGGCTTGATCATCTGCCCCGGATTTATTGACGCACATTCCCACTCCGATGTTTATCTATTGATCGAACCCTCGGCGGCGTCGAAGATTTATCAGGGCATCACCACCGAAATCGGCGGAAATTGCGGAGCCTCCGCTGCACCGCTGAACGGCGCTTACAAAATGCCAGCCGATTGGTGCGCACAACTCGCAAGCAACCGCGCCGACTTCCAGTCGGCCATGCCAAACCGTACCGCCGACGTCCAGTCGGCCATTCCAAACCGTACCGCCGACTTCCAGTCGGCTATCCCAAACCGTACCGCCGACTTCCAGTCGGCCGTGCCGCACTGGCAAAGCGTCGCCGAATACCGAACGCTGTACACAGAGATCCAACCGGCGATCAATATGGCGCTGCTCGTCGGCCACAATACACTGCACGCCGGAATCTGCGGTTATGAACCGCGCGGAGCAACCCCCGATGAACTTCGGCGCATGAACCACGAACTGGAGCGAGCGCTCGACGAAGGCGCCATCGGCCTCAGCTCCGGTCTCGCCTATCCGCCCGGCTCCGCCGTTCCGCGTGAAGAGCTGATTGCACTGGCAAAAACGGCAGCGCAGCGCGGCGGTCTTTACACCACGCACATGCGATCCGAATCGAACGGACTGCTGGAAGCGATCGACGAGGCCATCGATATTGCGGAACAGGCCGAAATACAGCTGCACATTTCTCACCTCAAGGCGTCGGGCAGCGCCAACTGGAATAAACTGGAACCCGCGCTGGAAAAAATCCGCCGGGCACTCGACCTTCTTGGTCTACCCATCAGCGCCGACCGCTATCCCTACACCGCCAGCTCCACCGATCTCGACATTCTCCTGCCTCGGTGGGCAACCTACGGCGGACGCGATGCGATTCTCGCGCGCATCCGTGATCCGAAAACCCGCGCCGCCCTGCGCGCGGAGTTTATCGATCAACCAGCTGACTATTGGGATAACGTGATGGTCGGCCTCACCACACTTGAGGCGTTTAAAGGAAACTATTTGCTGGAGATTGCGCAGAAACTGAACATGGAACCCGTGGATGCCTTCCTCCATCTGATTGACGTCGACGAGCTGAAAACCGGAGCAATCTTCTTCTGCATGTCGGAGAGCAATCTACAGCGCGTGCTGGCGGAGCCCTATGTTTCGATCGGCTCCGACGGCTCCATGCGCGCGCCGTGGGGACCGCTCAGCACCGATCATCCGCACCCACGCGCGTACGGAAGCCACACCCGCTTTCTACGGATGGCGCTCGACGGGGAAACCGTTCCTTTGGCGGAAGCGATCCATAAAATGACCGGGCTGCCCGCAGAACAATTCGGTCTCAAAAAACGCGGCGTCCTTAAAGAGGGTTACGCCGCCGACCTTGTCATCTTTGATCCGAATGCCATCTCCGAGAAGAGCACCTACGCCGCGCCGCACCAGCTCTCTGAAGGCATTCGCCACGTTTTTGTGAACGGCGTGCACTCGCTGGCTGATGGTAAACACACCGCGCACCGCGCCGGACAATTCCTCGCCCACTGAGCGCCGGAAGCCCACGTTTAAAACGTCAGCTTAGAGCGGTAAAACGCCAGTTCGGCAATCGACGCTTTGATATCGAACAGCGCGTCGTGGGCGTTTGGTCCAGCAATAAAGCCGCCGGGGAAATAGTGGTTCAGCAGGTCGATGCAGCCTTTATCAAACGGCTGGCCTCCCGCCCAATCCTGCCACTGAATCTTAATGGAGGAGACATCAAGTAGGCGATAGTGCAGCCGACGCGCAAACTCCGGCAGAAAACGGCGCATCAAAAACCAGTCGTTGTGGACGCTGTTTCCGGCGAGAACCGGACGATCGCTCATCTCTTTACAGGGCGTGCCGCAATAGCGATCCAGCAGCGCAGCAATCTGCCGATCCGCCTCTTCCACGCTCACTGCCTCCTCCGCCCGACAGCGCGCAACCAGCTCCGGTAGATTTTCAGCGACCCAAGGACTGACCTGCTCGCCTTCGTCCAACCGAATGCACAGATTCAAATCCTCCTCCGGCGGAGCAATCCGCTTCAGATCGGTATCCGTCAGAATGACAGCCACTTGGAGCAGCCGCGCCTGCTCCAGATCAAGCGAGGTAAACTCTGCATCGAACCAAACATACGCCGACGTTTTTTCAATTTTCAGCTTCATTTTAACCTCTCTTAAAAAAGACAACAGCGGGCGCACTCGCACCCGCCGCTCATAACTTGTCACGCTTCACTAATCACGCGTCACTTGCTCACTTAATCAAGTGATACGTATCGAGCGCAATCACCAGTTCTTCGTTGGTGTGGATCTTGAGTCCGGTCACCTTGGAATCATCGGTTGTGATAACGGTTTCATTGGCATTGTTGCGCGCCGTATCCACTTTCAACCCAAGGAACCCAAAGTTTTCGAGAATCCGAGCACGCAGCATCGGATTGTTTTCGCCCACTCCCGCCGTGAAGACAATGACGTCCACACCGTTCATCGCGGCGACGTAGGACCCGATGAACTTCTGAATGCTGTAGCAGAACATTTCGATCGCCAGCTTGCAGTCAGGATCACCCGCCTCCGCACCCTGAACGTTGTCGCGCATGTCGCTCTTGCCGGAGATCGACAACAGCCCGCCCTGCTTATTCATCATCGTGCTGACCTGAACCGGTTTCAGGCCTTGCGATTCCATAATGTAGAGTGGAACATACGGGTCGAGCGTCCCGGAGCGTGTGCCCATAATAATGCCGTCGAGCGGCGTAAAGCCCATCGTGGTATCCACCGACTTACCGCCCATAAACGCCGCCAACGATCCCCCGTTGCCCAGATGACAGGTCACAATCTTGAGCTCTTTGAGCGGCTTGCCGAGCACCTCGGCAGCCTTCTGGGCCACATAGCCGTGCGACGTTCCATGGAACCCATATTTACGGATTTTATAATTGGTATACTGCTCGCGCGGAAGCGCATACATATAGGCCTTTTTCGGCATCGACTGGTGAACCGCCGTATCGAAAACCGCCACCTGCGGCATATCCGGCAGCAGTGCCGCCATCGCCTTAATGCCCATCAGATTCGGCGGATTATGCAGCGGAGCCAGTACCGCGTTGCGGTCGATGGCGTTGATCACATCGTCGTTTATCAGCGCAGAAGCGGTAAAATCTTCCCCACCATGTACCACGCGATGCCCTACACCGCTGAGATCTTTCAAGCTGTCCAGCACGCCCTTTTCCGGGTCGGTGAGCTGCTTGAGAATATTATCGATGGCCACCTTGTGATTCGGCAGATCGATAAACTGCTTATCCTTTTCCTCGCTGTCCGCACGTTTCATCGTCAGCGTAGAGGCTTCAATTCCAATGCGATCGGCCTGACCTTCGCACAGTGCGCGAAATTCATCGCTGGTCGCAGACACATGATAGAGCTTAAACTTAATCGAGGAAGACCCCGAATTGAGCACCAAAATTTTCATTAATCCAATTCCTTTAAATATTGAGTGAGCAATTAAAGCGACTGAAGCACCGTGATGGCCGCCACGCCGACGATATCCTCAACGGAGCACCCGCGGGAAAGATCGTTAACCGGCTTGTTCAAACCTTGCAGCAGCGGGCCGAACGCCTCGGCACCGGCCATACGCTGAACGATCTTGTAGCAGATATTGCCGGTGTTCAGATCGGGGAAAATCAGAACCCGGGCTTCGCCCTTCAAAGGACTTTCTGGGCACTTACTCGCCGCCACGGAAGGAACAATTGCCGCATCCAGCTGCAGCTCGCCGTCAACTACGATTCCGGCATCCGGACATTCGTCGATCACCCGCTGCTTGGCCAGCTTCGTGGCTTCAACCACCTTGTCGACCAGATGGCTGGAAGCCGATCCGTACGTGGAATAGGAAAGCATCGCCGTCATGGGCGGAATACCGAACTGAATGGCGGAATTTGCACTCTGCAGCGCAATAATAGAAAGCTGATCGGCATCCGGATCTTCAACCAGACCGGAATCCGCAAAAATGTAGGGAGTCCCGTTGACGCACTCGATGAAGAACGCAGAAACAATCGACCCTTTCTTGGCCGCCTTAATGATCTGAAGCGCCGGACGCACCGTGTCCGCCGTCGAATGCACTGCACCGGAAACCAGCCCGTCGGCATGGCCTTCCTGCATAATCATCATTCCGAAATAGTTGACGTGCTTGACGGTGGCCAGCGCCTTCTCCGGCGTCATGCCCTTGTCTTTACGCAGCTCATAAAAAGCGTCTGCATAGCCCTGAAGCTTCTCCGAAGTTTCAGGATTAATCAGGATAATGCCGTCCAAGCTATACCCTTTTCCACTGAACCACGCGGTAATTTCCGCTTCATCTCCAAGCAACGTAACCGTTGCAATTTTTTCCTGCGCAATACGATATGCCGCCTCACGCACACGTTCATCACTACCCTCCGGCAGAACAATGTTCCGATGGTGCGTTTTGGCCGAATCAATAATTTGCTGAATGAATGCACTTCTAGCCATTTTCGGTCCTCTGATCCTTTTATACGTTATTATCCTTCGTTTTCACAAAAAACTCAGCAGAACCTACCACTCCGGGATTTTTGCGCAATTCAAAATATACCAAAACATCGGCTATATCCCTTTTTCAACACCCCTCCGAATCCCAAAAATCAGAAAATCAACCCCCGTTCCTGTTTTTCAGCAAATCTTCCACCGTCGTTTTTCAGAGAACCCGCACCGAACAACAAAAAGATCCCTCCGTGTTTGCACGTCTCCGGAGGTGAGCCGAGAAGGCAGTGACATGAAAACACACCACAAAAAAATTGCTCAAAGTATGTAGTTCAGCCTTTAGGCTGCCTGCCGTTATGGTGAAAACGAATAGGAGGAGAAGGAAAGACGTTCGGTGTTGCGGCTTCTGCGGAATATATCGGGGCAATGTTTGACTCATCCTTCTTTTTACGTTTCTATGTCTCCAAAAGGGCGCTCGACGGCTCGCCCGCCTGGACGAACGGATAGGAAATGGGAGTATTTGCGTAAAATTACTCGATTACGGGAGCAACCTTTTTTCGCTATATTCGAGAAGTGGATCAATCGAAAGAGAATACATTATGCAATCTGAAAAGCAAAATGACGAATTAGGCGGCCCGACCCTTTTTTCCTGAATTACGAAAAGAATTAACGGGAATGCACTTGGCTGAACAAATGAATGCTGTACCTTTATTCCGTCAGCATCGGGAAGAAAGAATCGTTCGGATGGAAAACAGAAAAAGGAGAAACATCATGTGGAGAATGGAGCTGGTGAAATGGTTTGGAATAACGACGCTGCTGGTTGCCTCCGGGCTGAATCTTTACGCGGGTTCGGAAGAAACTTCCGCCATTCCGGAGGGATCGGACGGAACGGCCGTGCCGGCGCTGACCGCTGAACCGGAAAAGGAAGCGCCGGTTTATTTCGTCGGAGAATACGATCCCGAACGGGACCCGGCAAAGGATCTGGAAGGCGCTCTGGAGCTGGCCCGCAAGGAAAAGAAAAACGTTATCCTGCAGGTCGGCGGCGACTGGTGCATCTGGTGCCGGCGGATGACTGAATATTTTTACGAAAACAAACCGATCCGTGAAGCGCTGCGGGAAAGCTACGTGATCATGAAGGTGAACTACAGCAGCGACAACACCAACGGGACCTTTCTGGCGGCGTATCCCAAAGTTCCGGCCTTTCCCCATCTGTTCGTGCTGGAAGCCGACGGGAAACTGCTCTGCTCGCAATATACCGGCGATCTGGAAGAGGGCGGCTCCTACAGCGAAACGATCATGCTCGAATTCCTGAAAAAATGGACGCCGGAAGCCGTTGCAGAGCAGAAGGTGACAAAGCTGAAACCGAGACAGGACATCGCGGTTGATCTGGGCGGCGGAGTGAAAATGGAGTTTGTATGGATTAAGGAACTGAAGGGGTGGTGCGGGAAATATGAGGTGACGAACGAGGAGTATAAGCGCTTCAAGTCAACGCACGACTCAAAGGATTATAAAGGCCACGATCTGGACGGCAACCGTCAGCCTGTGGTGTATGTGAGCTGGAACGATGCGCAGGACTTTATCCAATGGATGGAGAAAAACTGCGAGCTGCCGGAAGGGTATACGCTGACGCTGCCGTCAAAGGATGAATGGCTGAGCGTAGCGCAGTGCGGCGACGGGCACACTTATCCGTGGGGCAATGAATGGCCGCCGGAATATGGGAACTATGACGATGAGACTGTGTTTACTGATGATAAGATCGATGACTATTCGGACGGTTATGCAGTAACCTGTCCGGTGAAAAAGAGCGGGGAGAATGACTGGGGCGTGTATGGTGTAGGCGGCAATGTATGTGAATGGACGGAGGAGGAGTTTGGGAGGAGCCATTATGTGCTTCGCGGGTCGTCCTGGCACAACGGCAGCTATCAGCCCGATCTGCGTTGCGATTTCGGGGGCGGGGGCAAAGCCTCGGATCAGTACGGCCACATCGGTTTCCGTTTGTTTCTGCGCCCCTGAGGATCCGCTCATTACCCTTTTTTCTTTTACCTTTTGAAGAGTGAGAGATGGAAGCACCGTCCGACCGAGCGAACGGTCTTTATCGACGAAGGCGATCAGGTTTTGCAGGGGCGGCTCTATGAAGCGCGGGGTCAGAGTACCAAGCTCAGTGCAAGTGATTTTTCAAAAAAAGTAGCGGGTAAGGATGATCAGCGTAGAAACGAACGGCTACATTTTGACCGCAGGGAATAGTCCACGCACGAAGAACACAAAGTATAGTAAATGAATTCTTGGCGACGTTGCGGCTTTGCGTGAGATGATACCACGGAGCACGGGAGGACGCAGGTTTCTCTATTTGCAACGAATGAATGAAAAGCAGCGAATGGGCATTATTGCCGCTTCGCTGCCGTTGCTGTGCTCCAGCCTTACTTCGTATGTGCCACTGAATTATTCTGCCAAATCTCCCTTCGTGAACTTGTATGTCTTCCCAATCAATTCAATGCATGTAGGGAAAAAGGATTTTGAGAATG
>JAAYDL010000154.1 GCA_012729265.1 Lentisphaerota bacterium | reverse complement strand
GCGTGACCGACGCGAAAAAGTATGACCCGAAATCGCGCGTCAACACCTTTGCGCACGTAAACCATACGAAATCTGACCCGCGTTTGGGCGTACTCCTCTGCATCAACGGCACCGGCATTTTGAATGCCTGGACCAAGCGTCTGCTCGGCACCCTTTCCTACAAGGAAATGGACGAGCTGGCGGTAGCCACGCCGATCGGCAGCGACGGTGTAACGGTCCTGCCGTTTGGTAACGGCGCGGAGCGCGTGCTTGGCAACCGTAACATTGGCGCACAGATCGGCGGCCTCGATTTCAATCGGCACGACCGCTCACAGATTTGCCGTGCGGTGCAGGAAGGGATCGTCTTCTCCTTCATGTACGGTATGGAAGTGATGGCGGAAACCGGAATCGAACTCAAAACGATTCGCGCTGGCTTTGCCAATATGTTCATGAGTGATGTGTTCTGCCAGACCCTAGCGGGCGTGAGTGGTGCCACCATCGAACTGTACGAAACCGACGGCTCTCTCGGTGCGGCGCGCGGTGCCGGCGTTGGAGCAGGAATTTATGCCTCGTTTGAGGAAGCTTTTTCTAATCTCGAAAAACGCAAAGTAATCGAACCGGGCGAAGGAGCATATGCGGAAGCGTATGCAAATTGGAAAGCGCACCTGGAAAAGGCGCTGGCTTAATAAATTCAACACTCAAACTACAGTTTGTTGTGTGCAGCGGAGAAACCGCTGAATACCCATAACTGATATAGACAAATAAACAAAAACAGGAGATACAAAATGAGTATAGTTACAGGAAATAAGGAGTTTTTCCCGGGCATCGGGAAGATTGCCTACGAAGGGCGCGACAGCACGAATCCGCTGGCGTTCAAGTGGTACGACGAAAACGCTGTCGTTGCGGGCAAGACCATGAAGGAACACCTTCGCTTTGCGATCGCCTACTGGCATTCGTTCTGTGCCGGAGGCGGAGATCCCTTTGGTGCTCCAACCCGTCCGATGCCTTGGAATGACGGAGCAGATATCGAAACCCGCGCAAAGAACAAGATGGATGCCGCGTTTGAATTCATCACCAAAGTCGGCGCACCCTATTACTGTTTCCACGATGCAGACCTCATCGAGGAAGGCGCTAACTTCGCTGAATTTTCCAAAAATCTGGAAATGATCACCGACTACGCGAAGGAAAAGATGGCGGCTTCCGGCGTTAAACTGCTGTGGGGCACGGCCAACCTCTTCTCCAACCCGCGCTACATGAACGGTGCAGGAACCAATCCCGATTTTGGTACGGTTGCCTACGCCGGTGCGCAGCTGAAGAATGCTCTCGACGCCACCATCAAGCTCGGCGGCGAAAACTATGTGTTCTGGGGCGGACGCGAAGGCTACATGAGCCTGCTCAACACCAACATGAAGAAGGAACTCGACAACTTCGGCGCCTTCCTGCGCATGGCCCGCGACTATGCCCGTGCACAAGGCTTCAAAGGCAACTTCTTCGTAGAGCCCAAGCCGATGGAACCCAGCAAGCACCAGTACGATGTCGACGCCCACACCGTGGTCGGGTTCCTGCGCGCTCAAGGTCTTGACAAGGACTTCAAACTCAACGTCGAAGTCAACCATGCCACCCTCGCGCAGCATACCTTCCAGCACGAGCTGCAGGTGGCGGCCGACAACGGAATGCTGGGCAGCATCGATGCCAACCGCGGCGACTACCAGAACGGTTGGGATACGGACGAGTTCCCGGTTAACATCCGCGAAACCGTCGAAGCGATGCTCGTTATCCTCGAAGCCGGCGGCTTCCAGGGCGGCGGCACCAACTTCGATGCGAAGATTCGTCGTAACTCCACCGACCTTGAAGACCTCTTCATCGCCCACATCTCCGGCATGGACACCTTTGCCCGTGCTCTGGTCGTGGCTGATAAAGTGCTCACCGAGTCGCCCTACAAGAAAATGCGCGCTGAGCGCTATGCCTCCTTCGACAGCGGTAAGGGCGCCGACTTTGCAGCCGGCAAGATGACGCTCGAAGAACTCGCAGCGATCGGCGCTGCAGGCGGCGAACCCAAAATGATCAGCGGTAAACAGGAACTCTACGAATCCCTGATCAACCTATACATCTAAACAGAATCCATTCTGATTAGACGCGGGGCAGGTTTTTCCTGCCCCGTTTTTTTTCCACGAAACACCTCAACGTAGACGAAGCATCCTGCTTCGTTTGCCACTAAATCATTCTGCCTGAATCAATACCCCATCGTGCACAAAAAGTAGCACTCGCGGCGAATTGTGTGCCTACAAAATCACGAAATAAATCGACATCTGAAGCATTGAACCAGTAAAAACTTCCCCCTTAATGAGGAATTGCTTTGAACACAGGGTCTTGAGACCGAAAGGTGGGGAAAATGAATTCTAAAAACAGACTCATACTCATACTCGTTTTGGCGCTGGCGGTGCCGATTATTGCAATGGTCATACTGAGCCACAACAAAGCGGAGGAAGTAGCCGCCACGCCGGTAAGACCCGAAGGACCGTGCGATATCTATGCTGACGGCGGAACGCCATGCGTGACGGCTCACAGTACCACACGAGCACTCAGCGCTTCCTACAATGGGCCGCTTTATCAGGTGACGCGTCAATCGGATGGAGAGACGTTCGATGTCGGCATTGTCCCGCCTTCAGCCGGTGATGCCGGCGGCTATGCCGATGCGGCGGCGCAGGATGCTTTCTGTAACGAAACAACCTGCTTTATCAGCATCATTTATGACCAGTCCGGCCATGGGAACGATCTCTTGCAGGCTCCGCCGGGAACATTTGTCGGGCCGGCCAAAGGCGGATTCAATACGCTGCCGATTGCGGATATGGCACCGATCTCGATCGGCGGCCACAAGGCGTACGGCGTTTATGTGATGCCGGGGATGGGACTGCGCAACAATGATGCTGTCGGTCTGGCAATTAACGATGAACCGCAGGGCATTTATATGGTCTTTGACGGCACGCACTATGACAACGGCTGCTGCTTTAATTATGGCAACACGTCGACGAGCAGCGATGCCGTGGGCCGCGGCACGATGGATACGGTCTATTTCGGTACATCCACCGCCTGGGGCAGCGGTGAGGGTTCCGGGCCGTGGATCATGTCCGATATGGAAGCCGGCCTGTTTTCCGGATACGACGCGAAACAGAACATCGGTTCCCCGACGATCGATTCCTGGCGCTTTGTGACCGGGATGGTCAATGGCGGCGGCGGAAATCAGTGGGAGATTCGCGGGGCCGATGCGCAGGCGGGCGAGCTCGCAACATTTTATAAAGGGGTGCGGCCCGGCTCGAACGAAAACGACTTGTATTTCCCGATGCACCGAAAAGGTGCGGTGCAGATGGGCAACGGCGGCGATAACGGCAACGGTTCGGCCGGCACCTTTTACGAGGGCGTTGTGACGTTCGGATATCCGACGGAGGAGGCAGTTCATGCAGTGCAGGCCAATATTGTGGCAGCAGGCTATGACGTGTATCCAGTCAACCTTTCGCGGATTACGACCTTCACGCCGGGCTCGTCGCAGGAGGTCACCATGACCTTCAGAAATAGTGCCAAGAAGCCCATAACGGTTGATCTGAGTCTTGTCCTGCCCGAGGGATGGCACGCTGTGGTTGACGGTTCGGACGATTCTTCCAAGACCTTCACTGCCGTCGAGCCGGACACCAATGTCGGCGCTACTTTCACGGTCACGTCTCCAAAAACACCTGGAGGCGGGTTCCTTTCCGGTAAGGCGGCAATGATTGGAAGGGCTCCGTTTAAAACCGCAGCTCAGCGCGTGAGAAACGTTGAACCGGTCAAGATCAACGAGGTTGCTGTTAACCCGACCGATTCGTTTGTCGAGCTCTACAATGCGTCCGACGAAGCGGTGGACCTCTCAAACTGGACGCTGATCAATACCCGCAGCGAATGGGCTCCCGTTACACTGGCAACGATTCCGGAAGGAACGCAGCTCGCCGCCAAAAGTTTCTATGTGCTCGGTCTGGCAGATTCCGGGCTTTCAGCGCCGGCCTCGGCGGGAGATACTACGGTCCACGTCCGCACTACTTCCGGGCTGGAGGTGGGGCAGCAGATTGATATCGGCGGCGAAACCCGAACGATTACCGCCATCGGAACGCCGGCCTCAACGATGACCACGCTCTTCATTCCGAGATCGACCGGGCCGTGGCTGTCGTTCCCGGCTGGCACGGACAATCTGCCGGTTACCAGCGCAACCGGGTTTGAGGTCGGGCAGAAGATCGGAATCGATATCGGCGGAAACGATGAAGTCGCCACCGTCACGAAAGTCGGAACCGCGGCGACGCAGACGACGCTGTCGGGAGCGGTGAAAGCCGGTGCGACTACCATCAAGGTGGCTGACAATTCCAAGATGAGCGTGGGAGATACGCTGACGATCGGCACCGGCGGACGAAAGGAAACCGCTACGATCAAAAGCATCATCTTGGTCAGCGCGGCACCGCCCGGCGGTCGGCGCGGCACTGTGGGGACACCGGGCGAAATTGAACTGACGGCTCCGCTCAAAAACGACCAGATCGACGGCGTTGATGTTTCGGACACGGGAACGGGCATTTGTTTTACACCAGCCACGCGTTTTGCGCACAAGAGCGGCGATGCGATTCAGGCGCTGGGCAGCGGCCTTACGCTCGACCAAGCGTTGGCAGAGAATCACGCATACGGAACTCCGGTGGTTTATTCCGCCGACGCGCTCAACTTTAAGGGAGCGGAGGCCCCGAATCAGTGGTTTGGCGAGCCGCTCTCCGACAGTGCCGGATCGATCGCGCTGATGAGTGCGGATGGCCAGGTGGTTGTCGATGCGATGGTCTACGGATCGCAGCAGAGTAATTCGAGCGGTAATGGGACCATTACCAGTCCCGAGCTGGCCACGCTCGAAGGAGAACAGAGTCAGGGCGGTTGTATTGTGGTGGTTCCCCGCTCGGGTCGCGATGGTTTTGGACGGCGCAACGCTCCGACTACCGGCGCGGTCAGCAAGAGCATGGGCCGCTTCCCCGACGGCGCCGACACGGACAGCAACTGCACTGATTTTCTGGTGCAGACGAATGACAGCGCCCCGACGCCGGGGGCACCTAATCAGTATGTCAGAGAAGCCCGTTGATGGAACAGATGAACAACATCGGCGGAGTCGGTTCTGAAGCTGCTCCGCCGTTTTTTAAGCGCAAAAACGGCAGGCCTTAATGAAGGCCTTGACCTTTTCGATATCCTTTACGCCGGGTTCAATCTCCACGCCGGAACTGATATCGACGCCCCAGGGATTAACAGCCGCAACGGCCTCGGCGACGTTTTGTGCGGTCAGGCCGCCGGCCAGCAGAATCGGAACTTCCGAGGCTCGAACGAGATCGTATGCCTTGGTCCAATCGCAGGTTTTTCCGGTGCCGCCGACCCTAACGGGGTCATAGGAATCGAGCAGGAAGCGGTCAAACTGAAATCCGCACTCCATAAAAACCATCTCTTCGGGTTTCAGCGCGCGCCAGATTTCCAACCCATGGAAGTACTTACGCTCCACGCTCCAATTCTCCGGCAGTCGATGAATCTGTAGAACATCAAGTTTGGCGGTGTTCGCAGCATACCGTAGTTCCTCTTCGGTGGGGCTGACGAATACGCCAACGCGTTTTATCCCGTGTGGCGTCTTCCATTGGCCGACCGTTTCCGGTGCGATGTAGCGCTTCGATTTCGGCCACTGAACAAAGCCCAGCGCATCGGGTTTTAATGCAGAAATCTGCTCAAGGTCTCCCTCTGAGCAGATTCCGCAGATTTTAACAAAAAGGTTCATCTGTTCCTTACATCTGAACTTTTATCCGCTAAACAATTCAATCCCACACAGTCTCACGTGGTTGTCTAATAATTTCCGACTACGGATTAAGGCGTCGCAGACCCAAAAATCGGCAATCGGCATTCTTAAATCAAAAATCGCTTCTCTATTCAGCCTCGGATTCAGAGAAATCCATTTCGGCAATATCTTCGGCGATTTCAGAAGCGGCGTCGATCGCCATGGCCTTGTTTTCTTCACTGTTATCAAAGAAGAGCGGGTTCTGGCCTTCGGCCCATACAATTTCGATATCGTCGATGCCGATGAATCCGAAAGCGCTGCGCACCTGGCTGGTCAGTGCATCACGGGCATCGCCTTCTTTATAAATACTGCCGGAAGCCACCAGCAGCACAACGCTCTTCACTTTATGCAGCGGCTTAATTCCGTCTTCCTTGCTGATCGAGAAGGTCAGCCCGGGAGCAATCACCTGATCCATCCACGCTTTCATGATGGCCGGAACGCTGAAGTTCCACATCGGCATCGTCAGCACAATAACGTCGGCAGCATTAAACATTTCGGCCTGCTTGCCGGCATAGTTCATCGCCATCTCTTCCACCTTCGTGGGTTCATAGTTTTCATCAAAAACGGGATACCAACAGCGGCGGAACAGTTCGTAGGAATAGAACGGCGGTTTTTCGTCGTACAGATTCACATTCACCAGCTCGGCGTCCGGCTTAAGTTCTATCAACTTGGCAAAAAAGGCGGCGGCCAACTGTTTGGAGACCGATTCTTCGGTCGGCTTCGGATTTGCACATATATGTAAAATATTCATCACAGAAACTCCTTATCTCTCCATTTTAAAAGGGTTTTTCTAAATCAGGGAGTAGGTTATAGCCTATTTCGGGAACCTCTTACAATCAATAAGCCGGAAAAGCGATGCGTCCTAAATTCCTGTGCACTTGAATTTGTACGGCGTATCGCTATAGTTTCCGCCCTTTGAGGAAATGATGAGCGATACAACTTCCATGGAAACCAGCGGATTTGAACACCGATTCGGCGGACTGTTCCGACTTTACGGCGAGGCCGGCGTGAAAAAACTGCGCTCTGCACATGTACTGATTGTCGGCATCGGCGGTGTCGGCTCCTGGGTCGTCGAAGCGCTTGCCCGCAGCGGCATCGGCCGGCTGACCTTGGTTGACTGGGACAATATCTGCTTCTCCAACACCAACCGCCAAATCCATGCTATGACCGGAACCGCCGGCCACGCCAAGGTGGACATTCTCGCCGAGCGCATTCGGCTGATCAACCCGCTGTGCACGGTGACGCCGATCCGCGAATATTATTCCGACAAAAACGCCGACGAGCTGATCTCACCCGATCTCTCCTACGTCGTTGATGCCATCGACCACAAAACTGCCAAGATTCATCTGATCACCCACTGCAAGCAGCTCGGCGTTCCTATTATTGTTTCCGGCGGAGCGGGCGGCCGAGTGGATCCCTCACAGGTGCGCATCACCGACCTGCGGGATTCCTATAACGATCCGCTGCTCGCGGCCATCCGCAAACAGCTGCGACGCAATCTCGGTATGCACGGTCAGCACAAAAAAAAGTTTCAGATTCCCTGTGCATTTTCCGCCGAAACCATCCGCTACCCCGACTTAGACGGCGGCATCTGTTTTCATAAACCGCCGACCGTCGAAACGACCCCCCAGCTCGACGTCCGCCCCGGATTTGGTGCCGCCGTGTTTGTTACCGGGAGCTTCGGCTTTGCAATCGCTGCGCGCATCATCAATGATCTCGTCGAAGACTCATAGACCCTCAGGAAATCATTCTGCCCTTAAATCATTTTGTCCTAACGCGGCTCCTCAGCAGAAAATGACCGCGAAGAGAAGAATTTAGCTTTTTTTCTTAGCGTCTTTGCGGTCAATAACATCCTTGTCCGCAGAGTATTAAGCATGGCCGTTTTTGAAATGAAAAATGGATAGAAGTTGAGGTGAAAGGAACGAATCGTTCTGTCAATCCCCTGTCAGCACACCGAGAGAATAATGCCCTCTAGGCCGGAAGGCAGCTCGATAAAGCCCGCTTCAATATTGCCCATCAGCGCGGTGCCCAGCGGAGAATCGGGCGTTATCACGGTGATTCGCTGCCCATCAACATTCACCTCCATTCCGCCGCCGCAGAAGAGCAGCAGATATTGATCGATCTCTCCGCCCATCTCCACTTCCACCAGCGCACCGATGTCGATCTCCTGCCCGCTGAAATCCTCGATCTTCATGGCCTTGAGCTCATCGAGCTGATGCTTGAGATCAATACAGTGACGTGCATACCCACGGGCAAGAAAGGCCGCCTCGTAGCCCGTGGTATCGCGCTGCTTATCCGCATTCGCTGCGCTGAAGGTCGTTGCCGCATTGGAGGAAACATTCGCCTGCGCTTGGCGCACCAGCTCCTCTTCCAGCTTTTGAATGACTGCCTCTATGATCGATTTTTTCATGGAAGCGGTCTTATACCCGCTCGCCGACAAAATGAGAATAATTATTACACAGCGTTGGGTGAAATACCTCGTAGCTTGCTACGAAAAATTGTAGGGCTGGAATGCTCGCAGACCTTCCAGCCGCAACTACGAAAATTGTAGGGCTGGAACGGTCACAGACCTTCCAGCCGTTCCCGCCCTACAAATAAGCCTTACAAATAAGCCCCTACAAATAAGATTCCCCGCTGCTTGCAGCGGGGAGGTTTATTTACTGCCCGGATGAACCAGCTCCAGCCCATCGCGACACAGCGGACAATCCAAGGGATCGTACGTGACCGGCTCAATATCCAGCAGACTCACGAGCGGAGCCTCAAACTCCGCCTTTCCTCCACTGCGGTTGACCAGAATGCCGATGGCGCTCACCACCCCGCCGTTTTCCTTCACAATGTCGATCGTCTCCTGAACGCGTCCGCCGCGGGTCACCACATCTTCAGCCACCACAAAGCGTTCGCCTTCTTTGATCTTAAAGCGGCGCAGCTTCAGCTCGTTGTTTTCCTTCTCCACAAAAATAAAGCGAACCCCCAGCGCACGGGCCACGTCGTGCCCGATGGTAATCCCGCCCATCGCTGGCGCAATCACGGTATCGACTTCTAGATCCTGCAGTTCCTGCTTCATCTTTTCCACCAGCGCTTCACACAGCTGGCCAGCAATCCGCGGATACTGCAACACCAACGCACACTGGAAAAACCGATTACTGTGCAGTCCCGACCGCAGCTCAAAATGACCGTTCAACAGCGCGCCGGTCTCCTCAAACATCTTTAATACATCTTCCTGTTTCACACCTCATCTCCCATACCTATTTTTCAATCAGCACGACCTCATCATCCAGAAATCAGGAATAGTTCCGTTTCCCCAGAAGGACCCAAAAAAAAGCCCGCCCGAACCATATTCGTACAGGCGGACTTTTATCACGCAAAAAAAACTCAGCTATTTAAACCAACGCTCAATAGTAACCTTAGAATTCCCAGCATTCGGCATCGTTACATCTTCTCCTTTTGGCCCAGTGGGCAAAGAACCCCTTGCAATTACACTGCCACTGCCACTATTGGAGAAACTACCATTTCGCGCAATATATGCTCCATGAACAGTAGCAGCTCCACTAACATCTATATTGCCTTGGTCGGCGTACACCAAACCATAAACAACACAACCAGATCCAATATTAACATTGCCATTTAAACTCATAAACGACGGAAATTTTGAATTAACGGACTCATGTGTCATACCACCTTGAACATTAATAGTTCCAGTTGCTATCACGCATCCCTTCACCGTGCAGCTTCCGCCAAATGTTACATCTCCCTCTATCCACAAAACGCCTCCAGCGGGAGCAATAACTCCTCCTCCTCCTCCAAACGATACGCCTTTACTCCCATTTTTAAGCTCTCCTTGGGAAATATAGGAATCGCTGAAGGTATATCCACCGCCGCCAATATTACCATAATCGGACCCGGAAATATCATTCGCAACAGCAAGAAGTTTATACGGCTCGGTATCAATCCAAGCCTCCTTACGCGCTACAGAACCTTCCTCGACTCCGCCTGTAATAAAATAATCTGGAGCCTGCCATTTTGCCCAATCCGGTAAGGAAATCGTCGGAGCCAGTGCCGATCCGTGAATTTTCGCGTTGCCACCAGACATGTCGATTTTAGTGCTGGATGAAACAAGATTTGCATTCGCAAAACTTGCACTTCCTTTTAACGAAATTACCCCATTCGCATGGACCGAACCACCGCCGCCCACATCAACACTCGCAGCTCCAACCATTTCTAAATCTTTATCACAAAAGACACTGCCATCAAAATACTCATCTCCGTCGGAGTCGCCGTCATCACCTGTTACACGAAGAAGGACTTGCACGGTTGCCTTCTGTTTTCCATACGTCGCGGTTGAAGTCAGGTCATAGTATTTTTCATTCGAACCTGTACTACTAAATGATGCATCCCCGGACTCTTCAATTTCGATCGTGGCCGTTCCATCGTCGCCAATCTCAATCGGGTCAAAATCGGAGACCACACTTTTTTCACCCCGTAGGATAGCCGCAATCGAAATATGCACTCCGGACTCAGCAATAATGCGGGCCATTTCTGTTTGGGTTCGACGTAATTCCGTGTACGCCTTTTGAGAGCTTACCTTGAGCAGGGACGTCAATCCCAATCCCAGCAGGCTGACAAAAGCCAGCGCAATCAGCAATACAAACGCATCTTTGGATTTATATATCTTTTTCATTTCATTTCCCAGTATTTCTCGGTGCCAATTCAAACCCTTCCGTCGCCTCGACGGTTTTGGTTTTGTTATTCATGGTCCGAATTTCCTTTCTAACAACCAAGGACACCCTCAATGGCGAGGTCAGCGGTTGACCGTCAACCGTGACTTCAAACTGCCCATAGTTGGGTCCGTTAATAAAGGTGCCGCCGACTTCCACCATTTTTGTCTCTCCATCCCATTGCAGGGCTACATCCTGTAATTTTGGCGTATAGGATCCATCCGATAATAAAACCGCTTTATACTGAACATACCGTTTCGAAGTGTTTGTCTGATCCTGCGATACCTTAGACCACGCACCACTGATTCCTGGTTCACTTCCTGAACGAACATAGATTTCCACCGAGGAATCATCCGGCTGCCAAGAGATTTCATACTCCAAGCTTTCCATTTGTGTATCGATCGCCGGAGAAATATAGGTCCCCTCGGAAGGATACATCGTATGCAGCATCTCTACCGCAACCGTAGCTGGAAGCGCCTCGACCCGACCGGTCCATTTTGTAGCCATCAGATCGGCGGATGAAAGCATATTTGTTAGAACATAGGTTCCGGTGATTCCCGCTTGATCAACCCATACCTTGGGCTGGCCGGAAAGCAAAAGGGTAACCGCATAGGTCTTGTCATACTCGATAGGGAAATTCAGAAAGTCGGACCAACCGGTCTCGCCAGCTCCGATGGTACAACCTGCATCACCGAAATTAAAAGTAAGCGGCATCGGACTTCCCACGGTATTGGGAATTACATCAAAACCCTCAACGACTTCATCAATATAAGCCTCTTCAATGCTCAAGCCATTCGTGTCTCCGGCAGCAAAAGCAACACGGCATCGGGCTCCGTTATGGCCCAGCAAACCGCCTCCGTTCATGGATGCACCCCGCAGTATGACCCGGACAGCTCCCGTAATCGCTGCATCGGGTTCACTCCCGACCAAATCATCGGTCTGTGCGCTCGCCGTCCAGTTTGTTGTGTTCCCCTCCAAATGCAGCACCAAATCGACATAATCCGTATCCGGAAGCCCGACGGCCACATTGGATTTTGTACTTCCGCTCAAATCAAAATTGGTGTCCTCCCAACGATCATTATAGAAGGAGACGCTGAAGGTCTCTCCCGGCGCCGTGGCATCAAACGAAAGTTGATGATATCCGCTCCAAAGTCCCGACGCATTATATTCCTTAGTCAGAGCTCCACCTACATCATTTTTTATTTGGTCTTCTGCCTCCCGCAACAGTCCAGAGGGGGAGGCCCTTAATGTATCCAAACCAATTTTGTACCCGCCGCTCCGATCATCTTTACCCGTCACTGTAAATGTTAACGTATTATCTCCTGGATCGACAATTCCAAACCCCAAAATAGCCCGGCGGTCTCTTTGTTCAAATGTAGAATCAATGTACCCATCATAAGAACTTCCCAGAGGAACAATTGACCAATCAAGTATATGCTGAAAAAGCGTGGTCGTCTTAGCATCGGATCCACCTTCCCCCGCTTCAACCACCGTTTCAAGCTGAGTCGTTCGGTCCTCTACGCTCGGCAGAAAACTATCAAATTCCGTACGGAGCAGTCGCTGTTCATCTCCCTCGCCATAAGTATGATAAATCACGGTCCGATCCCATTCGCCGTCTTGGTCCAACAGAGGAAAACTCACAGCCGTGTATCTCCGGGAAGAACGCGGATAATAGGTCATTTCGTGGAGAGAGCTCAGACGCATTTCCGCCTGTAGGCGCTGAACCGCCATATTGAGGTCCATCTCCAACTCATCTTGAATTAACTGTTCCTGACTGTTTTTTTGTAGATACATATATCCACCAAGAATCATCGCTATGCCGATCACAAAGATCGACATCGCGACCGAGGCTTCCACTAAAGTAAATCCATCCCTCTTTCTCATTCTATATCCGATATAAACATCGTAATCTCTTGGCCGGACGATCCGAATTTAAGGGTCTTGCGACTCTGTGTATCCACTTGAATCACCACCTGCTTTAAATTAATCTCGTTCGACGTTACTGTTGTAGTGAGGCGAAAACGCCCATCCAGACTCGGCGTTCCGTTTTCATCCACCACCTGCTCATCCACCGCCCACGTATCGAGATCATCATAGCTCACCATATCCATCCGCTCTATTTGGTTACGAATCAACTGGGTCGCCTTATGTCTGTCGGTCGCTGCATCGGCCAACTGTCGGGATGCAACGACGAGCTTGGCCGCGCCCGCTACCGCCACCGCCACAATCGATACGGCCAACAGCGCCTCAACCACCGTCACACCCTGTTTTTTCCGCCTTTTTATCATATGGTTACCAAAAAGAGACTTTCATCCGCCCCTTCATAAGCAGTTCCCCCGCCAACCACAACAAAAAAATGATCAACGGTGCGTTATCCCCAGGGCCTTTTTATCTGCAACACAACCGCCCTTTAT
>JAAYDL010000153.1 GCA_012729265.1 Lentisphaerota bacterium | reverse complement strand
TTCGCTTGCTGCTTCGCAAACAGGATCGAGCGGTCTCCGACATGGACGACCGCTACGGCTGGCTCGACGTGAATGGGTGCACGCTGGAGGTTGGACGCCCGCCCATCTGTTACGCCTATTTTTGCGACGAAATACTCGCCCGCCTGCCCGACGAAGAGAGCCGCTATCTCTTCCGCATTCTCGGTCGCCTCCTTGATTATGTTGGCGAACAGGCGCTGGGCGATCAGCACTTGGTAGAAATCAGTAACACCGCCGATCTGGAGCGGATCAACCTGCGCGTACTCGAAACACGCCTTCACCAAGCGGTCGCGGCTTTGGAAGTGATTGAAGAGCTGATCGAGGCCGAATGCCGCCTCGGCCCCGCCGATCGTCGAGTACTCAGCCTCATCGATCTGCCCGAATAGGGAGTCATTGACCCGATCCGGGGAATCCTGTTATCTGGTCAAAAAAGGAAATAAGCATGAATGTATTCCGTGACATTCCATCCACCCTGACGGAAGAGCTCTTCACGGTGTTGGCAGAGAGTCGAAGCGTAAAGATTGAGCGCATTGTGTCCGACGGCCACGCCTCACCGGAGGGGTTCTGGTATGATCAGGAACAGCACGAATGGATTTTGCTCCTTTCCGGATCGGCCGTGCTTTTGGTGGAAAAGGACCATGCGGTTGAGCGCGTAGAACTGGCTCCGGGCGATCCTCTTCTCATTCCCGCACATCAGCGCCACCGTGTGGAATCGACGGCCCCGTCTGAAAAAACGATCTGGATCGCGGTATTTTATTCCTGAACATTCTGAGCCTTGAGTCGAAACCTTTACTCATCAGCTCACATATTACATGCATTGCGAGTCCGCCATCTCTGCTCAGAAAGAGAGGTTCATTCTGTTTTTTTCGTAATAATTCAACAATACAGTTGAGTATTTCTTTGTATATCCGTAATTTGGACTCCGATTAGTTGGATGGTTTTTGCGGCAGCCCTTTTTCT
Source organism: Lentisphaerota bacterium (assembly GCA_012729265.1). Classification (GTDB taxonomy): domain Bacteria; phylum Verrucomicrobiota; class Kiritimatiellia; order Kiritimatiellales; family Pontiellaceae; genus Pontiella. Next base: position 2,938 of record JAAYDL010000153.1, on the reverse strand, counting down.
GTGCAGATGACTTTACTGACACCGTCCACTATGTTGAATCCAGCGGGTTCTATCGGGTTGGCGTTGAGGTGGAATAAGGGAGTTCTGAGATGAAAAAAGTAAATTTACTCATTCAAACCGCGGTGATGGCGGCCTGCACGGCGGCTTTCGGCCAGTCTAATCCCATTGAGGGCGGAGCAACACAGACGATCACCAATTCGTGGACGGTTCAGCAGGTGATAGTCGGCGATAATTCCGGCGGCAATACGCTGGTGGTGTCGAACAGAGGACAGGTGAGCAGCGCGGTTGGCACTATCGGCAACACGCTGGCTTCGTTTGAAAACGAAGTGCGGGTGACCGGGGAAGGGTCTCTTTGGAACAGCGCCGAGGAGCTTTCAGTGGGCCATCTGGGCGCGAGCAATCTACTGAGCGTGACCGCCGGCGGAAAAGTGACTTCAACCAATCTATATATCGGCAATCAATCGGGCTTTAACGAGATGGATGTTACTGGAGCCAGAACGCTTGTTGAGGCTTCTGTTCTGAATGTGGGGCATCAGGGAGCGGATAATATGCTGCATGTGTCCGACGGAGCCGCTACGGAGAGCACTACGGGTATTGTGGGCTACTCGGCCGGAGCGGATAATAACGCGGCGACGGTACAGAGTGATGGAAGCTGGAACAGCTCCTTTGAACTCAACGTTGGTGAATACGGCGCTGGAAACCGTTTGAATGTTCTGGACGGCGGATTGGTCGTTGCTCCGGTGGTGAACGTGGGCGTGCAGTCGACCGCTCTAAATAACGTGATTTTAGTATCGGATTCGCGACTGGATGCAAAAGCGCTCTATATAGGCGGCAGCGCGGACGGTGCAGGTGGAAGTGGAAATCTCGTTGAAGTGGCCGACGGCGGCAGCGTCTATACCGAGGCGCTCAAAATTTATGACGGGAACCGATTTGATCTCAACGCCGGAGGAAAGCTGGCTGTAAGCACCAACTTTAATGCGGGAATTTCCGGTTTCAACTGGAACAAAGGCGGGGCGCTGGAAGTCGGTGGAACGGTGACGGGAACGGGCTCTGTGATTGATGGTGGGCGCTCACTGATTTTGAATGGGCCGCAGGCCGAGTGGAATGAGTTTGACGGGATTATTGGCCGGGACGATTCCGGTAACGGACTGGTTATCGAAAATGGTGGACGTGTTACGCTGAGTACGGTTGCTTTAGGCTTCAGTGACAGCTCTCATGAAAACTATGTCACGGTCCAAGGATCCGGTTCAACATTGCTTTGTGACAGCGCGGTGGCCCTGTCGAATTTATCAGGACCTCCTCCGGTACCTCCGGATGATCGACCGGAGCAAGGATCGTTAACTTTCCCTGAATACATGAAGGTAAAGGCTCAGAATCCTTTTTACTGGGAAGGTGGAGGCCTTTATGTCGGGCGATGGGGAAGCGGAAACCGTTTGGATGTTTTGGACGGAGCTTCGGTTTTAAGCCACTCCGCCGTATTAGGTGTTCGGGCTGGTTCGTCAAATAATGTGGTAAATGTTGCCGGCAGTAATGCTCTCCTTCAGGTTCAGAAATCGCTTATGCTCGGTGGATATTATAGTGGAACCAATTGGCTTTCCGGCGGTGTGGGGAATTCGCTCACGGTGGAAGACGGCGGCACGGTCTCGACAGAGTCGTTGAAAATTCATGCAGGGAACCAATTTAACCTCAACGCCGGAGGAACACTGGCTGTAAGCACCAACTTTAATGCCGCAATGGTCGGCTTTAACTGGAACGAAGGCAGTCGGCTTGAAGTCAAAGGAGCGCTGTCAGGTATGGGCAACGTGTTGGACGGACATCGTGTGCTGACACTCAATGGCGATACGGCGTTATGGAATCATGCCGGGAGTTTTTATTTGGGCGGCACTAACGACGTGGTCATCGTTGGAATGGACAACGCGCTGCTTCTGGAGAACGGTGGATCGGCTGATTTCGGTGGTGATCTGGAAAGCAGTAATGCCTCGATGATCTATATTGATCCGGACAGTCAGGTGACGGTCGGCGGAAACTATTATCAGGATGCCACCTCGACGCTGCGCTTCGCGGCGGAGACGAATGCCGCTGGAGCGCCGGTGGCGGGGCTCCTGAGCGTCGATGGTACGGCGAAATTTGAAGAAGGCGCAACCATCGGTTACCTCAGCAAGGTGGGGCAACTGCGCTTTGATGTTATTTACACCAATATGATTGTGAAGGCCAATGCGCTCATCGTCGGCGGGGTGACCAATGCCCAGACCGCAGATTTGGAAAAACTGAATGCGTTCGGCTCGTTGGTGCGGGTTAATTTTGAGGAAGACAATCAGGATATTTATGCGCTGGTCGGCCGTAAAAAAGTGGCGGAGAGCGCAGGCTTAACGGCGGGAACCATGTTGGCGAATGTGGCCACGGAGATTGACCGGATGTCGATGGCGGGCAATCCGGGTGCGGACAATCTGGTCGAACTGCTCAACACCATCAGCGGCAGTGCGCAAGCGACACAGCTCCAGCAGCATTTTGCTGAAGCGGCTCCGACGCCGATGCACAGCCAAGGACTGGGCGGCGGGATGGTCGAAGTGCGTCAGCGCATGCGGGTTGCCGGACCTCAGGGGCCCGGCGGTATGGGGCAGTATAAGGAAGCACAGGACTGGTTGGAAGTCTACGGCAGCTGGGCCGAACACGACGCTTCCGCGTCGGCTCCCGGATATGAACACAACGTATACGGCACCGTCGGCGGGATGGACTGGGTCCGCGGCGACCTCCTGATGGGTGTCGGTTTGGGTTATTCCTATTCCACCCTTTTGCGGAATGCCGGACAAAGCCGCGCAAGTGCGGGCTACGGCGTCGGTTATCTCTCACTCAACCGCGCTGACTGGTTTATCGATTTGGCGGCGGCGGGCGGCGGCGCAAGAGTACGGGATAAGGCCGACTCCGCCTTTGGGTTTGA
>JAAYDL010000152.1 GCA_012729265.1 Lentisphaerota bacterium | reverse complement strand
CCCACCACGATACTCCGGTCATTCGTGAGCTGGCGCATGCCGTGTCCATCAATGTCCGCCATATAGAGTTCTTTACGACCGCTCCGCGTTCCCACCATCGCAATCTGCGCCGAAGCCATACCCGGCTTCCCCGTAATCTTCAGCACCATATCATCGGCCACCTTATGCGCCAGTTTGCGCACCTCTTCGCTCGACACCGGGCCATAGCGCGTGCCCATCAGTTTGGTGCGCGTGTCGAGCTTATACACCACGCAGTCCACCTGAACGCGCCCATCGCTGCTCATGCCGGCCCCACTCAAAGCGAATTGGCCGCCGCTCTCAACCAGCGTAAAATAGCCCGACCGCTGCAGGTCTGCCTTCAGCACCGAAATAAACGTCCTCGAAGCCTCGTCACTCCCCGCCTTAAAGGCACTCAGGTTCAGGCCCACCTTGCCATCGCCAGAGGCTCTTACCACCAGTTCACCCTGCGAATACGCAGAGAGCACGGAACAAAAACAGATTAACCCAAAAAACAATTTTTTCATCTCAAACCAAACCCCTTTCTCAGTTCTTTAGTTCAAATTTTATATCTAAATAGGTCTTCCCATATCCGGACGGAGGTCTAGGCAGACTGGAAATGCTATCCGCAGCACGTTTCGCCGCAGCATCATACGCGGCATCACCGGAAGATTTTTGCAAGCGACGTGACGTTATCGTACCGTTCGAGCTAAAACTGATCCGTATCCATGCCGGGCCTCCTGAAGACGGCTTATACGAAATCCACGCCCGCTGAAACAGGGCCGTCACCCGGCTTTCATATGCTGCAAAATCACTCGGTGTTCCAACCGGTCCGCTGGAAGACCCCGACTCAAGTATTTTCCCAGGGTCAATCGCTGGAATAGGATTCTGCGAACGGGTTGGAGTTGCCTCCACGCGCTGATTGGAAACCTTTATATCACTAACGGGAGTCGGTTCCCAATCCGGCACAGACTCTTCAGGTTCCGGCGTCGGATCCTCCGGCGGCTCGGGAATCAAATCTTCCTGCGGAGTCGGCTCATTGATCTCCTCAGATTCCTCCTCGACCTCCGGCTCCGGCTCATCCACCTCTTCCGTCGGAGCTGGTTCCGCTCCGCCGCCCATGGCTGGGCCCATTGGAGCCAGCTCAACAAACATGACGACTTCATTATTCGGCTTCGGTTTAATACAGCCGTTCAGCAGCGAATAGAGCACAATCACCCCGACGACCCCAACGTGAATGCCGGTCACCTTCAAAGCGATACTGAATGTTGAAGTTTTTTTCATTCAATCACTCCGCCTCCATGGCCAATGCCGCCCGCGTTACCCCCGCGTCGTGCAGAATCTTCATTACCTCGGCAACCTTGCCATACTGCAGCTCATAATCAGCCCGCACATAAACCGTTGTATCCGGCGCAAACGCCGCCACATCCTTCATGACCAACAACAGCGATTCCATCGCAATCGGATCATCGTCCAGATAGAGCTGCCCCGTACGATCCAGACTGATCGACCGCGACTCCACCACGGTCGACATGTCCGATGCGTTTCCCTTCGGCAGCCGAATCGGAATGGCCTCTTCAATCAGCGGAAACGTGATGATGAAGGTAATCAGCAGAATAAACGTCAAATCCATCAGCGGCGTCATGTTAATGTCGCTGATCTGATTCAATGAAACTAAACTGGTTTTACGAGCCATCTATACCACTTCCCTATTATCTTCACCACCACTGCAGAACAGGTTCAAACACCCGCTTCGCTCAAGACACCAAGAACTCAAAGTTTCGTGTCCGTCGTGCCTTCGTGTTTATTCAGGCACCAAGCGGACTCTCGTCCATCCGCAGTTCTACTAAAATTTCAGCACACTAATTCTCAATCACATACGCACTTTGAATACTGGAAATAAACTCCTGCGAAAAATTATCCATCTTCACCGAAAGCTG
>JAAYDL010000151.1 GCA_012729265.1 Lentisphaerota bacterium | reverse complement strand
TTTCAGCAGAAAGAGCTCAACGAAACCCCGGTCTCGCTCACGGTTGCGCCGATGGTACAGACCGAGCGGAACACCGCGTGGAAAGAAGGGCGTGGCGCGCTGGGGGCAAGGGGACGAAATGCGTTGGAAGGTGAATCCTGCTACGGCCACAGCGCCTTTCCGGAAATTCAGTGGGAGAGTGCGCCGGATAAACCCGTGGTCGATTTGGCTTCAGCTCAGCTTTGGAGCAAGGCGCTCGTTAGCGGAAAGCGCATGGAGTGGAAGGCGGAGCAGTGGGTTGAGATCAAGATCAGCGATGCGGCGTGGCTGGAGAAAATTCGCACGTCGGAGCAGCCGGTGGTCACCTTCGGCCTCTGGGGCTCGTCCGGGAAAGGATATTACAGCATTAACGCAAAAGAGTCAGGGACGGCTCCGGAGCTGGTGCTTACATTGAAAGAAGAAAAAGAGGCAGAGGAGAGCAAATGAGATCTTTTGTGAATATCGATCCGGCCAAACTGCCGGGAAATCCGATTGAACGAATCGGTACGGACTGGATGCTGATTACGGCGGGAACGCCGGAACGCTTTAATACGATGACCGCAAGCTGGGGGGCGATGGGCGTCATGTGGTTTAAGCCCGCCTGTTTCTGCTTTATTCGTCCGCAGCGCTACACCTTTGAATTTATGGAGCAGCACGAGGCCTATACGCTCTCCTTCTTCTCCGGCGAATACCGTCCGCAGCTCAACCTGTGCGGATCGCGCTCCGGTCGCGAAATCGACAAGGCCGCCGAGTGCGGATTTACCCCGCGCGCCGCCGAAAACGGTTCCGTCTTTTTCGATGAAGCCCGCCTCGTGATCGAATGCCGTAAAATGTATTTTCAGGACCTCGATCCAAAAGGCTTCCTCAACCCGGCCATTGCTGAGTGCTATCCCCAAAACGACTATCATCGCATGTATATCGGCGAGATCACCCGCACCGCGGTGGAAAAGGAATATCTGGCGTCGCTGTTGTACTCTGAAAATCCATGAACATCAGAAACCACTAATTCGCACTAATCTCCACTAATAATTAGTGCCGATCAGAGAAGATTAGTGGTTTAAGCATACGAAAACTTAAGCGTTGCTGTGCAATGGAGTTCCTTAGACAACGACGTTTTCGAGCAGAGCCCGGGTGACGTTTTCGAGCGAGTCGGTCACGGCGTCGGCCTCAAGAAGATAGTCGCGGTCATAGCTGTTGGTAACGGCGAGCACCTTTAAACCAGCGCCTTTGGCGGAAATAATGCCCGCCGGAGTATCTTCAATGGCGATGGCCGTTTCGGGGTTGCTGATGCCGAGTTTTTTGAGCGCGAGGCAATAGGGCGCGGGATCGGGTTTGCTTTTGTCGGTATCTTCCGCAGTGACGATGACGTCGAACGCGCCGGCGATTCCTAGTTGTTCGAGGATGGGGTCAATGTCGCTCCTGAGCGCGCCGCTGCACAGCGCTACAGGCAGGCGGGACGGAATGCTTTTAATCAGTTCAACAGCGCCGGGCAGGGGAACGGCTTCGCCGTTTTCGATGAAGCGCTGGAGCAGTTCGGCCTTTTGCTCGATCAGTTCGGTGAGC
>JAAYDL010000150.1 GCA_012729265.1 Lentisphaerota bacterium | reverse complement strand
TTCGCCTGTTGCGCATCGTGCGGATGCGTTGGACCGGCATACACCTTCAGGCGCTTCAGGGTCTGTCGGGACTGACGGTTAGCCGGGAGCATTCCCTTGACTGCCTGTTCGATGATGCGCGCCGGATTCTTCTCACGGATATCTTTTGCCTTCGTTTCCTTCAGGCCGCTGTTGAATCCGGAATAATCCTGATAAATTTTCTTCTCTTCCTTATTTCCGGTCAGCATGATCTTCTCAGCATTGACCACAATAATGAATGCGCCAGTATCAACATGCGGGGTATACGTAGGTTTATCACGTCCACGCAGCTTATCTGCAATAACGACCGCAAGGCGGCCAGCGGGTTTATCCGTCGCATCGACGACAAACCACTCACGTGTAATATCAGCCTCTTTAGGCATAAAAGTTTTCATTAAAACGTCCTCATACTCGGTTTGGTAGAAACACAAGGTCGGGGAAGTTATATGAGCCGATGGGGCGTGTCAACCCCTCGACGCAAGAAGTTTATTGTTTTTTACCGGCCCGCCTCGTGCTACAAAACCGCCCATGAAATTTGAATTGCGCAGGGAACATACGGGGAAACAGCTTACAGGGCAAGGACGCCTGCTGGTTTTTGCCCTTTCGCTGGGCCTCATTTCCATCCTCTTTTTTAACTTATACCCTTTTCTCGCCCCCGATCACGCCCCTAAAACCGGCATCATGGTGATCGAAGGATGGATCAACGATGAGGCGCTCGTTGATGCCGCGCACCTTTATAAAGCCGGAAATTATTCCCTGATCGCCTGCACCGGAATTCCGATCGAAATCGGTTCCTACCTTCAGGCGTTTGGGTCGTATTCCGAAATGACCGCCGCCCGACTACACGAACTCGGCATCTTGGAAAATGAAATCCTCGTCTGTACAGCGGATGATTTCACCAAAGACCGGACCTACCAATCTGCTGTCGCCCTGCGCGATAAACTTACAAAAGAGGGCATCACGGAAAAGAAACTCCATCTGGTCACCACCGGACCCCACGGTCGACGCAGCCGCATGCTTTTTAAAAAGGCACTGGGGAACGACTATGAAATCGGCATCACCTGTCTGCCGGAGCCCACGTATGTCCCTTCCAAATGGTTCGCCTGCAGTGAAGGGGTTCGTTCCGTTGTCGGCGAATCCATCGCCTATGTTTATGCAAAACTTTTTTTCCACCCCTGATGCATGAAAGCCACCGATTCCAGTACCCCTTTTTGGCTCGGAATTTTGGCCCTCGCACAGCAGGCCGTTCGCGATCCCCTGACCGGCCTGTACAACCGGCGCTATTTTGATCAAACCCTCACAGACCACATCGAAATTGCAACGCGCTATAACCGATCCCTCAGCGTAGTCCTCATCGATCTGGATGACTTTAAACAGATTAATGACAAACTTGGCCACGATGCCGGCGACATCGCGCTCTGCCGATTTTCCGCGCTGCTCCGCGCCAACGCACGCAAAGCCGATATTGTCTGCCGCTATGGCGGCGACGAGTTTGCGCTGCTGCTTCCGGAAACCAATAAAGAAAACGCGTTGCGGATCGTTAAACGGTTGAAAAAAATAGTTCCGGCGGATCTGCCGTCGTTCACCGCCGGCGTTGCGGCACTTCCCAGTCAGGACCTGATTACCGAAGCCGATACCGCGTTGCTTCAGCAAAAGCTACTGCAGCTGAAACCCGAATAACCAAAGAGCCTGTCTCAAAAAAAGAGCATACCGGCAATCGCAGAACCGATCACCAAAAACGCGGGATGCACCTTCCAGCGGGCGATGATAATGCAGCACACCACCGCAATGCTGACGGACACCCAGTTAACGAACGCCACCCGGCCAATCTGCCACGCCGCCGCAGCGATGAGGCCCAGCACGGACGGACGCAATCCTTTAAAAACCGCCTGCACCGCCGGACGTTCGTAAAAGTGAAAGAAAAAGAGCGCAAAGAGCATCATCAGCAGCATGCCCGGAAGCGCCACCGCCAGCGTAGCCGTCAACGCCCCGCCGACGCCCGCCTGCTGGTAGCCCACAAATGTAGCCAGATTCATCGCGATCGGACCGGGTGTACTCTGCGCAACCGCGATCATATCGGCAAAGTGCTCGGTTTCAAGCCAGCCCTTCCGAACCACTTCGTGCTGTAAAAACGAGAGCACCGCATAGCCGCCGCCGAACGCAAACAACCCGATGAAAAAAAAGGAAGTAAAGAGCGAAAGGAGCGCCGTCACAATTCCTTCTCCTTTTTCTGAAACAACGTCAGCCCCAGAATACCCCCCGCAGCAATGACCAGCACCGGATGAATCTGCAGCGCAACAATGCTCAAAAATGCCCCCACG
>JAAYDL010000149.1 GCA_012729265.1 Lentisphaerota bacterium | reverse complement strand
TCAGGAGTTTTTCCATTCAACTGGAGAACCATCTCCGGATTGACAGAGAGCACGCACCAGTTGTTCTCCCGATATTCTAAAACGCTCAATCCCACAGGAAGGGTTTCAAAGAGGGCTCGAAGCAGAAGCTCCGATTGTTTCAGCGCCGCAGAAGCGGCGCGCGATGCGGTGACATCCTGTACCGTGCCGAAGGTTCCATTCCGCACGCCTGAAGCATCAACCATGGGGTGTCCGAGCACATTGAGGATCTTGCGCTGACCGGAAAGGGGATCAATCGCAATATCAAACTCATAAGGCACACCCCCGTCATCGAATGCCAAGGCCTCTCTCCATCGTTCCTGATCGGACGGAACGGCCAGCGCCAGCATCTCTTCAAGGGGTGGAACGCTGCCGCCCGGATCAAATCCAAAAATATGAAAAGTCTCTTCCGACCAGACGGCCGGGATATCCCGGGAAGACGGATATTGAAAATGCCCGAGATGGGCAGAACGCTGTGCCTCGGCAAGAATCTCCCGGCTGATCCGAAGTTCCTCCGCTTGTGCTGTAATGCGGCACCGCAACCGACGCTGGTGCCGAAGTGAAATCAACGACACGATCAGTGCAAGCGCGAGAATGCCTGCCGCCGGGGCAAGAATCTGAACCAGGCTGGGCCCCTTCGCTTCGTAGCGACCAAACCATCGGGAATAGATTTCAACCGTCTCTCCCGTGGTTGAGAGGTAAGCCAAAGCCTCGTTGATCTGCTGCAGAAGCGCGGTGTCATCTATGCGCGTTGCAATGCTGTACGTAACCTTAAAATCCGACATGACCAAGCCCAACGGGCGGACATTCTTTACCTTGCTGTGATGGGCCTGCGTGAGCCCCGTCAGGCGGGTGAACAGTGCCGCGTCCACCTCTCCTTTGGATAGCGCGAGAATCGCCTCTGTGCTCGTAGAGAGCTGAAGATTCGCCGGGTCAAAGCCTCGTGCCAGCAAATATTCCTGCCCGCCCTGTGCAACCGCCACGCGGGCCCGTTTTTCCCGTAAATCATCAATGGAAGCAAAACGCGTGTCGTTGTTCCGAACAAAGACATCCCCCATGTTGACCAATATCGGCTGAGAAAAAGCGACAATGGGTGAACCCTCTGCCAAGGGTGCATGAAACTGAAAAATATCAAAATCTTCCGATCTTAAATTGGAAATATCCTCCTTGGCAGGCACCAGCGTCCGTTCCAGGCGGACATTCATCACCTCTGCCACGGCATCGAGCATATCAACCCCGTAGCCGGTGAGCTTGCCGGAATCATCCAGATAACTGTAAGGATAATTATCGGTCGCGGCGCTGACGCGGAGTACACGCATCGTATTCGGCGAATCGGCTGTAGCAGCAACGGGTGCAATAAAAACCGCCGCTGCAACGCTGAACATCGACAAACGGCCACGGAAGCCGTTGCTCCTGCTCCGCATTATTCTGCATGGAAGCAATTTCATGGGGTGGAGGGTAATCTGAGCAGCTTATGACTGTCAAGATTCGTCCAAGGGAAGCAGCAAAAATTTCGCTTGTTTTACGGTCAATCTACCCGGTTCTCTGTTTTTTGGCCCGCTAAACAGGCCTCAAAACAGATAAAGGCGAGTGCCTCGGGGAGCGCTTTTTTGCGCTTGGCATGTTTGAAATTGTATAAAAAATAGTTGAATTTGGTGCTTCAATATTTTTACAACTGCTGATATAACGATGGGCTCAATGGGAGGAAGGGCACTCGTGGACCTTGTATTTATGATAGATCAGGTGCTTGAAGGATTTCTGACCGGCCTATGTGCGAACAGCTAGGTTGGAGAAAGCAAATGGTAAGGTAAAAGGTAAAGTTAAATCCAAATTGAGGAGGAACAGATGCGAAAAAATAAAGCATTGAGAACAACGAAATCGTCGTTGTTTACAGAGTTTTTCCATGAACGGTCATGGAAGAAGAGGGGAGGGCTAAGAAATCTATTCTGTTTTCTTGCCGTCTTGATGATTGCCGGGGCGGCGTCCGCCCAGGAGCTTCCCGCTAAGATTGAAACGCAGTGGTTCATGAAGGGCGCGACGGTTAGTCTTAATCAAGTGACGAATATACACTTGGTAGAAGGCGGGCAATTTCAAACGAATATCGGGTATCAGTACGACTGCCCCACTTTTCAGCTTGCGAACGGTGTAAATGCCCTTGCACTTGGTGTGTATGTAGATAGTGGTAGCGGCGAATTTCGAACGAATGCACTGCTCAATGGCACAATAATGGCAGATGGGTGTGCTCTTAACAGCGTGGGCAATAATCGTATGGCTGTGTATTATTGGTACAATCCGCCTACCGAAACCGATCTGGTCCTTACTGTGCAGAATACGGCGAGAGCTCTAGATCAGGGCGTTCCGTCAACCGGCTTTTGTGCATTGGGTCTTTCTGGGATTGACACATCCATGGAACCCAACTTGACTCCTGTTGTTGATGCGAGTCAGGATAATAACACGATTCTCATCGAGACCAACAATATGTATGTGGTTTCTTATGCTTCCCATAACAGTGGATACAACCTGGAGCCTCCCGTGACGGACCCGCCATGGGAGTGGATAGATTCGGTTGTAGTCGCCAGAGGTTCAGGCGGTGGTGGTATTGTCGCAGCTGCCCAATGGTTTGCCAGAGGGGACGTGACCTCGGAGATTCAATGGACGGGATTTAATAACAGCTATTATGGTGTTCACGCCATTGCTTTCCCGACCACAAGGAGCAAAAACCAGGGTCCTTGGTACCTGCCGGAAATTAGAATCGAAAACGTGACTCCGGCCAACGGCAGCACGGTAACGAAAAATCCAGTACAGTTCAGCGCGAACGTCATCACTTTTGGAACGGAATTTGAGAAAGCGGAGTTCACTATAAATGGTGAAGTTGTTCGCACAGAGTACGTAGTGACAGGAGAAGAGGAGTATGGTGGAACCACGAACAAAGTCACTTCGTTCTACGAGTATGAGTACGGTGCGTCCTCTAACCTTCTTTTCGATCTCGAAATTTGGACCAGCCAGCATGACGATAAATATTTCTATTCGTTTAAGATGGGGGATGAATTTGCGTATGCGATGTCTCCTGCAAACAATGCTGTTGTTGCTGACCTTACACCGACGATTGAGGCCTCTGTTTACGATGGCATCAATGAAGCAAAACAGATTCATCTTTATGTTGACGGGATTCCGATGGCCGTTGATCCCGTTTACGATGGCGGAACGTCGACCGTGACTTATACTACGGAAAGGTTCGAACCAGGTAAGACGGTTAATTATGAGGTGAGAGTCGAAGATACTTTTGGTGACGTTTTTACAAACAAGGCATCTTTTTCGCTCGCAGGGATCCCGAATAGGGCAACCGTCTGGAACGCTGACAATATTCCTCAAGTAAAACCAGGATTAGATCAATATTACTTTGGTTATGCTACTGGAGCGATCGATAATATTGGGAATAATGAAATCGATATTACTAATCATCACGAATGGACGTTTGTTTCCGGAAGTGATCGTCCTTCACAGGGCCAGACGTTTACTGTTCCGGAAGCAGTTGGTGGCGTCGCCGGCTTTGATTTGGATTCGGTCTGGATTAAACAGAGTGCATATTATGAAACGAGAGACGATGATGAGTCGAACGCTATGTGGTTTAATTTTAGCGCGGATAAGAGTCTAATACTCCGTATTACGGATCCGGCGAAGGCTGACACGGACGACTTTGTGATCGCTGAGTACGATTTAAGAATTGCGAATACGATGACTAATTTCTCAGGAAATTGGATTCAACTTCGTCTTCCTGAACCGATTGTGCTCGATGCCAATAAGCAATATGGCTTTGACGTAGCGACAGCGTCAGCTGACCCCCACAATCCCATATTTAATATGGACGGCTTGGCGGGCAGTAGCCGTATACCGGCGGACTATCCGGGCGGCACAGCATATTCCAGCGGGGATAGGGTTGGTGAAAATTATTTCCATACTAATGCGTTCTCGATGAACTATCCTACGGGTGAAGGAGCGGGAGACCGTGCCTTTATTGTACCGTTAACCCCAACAACGAGATTCTTTTCAGTGGGTGCTGTGACTCCGAGGGGTACTGGCGTACTTAACCCGCTAAGAGTGGAAATTCCATTAACGGAAGTGATCGGTAGTTTTTACCCAACCCTTTCGAAGATTGAGATCGATGGAGTAGGGGAGCTGGAAACCGATTATGATGTAGATCCAGAAGATGATACTCGTGTCACGTTCTGGGGGACATTCCCAGATGATCAACAGTTGAAGCCTATGAATACATACACTGGGTTGTATGTTCTTGCAAATCACCCGGGCCAAGGAGGGGGGGGTATTACCAATACCTTTACCTTCACGATGGGTGAGGCGTATGCCTTCGCAGATAAATTACCGGCGACGACAGTGATCGAGGAAACGGTTGATGTGTCGGTTAATGTTATTAATAAAGCGGACACATTCGGAAGTGCGAGGCTGTTGCTGGACGACGTTGACCTGAGTGTGACAACTTCTCCCACAGTTGGTTCCACCACGACGGTTAGTGCGACTACTGGAGAGCTTACCATGGGGCCGCATACAATGAAAGTCATTGTTACCAGCGCCAATGCGGGGTTTGATGCAGTAACCAACACGTGGGACTTCAACGTAAGAACCCGCGTCAAGGACAGAATGTGGAATGTTAATATTGCGGGGAGTGGTGCTCAAGCACGCAATGTTGCGGACGGTACGGTTGCGATTGCGCCTCCGGCCGGTTCTAACCTGTGGAATAATCTTACGGGAAGTACTGATCCGAGGAACGTGCATACCAACAACTTCATCGATAACGTCTATGATGCCAATGGAGAAAATCCGATATCGATTCTTACCTATGGTACCTATGACTGGAATAACAACTATACCGGCGCCGGTGAAATACGGGTCGATCTGTTCAAGGGATGGGTCGGTGGATCGTATCAAGGCCAAGGGTATAATCATGATTCCTATTGGTCGATTACCGGGCTGAATGAAACGGCGGCCTATGACCTCTATATCTTATCGACGTGGACCTGGAACGAAAACGCCGCGAGGTTTGATATTACAGAAGGCTACCCGCTCGATGGTAACAATTCAAAGTCGCTCACTCCTGAGCGCGACAATGTTTCGGTATCAGCAAATCGAGCGAAATCAGCGGATGATTTCTCGGCCTGCGTTGAAGGACAAAACTACATCATCTTCGAGCGTGTAACACCGACCCCAGATGGTGTGATTTCGTTCCACGCCGGATTCGGTGTAGACTGCATCATTAGTGCTCTGCAGATTCATGAACATAAAAATGAGGCCTTTATTCCGTATGCGACTTTAGTAACTACCGAGCCTCGTGGAAACGTGTTTACGAATCCCCTCATGAAAGTGGTGATTCTTGACGTTGGGGACAGCATCGTAAAATCCAATCTTGTTACGATGAGGTTGGATGGCAATGTGATTGATCCGAATGATCCGATGTATAAGTATGAAAGAGACGGTATCACCAGTACGGTGACTTATGTAACCACTGGTCTTAAGGGTCTGGCAACGAATCATACTGCTTCGATCTTCGTGGAGTCTGATTCGCTAATTTCTCCGGATAGTGTATCGAATTCGTGGGAGTTCTTTATGGGCGGTATGCGTGCCGTTGAGCCGGAGTTGGCACATCATTGGGCCATGGATGAAACTACAGGAAAAGACCTAATCGATTCTGTCGGCGGTAAACACGGAAGAATCGTTGGCCGCAAATATCAGCGGGTGACAGAGGGAGACGACGGCGGCGTTAAGCTGGTGGGCGGTGGAACAAACGGTCAATGGAATGACGGTGAAGAAGCGGGTGATGCCGCTGGCGCTGGCGCCTATATAGATCTTCCGAACGGTATCATCAGTGAACTTGATAGTGAGGCGGTGACCATTGAGATTCGTTTTGAGAGCAGCATGAAGACAGCCTGGGCACGTATCTTAGACTTCGGCACGTCTTATGATGGAGACGGTATCGCATCAAGTTGGGTGACCCCGAATACCAATAACTGCTTTGTACTTGTTGCCAACTCGGATACGGGTTACGGCCAGATGTCTTTGCGGTTAAAGGATGCGCCTACTACAGTAGAGTCCGTATCTATTAAAAAACTTGCTGATGGCCAAGTGAATCATATTGTGACAGCAGTTGACACAGTAGGTCGTGCATTCTACGTCTACCGGAACGGTCAACGGGTTAACAATGAAGTAGTGGAGTATGCCCTGCCCGTTAGCTTTGCTCCTTTGTCGGAGTTTGTAGATAACAATAACTGGATCGCTCGCTCTCAGTGGGAACATGACCCGTTGTTTGAAGGAACCGTTTATGATGTCCGCATTTACAAAGGTATCGTGACACCGGAGCAAGCGCTGGCTCATTATGAGGGGAATTACGACGACACTCCGCCTCCGCCTCCGCCGGCAAGTCCTGATGTCAGCTTGACTGTGCCTGCAGGTGGACCGCTTACGATCTCGTGGTTGTCAACCGGAGGAAACAACAACTTCAACGTGATGACCAATGCGGATCTGACGAACCCGGAAGGTTGGGGCGTTGTTGAGGGTACCATGCCCGTGGAGGATGGCGGTTACTGGAACATTTCGATTGAGTTTGGCGAAGAATCCAGTCTCTTCTACAAGCTGCGAGCCAATCAGTAACAACTAAGTTCTGACCTCGTTCAGAACGGATAAAGGCGGCTCCTTCGGGAGCCGCTTTTTTTATGGTAGACGGAACATCTTGCTCCGTTGTGCTGAATCGGCCACTAGATTCGGGGACAGAATGATTTCCCCAAAGTGCAGTGGGCATGTAGTTCAGCCTTGAGGCTGTCTGGAAAATAGACCATGGGACACGCTGAAGCGTGAACTACAAACGGATGGTTGTGGGGCAGGCATCCTTGTCTGCCTTCCGTACCGCAGGCATCTTGCCTGCCTTG
>JAAYDL010000148.1 GCA_012729265.1 Lentisphaerota bacterium | reverse complement strand
CAAATTGCCGTTTCCATTTCAAAACGCCCTTTGACGTCGGGTTTCGATTTTCCGTATAGGCACCGTGCCAATGAAGGCCGTTGACTAATGAGCAGTCATAACCCATCAAGAGGATAGTTTTATAACCGTGATCGATGCCCCACTGAATCGCCCTCATGCCGGAGTTGTAAGCGCCTTTAACATTGTGATGCTTTATCTTGTGGTGACTGGCAGCGCTGAAAGAACACGTCCAGCGCTCAGCCGGGATATCAATATCTTTGCCGTTCCTGTCCCACCAGCTCCTGTCCCCGGCATAGATGTATTTGGCAAACCGGGCCATCTTCCATGACATATTGACGGCCATCGTCGGAATACCGGACTGCTCAACCAGGGTGCAATCTTCAGCGGTCAGGCTGGGGCCGGAGGCAATGCAGACCAGCATATTAAATTCCAAGTCGCGTCAAATCGTTGCCGGGTTGCCCCTTTTCGCCACGTTCGCCCTGAACCCCCTTCTCGCCGTCTCTGCCGTCCCTGCCCTTTTTGACGCAGAGTTGCCATTCGTCGGAGAGTCCAGGTCGGCCATTAGGAGCGTCTACTTTGGCGATCCAAACAGAGCCACCGGCGGTCACGCAATCTCCCTGCTGATAATTGTTCTCTTCGCGGTAGACGCCACGGTAGATCATCGCCGGGAAGCAGATGACCTTTTGGACAGCCAGCTCCCCACGCTTGAATGTCATGGTTACGGTGCGCTCTCCGTCGAAGCTGATGTCCAGATCTTCAAGCTCGAAAGCGTCTTTGCCATCTTTGCCGGGTGCGCCGTCTTTGCCGTCTTTGGGCCTGGGCATCTTGTCGATGGCGCGTTCTAAAGTGGCTTGGGCGCGACGCTCAAAATCCAGCGCCCATTTGGATAGCTCCGATTCCAGCATAGGACGGACGTCCTCAAGGGTGATGCTCTTGCCGTCGATTCCGTCCTGTCCAGGAGCGCCATCTTTACCGGGGGGGCCGTCCTGGCCGGGTTCACCCTGCTCCCCTTTTTCGCCCTGTTGGCCGGGTTCCCCTTGCGGCCCCTGTTCGCCAGGTGCGCCCTTCTCGCCAGGAGGACCGGGAAGCGGTTGACGTTCTTCGAGGGCTTTCAGCCGGGCCACGAGAGGCGCAAAGGCCCGCTGGAGATAATCGTGGAGGCCGTCAACAAACTTTTCGGCGTCAAACATGGGTAAGCCCTTCCGGTGCTTTGCGATTCAAAATGTCGAGCAGCTTGTCTACCTCGGGTTCCGCTTCGGGTTCCGCCGGAGGAGGTGCGACTGCCGGTTTGTCGTTGATAATGTCGCGCTTATCCAACTGCTCAAGGCTCCAATTCTGCTGCTGCATGAATACCGAGTCGCCGCCGGGTAAAGGCTTGAGGTCGATTCGTTTCCGAGCCTCGTTAGGCGATAGGACCGCGCCCTTGATTCCCTCCGACAGTGTTTTTATCTTCGTCGCGGTGTCCATGCGGAGCAGGCCGTCGAGATCCAATTCAACGCCAAGCATCCGGCCATTGATAGGAGTGTCGAGTCCCAATCCTTCATCCATGCACGCTTCGAACTGTTCAATCAGGGACTGGAGGCAATCGGAATAGTAAATCTGGTTCAGGATTTCTGCGTTCTGGTAGGTGGGCATCTGCCCAATACCGATTTTAAACGGAGGCACATGGAAACAAGAGCAAACGACTTCAGCCGTCCACTTCAACTGTTCCAGCATCTGAGACTCAACGGCAGTAACGGAAATCCGCTCATACTTCAGCCCGTCACCGAGGACGGCAACCTTGCCGAAGTTCTCACCCGTGTAATTCAGTTCCCATTTCGCTTTAAGCCTGTCGGCAGTGTCTTGGGTAACCGTGCCGGGAGCAGTCAGGACTCCACTGGGGCGGCTCATGTTGGTGAAGAAGCGGGCGCTGTTCTTCTGTGCGGCCAGCCCTTGCGTAGCGGCCAGCCCACAGGCATAAATCGGTGATAAGCCAACGAGGGGATGAAACAGGCAGTTCATCCGGTCGTGGATAATTTCGGAGGCGGGGACAATAGCCACCGCGTCAATGTTGGCGAGATTGTCATCACCCAACTGGTAATAAACGGACCCGTCAGGAGCGACAAGAGGCGTCACGCGGGAGGGGTCCAAGAGATACAGCCCGGTGACGACACGGCGGCTGTCCCTTTGCTTGAGCGCATAGGCATTCCCGCGCGAAAGTTTTGAACACATCCAATTCTCGCGGAACTGGATGTGATTCTGATAGCGGTTAGGCTTGCGGAGAACCGGAGTGAAAGCGGGATTCGTTGTTTCCGTCCAGATTCCGTTTGCGTCCTGCTCGACTAATTTCGCGCGGAGTTTGCCGATGTCGTTAGCGATCAGCGTGATGCAAGAGAAGACGGCATAGAACGACATAACCTGCACTTGATCAACAGCCACGTCCTGCTGCCAGGCGCCGGCGAACGACTCATAAACGGTGAGCCATCCGCCGTCCCGTCCATCAACAGACGAAAGGGACAGCGCCTTCTCTCTGGCGATCTCGTGCGGCTTGCGCCCTATCTGGATTCCAAAGATTTCCACGCTTACCCCTCTGACTCGTTCTCTGCGGTAATGTCGCGGCGCTTGTAGGTGCGCTTAGGTTTGGGTTTGGGTTTGGGTTCTTCTTCGATCACTTCAGGCGCTTCAACTACAGACGCTTCTGCCGGCTCGGCAACTGCGCGCGGTTCAGGTGGCGCGAGCTTGGCCTTGCCGATGGCAACGATCACTCTCCCGAACTGGCGAGCAGCATTGAACTCGTCGCCCGGTCTGAGCCGCTTGCCGCCATAGACCAACGCTCTGGTAGCGATTAATTTCATGAGTCAATCCTTAAAGAGCCGGGAGCGCCGAAGCGCTCCCGGTCATCACCCAGTTGTCAGGGGTTAAGAGGAGGAAACCGCGCCATAATCGGCGTCGTCAACGTAGGCCACGGCAGTGGTGCGCCGCTTGGCAAAGTTGATCGGGCGAACAATCTTGATCGCGGTAGACTCAGACTGGAACATGGATACCAACTGTTTGGATGCGCCAGTCGGAACCAGTGCCGCGCCAGTGGCGTCAGTACCCATTTCAATCATCGCCTCTTTGGAGATGGAAATCTGGATGCCCATGTCCCCGATTTTGTAAATCTGGCGGGGGTCCACGAGAATCACATGGGTGGAGGTGATGTTGTCGCCGGTGAAAACTTTGTCACCCAGGAGCGTACCGCCGCCGGTCCCGATGCCGGGGAATTCCTGCTGGCCGAGGGCGTTGGTCATCAGTTGCAGCGCTTTGGCCAATGCGGGGTTCATAACGAAGCACAGTCCTGCGGCGTGTTTCGCGGCGATAAACGGAGCGTAGAGGTTCTTCACGTCTGCGCGAACACTTTCACCGTCATCGCCCACGGAACCGATAGCGGTCAGGCCTTGGAGCAGACCGGCAGGGGAAATGCCATCGGCAGCGGAATCGGTGGAAAATACGGTGGTGTCAATTTTCTGCGCGATGGCTTCAATCAGGGCGTCCCGAACCAGCATTTCAGCGGAAGGGGAAGATTCCCGAATAAGTTCGTTGGTGATAACGGAAAGAGCCGCCACTTTCAGCGGGGCGAGGTTGACGGTGCTGAAATTTCCCCCAGACGGAGGGATGGCTTTACCTTCGCCTACCCAGTAGCCGGTTGCGGCCCCGTCCTGGCCCTTGATGGTGACGTTGGCCGGGATTTCACGGAACGGCAGTTGGTTGTAAACGGTACGGGCATTGAGGTATTCGATGAAATCGCCAGTGTACCGGCCATCCATAGACACCAGTTCCGCGCCCCATTCACCGGATGCCGTACCACCTGCCTCAATCTCATTGGATTTCATGATGGCGCAGAGGGTGGGTGCGGTTTTGCCCCAACGGCGTTCGGCGGCGATGTGAGCGGGGATGCCGTCCATATGGGCCAGGGCCTTGGCAATCACTTTGCGGGTGAAGTTCTGCCCCTTGAATGTTTCTTCCTGGTCTGCCGATTTGATAATGATGTGGCCGGCATGGGACCGGGACACGGAGGCGGCGGCGGGAGCGGCCCCGTCTACGGGTTTCGCTTTTTGGCCATTCAGGGATTCCAGTCTGCGGAGTCGGGCCAGGTCAGCATCCACCTGCTTGATTTCGGCGTCGAGGGTGTCAAATTCTTCGGCTTCAGCTGCGTCGAGAGTGCGATCCGCTTCAAAGGATTTCTGCATCAGTTCTTCCATCTGCGCGGCTTTGGCAGCGCGGGTGGCTTCCATATCTTTGATCTGTTCTGCGATGGTTTTCATGGTTGTTTCCTCTTGCCTCAAATGGCAATAACGTGTTTAAGGGTTTCTGCGAATGAGCTTTACTGAGGTGCATCCCGAAGCGCCGGGAGAGGATTTAATCAGTTTCACGGCTTTGCCTGACGCGGCGGGCCGGGAAAACTGTTTGACTGCTAAAATGGTGGCTTCCTGATTGGCGGGAATCGTGACGGCGGAGAGTTCCAGCCACTCCCACTTTGTGAATCGGAGACCCCAAGTACCTTTAATTTCAGAGTACTCAATAGGGTTGAAACCGATAGACAACCCACGAACCAACCCGGCTTTAATCATCTGCCAAGCAGTCTTGAGCCGGTCTTTAAGTGGTCCATCGTCGAGGATATCGGCGATCTCGCCCTCAATCTCAATTCCTTTATCGGTGACGGTCGCTTTCCGCACCCACCCGATAGGGTCCTTTGAGTCATGCTGCCAGAGGAGAGGTAGCGGAAGTTTAAACTCTGCTCCCTTCGGATCAACGATGTCGGCCATGCGGTCGGTTGCGGGAGTGGTGGCGATCCCCTGGAAGGTGCGCTGGTCGCCGTCAACGGATTTGATCTCAAATATGGAATAGGCTCTGTTCATTTATCCCTCACACAAAGAAAATGTCGTACTCTGGCTCTTTCTCTTTTTCGATTCCGACCAACAAACCGACGGCCATCAGCAGGGCGCACATATCATCGATCTTGTCGGCGCTCTTTCGCTTGTCCGGCGCCATGTTCAAGTTCTGGTCACGCCGAGCCACAATATTGGACGCGCACCAGTTTAACACTGGGTCGCCACCGTGCCTCAGATTCCCGGCGATATACGCCCGTTCTAACTCCTGCATAGCCGGGTGATAACTTTTCGTTCCCTGAACAAACTCAATCAGGGGAATATCAGACTCAGTTAAGCGATTCACCAAGTCAGATGCGTTCCACCTGTCGAAGCCGATGGACTTCACCTTGAACCGTTCGCAAGCGGCTTTAACGTCAGCCTCGATAATGGAATAATCAACAACGTTGCCGTCTGTCTGTTTAATCGCGCCGGATGTGACCCATGCGGCATAGGGCACGGTTCCGCGTTCCGTGCGGTACGCTACGGCGCTTTCAGGACACCAACGCCAGCCATAGGTGTAGATGGTTTCTTCAACGTTCCAGACCAGACGGAACGCGCACAGGTCGGTTGTCGCAGCCAAGTCAAGCCCACCATAACAGGGGTATTCGGCCAACCAATCCAAGTCCACGTCTCCGGAGCATTTCTGCCAGGCGACCAAATCAATCCAGCCATCAGCGGAAGCGGCCGGCCGATTCAGACGCTTGATACGGAACTCGGCCAGTTTGGACGGCATCTGTTTGGCTTCAACCGCTTCTTTGCGGATTGCCGTCAGCAAGTGGGGGTTAACATCAATCAGCGGGTTTGCTTTAACCCAACAGGTTTCATCAAACTCATTATCGTCCTCGTCCACCGCCCAGAACAGTGCGAGAAAGTGGTCGGCGTCATATCCGAAAACACCATCAAGCAGTTTTTTTGCGAAGTCCCGAATTTCACCCCACGGGCCGGGAGAGGTGTAACCCTCCGTAGTGGTGTAGAGCCATAGCGGGTTGCTTCGTGCTCCGGCTGCCGAGGTGAGAACGTTCAGCAGGTCGGCGGTTTTGTGCGCGTGAATCTCGTCGAGACCGACATGGGACGGGTTTAAACCGTCCTGGGTGCTGGCTTTCGCATGAATCGGTTTAAATGAACTGCCCGTTTCAAAACGGCTGATGGCTTTCGCCCAACATTCAAGGCTGAAAAAATCCCGCAGATCAGAATTTTTTTCGGCCATGCGTTTGGCGACATTGAAAATGATGCTTGCCTGGGGGAACGTCGTCGCCGCTGAAATAACCTGCGCCCCTACCTCGTTTTCGCAGCAAAGACAGTAAAGAAGAATTCCTGCGGCGATGGTACTTTT
This sequence comes from Lentisphaerota bacterium, assembly GCA_012729265.1. Taxonomy (GTDB): domain Bacteria; phylum Verrucomicrobiota; class Kiritimatiellia; order Kiritimatiellales; family Pontiellaceae; genus Pontiella. The sequence continues at coordinate 1,650 of JAAYDL010000148.1, read as the reverse complement.
GCCTGACTTTCGAGCCGTGGCGTAAAGCGCCGAAGTAAAACGCCGCGTTCCAGTGCCTTTATTGCGAAATCCAAAAAGTTGGACAATGAAAAAAATCTGCGACGGGTGAAGAATAATATTTGGCGTATCCCACACACCCTCGACATGATGAAGACGTTCAATAAACCGACAGGCTTTTTCAGCTTCTTTCTTATCAAAAAAAAACGAGCAATCTTTTTTCGATATCCGTTTCAAATCGTCAAGAAAACGTTTCGCCGCCTGCCGTATCCATTTTCCATGACGTTTATTTTTTTTGTCTGCTATCGCCTTTCGTGCGTAAGTTTTAGCTATCTGAATAAAATTTTTATCCAAATTCTTCAAAACTGTTTGCCTTTGGCTTCGCCGTGACCGAAACCCTTGAACGCGATGATGGCGTCATGCCAAATTCAGTCAAAAATTTGTGCATCAGCATTAAAGCTTTATTGGCAATTCCAACAAGGGGTGATTGGACAACATTCCCGTTTGTCGTTTTGATCATCAGCCCACTTTCTTTAATCCCCTCTTCTGCTTCGGCCCACCGGGCATAAGTCTGGCAATAAGCCGCTAATGCCGATGCGTCTATTGCTGACAAAAGACCCGCAGAAAAAAGAGCTTTCGACATACGATGCCACTCCTCTATCGCAATATCGTTTAAGTGCCCAGGAGGGTCAGGAATAACAGCGTCAGGTTTTGGCTCGTTTTTGTTTAAAGCTCTTTTCCCAGGGTTGCCATTCAGTATTTTTAAATTTGTGGGTTTAGGTTTTCTTCCGACCATTTTGTTATCTTTTGTTTACAAATTCTTTCAAAAAATGATATAATTATAAATAAAACAAATACTTAACTAGCGAGTTTTCCAAAATGAAACAAAAAAAATGCCTTGAATTATTAGAAAGCGCTCAATATGTAAAAAAAAGAGGAAAGGTTGATAGAAAAATTGTTATGGCCTGCCGTTTAGAAAATGCCAAACAAGCAATTGGAACGATTGACCCTGGCTGCGAAATCTACGGTTTCACAAAAGGACAATTTTCTTTAATTGACATTTTAGAACACTGTCTTGATCAGATCGGCCCTTCTGATATCACCGTGTCAACATGGTCAGCCGCCTCTGGAGATATACGCGCCGCATTTCGTTTGATGCAGGAAAATCGCATAAAATCAATGCGGTTTATTATAGATTCAAGTTTCAAAGGACGAAAACCAGAATTCTGCAAAGAACTGCTTCAAAAATTCGGGGCTGATTGTATTCGCGTCAGTTCAGTTCATGCCAAATTTATGACAATGAAAAATGACCGCTACAACCTCGTTATCAGAACCAGCATGAATTTGAACAACAATCCCCGTTTTGAAAATTTTGAAATTTCAGACGATCCTGAACTAATGTCTTTCATGACGGAAATCGTTGATGAAATTTGGAAAACACAAAAAGCACATGAAGGGTTTGAATGTTCACGTTCCGCCAATGATAATAAATTTTCAACACTTTTTAATAACGGTTCTATCGTCCCGGCTCACCCGTCTGATTTAATTACAGGCAAGCTCGCTTAGCCCTAAACCCCATTTCGCGCTTGTAAAAAAAGACTTGGGGGCGCGGCTGTCAAATAATTGACGTTATTGTCTTGTACCGCCCCCCCT
>JAAYDL010000147.1 GCA_012729265.1 Lentisphaerota bacterium | reverse complement strand
TGAAACCGCCGAGCGGGAATGAGGACCGAACCGGGGTGGCTCCGGATTTCATTGAGTTCCTGGGGTGCTCTGTTCCGTGTATAGAGTTGCCTGTACAATCGGGCCGAGATATGGCAAACATTGTTGAAGTGGCCGCATTGAATCAGAAGCTCAAAGAGCTTGGACATGATGCGGCAAAGGAACTGGATGATCGAATTATTAACTGGTTGACGAAAGGGGGACGAGAGCCCCATGGGTGAAAACAGCATAGTTAAGAAGTTTAAGGTGGGTAATAAATACGGCATTCATGCCCGCCCAGCGGCCTTGCTGGTTAAGGCGGCCGGCAGATACGAATGCGAGATTTTTATCGAGAAAGACGGCAACAAGGTCTCCTGCAAGAGCATCATGGGGTTGATGACGATAGAGGGCTACCCCGGCAGCATTATGACGGTGTCCGCTACAGGGAGTGACGCCCGGGAAGCGATGGCCGAGATTGAAGAGCTGTTCGTCAATAATTTTTATGAGGACTAGTCGGTATGTCGGGACGCTCAAAAAGTGAAATCTGTCTACAGGGGATCGGGGTCTCTCCCGGTATTGCTGTATGCGATGCTCGGTTGGTTGTTTCCGAGAGCGATCGGATTGTGACGCGGTCGATTTCTGCCGATGAAATTCCGAGAGAGATTGCCCGCTTTGAAGAGGCGTTGATTGCAACGCATGCACAGATTAAACATATTCAGAAGCAGGTTTCTGAAATGCTGGGCGATGAGCATGCGAGTATTTTTGATGCGCATCTGCTGGTCGTTGATGATCGAACCTTTATTGAAGACGTAATCCGGACGCTGAAGAAGGATATGATCAATGTGGAGCCAGTGCTGTCGGCCGTTTCAAACCGCTATTCCGACATGCTTTCCAAGGTGGACGATTCCTATCTGTCAGAGCGGGCCGCGGATATTCGCGATGTTACCAGACGCATATTGGGCAATCTTGCAGGGGAACGTCTGGACCGGATCAACAGTATTACGGAACCGTGCGTTGTGGTGGTGCATGATCTCCCTCCCTCGGATACGGCCACGATGAATAAGTCGATGGTTAAGGCGTTCGTGACTGATTTGGGCAGTTCAACCTCGCACACAGCGATTATGGCCAGGGCACTGCAGGTGCCTGCCGTGGTGGGGTTGCATAATGTGACCGCGACGGTCGAAAACGGGGATGTTGTTCTGGTTGATGGGGCTAAGGGCCTCGTTTTTGTTTGTCCAACTGAAAAACGGCTGAAGGAATACCGTCAGCGTGCGCTGGAACAGGAACAGATTCTGCTCGAACTGGATGCGCTGCGCGATAAGCCCCCGGAAACGCTGGACGGTTACCTGGTTCCGATTACGGCCAATATTGAACTGCTCGATGAGCTCGATGCCGTTGATGCCCGTGGTGCAAAAGGAATTGGGCTGTATCGCACGGAATTTTTGTTTTTAGGGCGTGATACGTTGCCGTCCGAGGAAGAGCAGGCGGCGGCTTACATTAGTGCGGCCAAGAGTCAGTATCCCGCCCCGGTCGTTATTCGTACGCTGGATGTCGGTGCCGATAAACTACCCAGTTCCATTGAATGTTTTAATGAACTCAATCCGTTCCTCGGAGAACGAGCGATCCGTTTTTGTCTTTCGCATCCTCAACTGTTTAAAACACAGCTGCGGGCCATCCTTCGCGCCAGCGTTCATGAAAATGTCCGCATTATGTATCCGATGATCTGCTGCTTGAAAGAGGTTGTTCAAGCCAATGAGCTTCTGCACGAATGTATGGATGAGTTGGCGTCTAAGGGGATCCCGTTTAATCGGGAACTGGAGATTGGCACCATGATTGAAGTGCCTTCTGCAGCACTCATTGCGGATCTGATCGCGCCCCATGTCAGTTTCTTCAGCCTCGGGACGAATGACCTGATTCAATACACCATGGCCGTGGATCGAGGGAATGAGAATGTTGCGCATCTCTATCAACCGACGCACGTTGCGATTGTTCGATTGATTGATCATGTCGTGAAGGTCAGCCATAAGTATGGGCTTTGGACGTGTGTGTGCGGTCAGATGGCCGCGTCGCCGGAGCTGGTGCCTTTGCTGGTTGGATTGGGGGTTGATGAGCTCAGTGTCACCCCGTCGCAGGCTCCGGTTATTAAGGATGTGATTCGTAAGCTGCACTACTCGAGTGCGGCAAAACTGGCACAGGAGGCGTTGTTTTCGGATTCGGCGGAACATGTAAAAATGCTCTGTCGTGATCTGATTTCGAATATTGCTCCGGAGGTTCTTGAGTTTTCAAGCTGACCTGTTTTGCGGAGGATATTTTTTTCATTTTTTCAAATGCGGAGATTTTGGTAGACGTATCTACAGTAAAAATGGCGCAGAGTATGCGCCGGAGTTCCAAAACTAAACGGGGCTTGAGTTATGAAAAAAAAGAGATATGGAAGAAAAACGGGTAAGGTAAACAAGGGTGCACCCAGCGGATTTATCATTAGCCTGATTTTCCACGCAGCTGCTTTTGTTGTAGCAGGGTTTTGTGT
>JAAYDL010000146.1 GCA_012729265.1 Lentisphaerota bacterium | reverse complement strand
GGCTGACCAGCTCCATATGCTTGGCGAGCGTGTTATGGCGCAAATTTAATGGAGGCGCGCAGGATTTCACTGTTTTCCGTGTAGGAAGGGATGGATGGCGATGGTGTCGCCGTTCAGGAGAAAACAGTGAAAACAGCAGCAACAGCCGAAAAATGGTTCGGATTCGGATCTGGACACCTCGCGGACCCAGAGCTTCAGTGGCCGGAGAAGACAGCTCGAATGTGGAATGAACATCTGCGGGGTCGGATTGGGCGGACAGCAGATGAATTCAGCCGAATAAACCGGGGCACACAGTTTGCTGTGACCACATATAACATCCATGTATTCCTTCCAGATGACTTTCCGATTTCCGGGCATCTTTTCTACATCCGAAAACTGCGTGACAACATGTCTGTCTTCAACTATTGCCATTGCCGTGAACGCAAGCCCCGCGCTGAGTTGTCGAAGTATTGCGGGGCGGGATATGTTTCGGTTCGGAGCAAATATGTTCTTCGCAAGCTGGCGGAGGTGTCCCCACTATTCGCCCCTATCTGGGAGGATTTGAAGGAGGTTGATCCAGATGCACAGGGCATCTATCTGGCGGATGCACCAGCTGCGGAGTGGCTCGATTCCATCCAGCCTGACGAACAACGGTTGTATGATGCTTTCCGAGATGGACTGGGCGCGGCCATTGCCGGAATGGAAACCGCAACGGCCTCCAAAGAAGCCATGGCTTGCCTAGTGGCATTCGAACGTAAGCAGGATGGTGAGCCATTTGAATTCGTAAAAGCGGCCTTTGAGGCTATGGTCGCCCATGCGCCATGGTTCTGGGAGTTTTGGGAGTCTTATGTTCTCTATCTGCTACGGCAGGATATGCCAGACTGGGCTTGCGACGTGATTGCGGTGGCCCAACGGCAATATCCAGAGTGCCGGATGATCGACCGGTTGGGTATTTTGTGCGGCTTGGAGAGAAAAGACTGGGGCCGAGCGGAGCGGCACATTAAGCGATACTTGGAAGTTAATCCATGGGACGATTTTGCCATGATGGCCTATGCGCGGGTGGCATACGCAAAGAAAGACTATGCGCTTGCAGCCGATTTGTTCAAGGAATGCATGGAGCATGGGCGCCTTTCGTCTAAAGACATGATGGATTGCGGGGAAGCCCTGTTTTATGCGCGGAGACAGAAGGAGTCTTTGGATATGTTCGAGAGCATGGCATCCCATTGTGACCCGCATCCCCTGATTTTTAACAATATTGGCATGACTATGGCCAGCATGGGACAGTATCCTGAGGCGGTGAAGTATTGCCGTCGCGCCCTGGATCTCGATTCGACATTCCGTTTCGCATGGGATTCATTGGGATTTGCATATCTGAAGGGTGGGCAACATGCGGATGCAATCCCGGCACTACTGAAGGCGATTGAATTGGAGCCCAATTATCCCGACGCGTGGCGGCACCTTTTGCATGCCTATTACAAAAACGGAGATGCCGATCACCTGGAGAGCGCGAAAGCCTATGTCGGACGAGTTCTGCCGGAGGAGTTGGCCCGTTTCGAGCGTGAAAAGGGAAAGAATATTCCGGATTAAGCGGGCAGAATATTTACCCAGCCATTATATCGATGGCATCACCAATAAGGCTTATAAAGGACCGGGCATGCAGATTGAAAATAATCAATATTCAACCGCGTGATGAGGCAAACAAAGGAGAGTATAATGATTAGCTGGATTTTCGGAATACTGGCGACCGGCGCTGTTCTTGTTATGGGATTTACGATGGTGGCCGGGGCTGAAAAAATATCAGAATCGAATATGTCGCCGGCACTGAAGGTTATTGTCTGCATTCTAAGTTTCGTTGGGGTAGTTGCTGTTCTCGCCGCGTTAGATGGCTGTTGATCGTATAGGCCAATGCGGAGTTCCCACCGCATATAGGAACAGCAATTTATCTAAGACGCGCGCGCCCCCACCCGAAGCCCGCAGGGCGGAAGAGCGCGGCAGCCCGCCGCGAAGAATGCCGCCGTGGCGGCATGAATCCCGCCGATCTTCACGCCGAGTCCCGACCTCGGAGAGTCGGGACGAAGGCGGAGGCGAGCGAACGGCAGTGAGCGAGTTCCACCCGGAGCCCAGCCGTGGATCCCGACCACGAAGTGTGTCGGGATGACGGCGGGGCGAGGAATGGCCAGCCCCCGGCGCAGGCCGCGCCCAGCCGCGCGAGCGGCGGGGCTGTGGCCGAAGCGGGAGCGGCCATCCCCCGAGCGACGCGAAGC
>JAAYDL010000145.1 GCA_012729265.1 Lentisphaerota bacterium | reverse complement strand
CGTTTTTCCCGTGCAGATCCATTCCGCATTGCAGTTTCATTTTGAGTTCCTTTCGGTTAGCTGACTTTCGTCATTTTTATGCTAACCCAACCGACTCATGAATGGTAACTTCTGAATGGTTATCAGGACTGCACATTGAACGTTTGATTGATCTTTAACGAGAGGAGAGGCAGTTGGCGAGGCCTTTACGAGTTGATATTGTGGATGAGGTTGTCGAAAAGAGGATGAATTGGATGAAAAGTTCAAAGTGCAGACCTGACTCCGACATCTTGACTCCGACATCCATGACTCCGACATCTATGAAATAATTATCCTTGCCAAACCCCGACACGTACACGATACTGTCCAGCATGAAAACAATAACTTATACAGCTGCCCGGGAAAACTTAGCCTCAACTATGCAGCAGGTTTGTGATGACCACGATCCTGTTATCGTTACCCGCAGAAGAGATCAGGCGGTGGTAATGATGTCAATGGATGATTATACTGCTCTCGAAGAAACCGCATATCTTTTGCGCAGTCCGAAGAATGCACGTCGTTTACGCGATGCCGTAGACCAGTTGCGTTCCGGAGACGGGAAAGAATATGAACTTCCAGAGCTGTAATGAAGATCGTTTTTGCAGATCAAGGGTGGGAAGATTTTTCGTATTGGGTTGTCCACGACAAAAAAATTGCTAAACGAATCATCCAACTAATAAAAGAAATTCAGAGAGATCCTTTTGAAGGCATTGGAAAACCCGAGCCTTTGAAACATGACCTTGCTGGATTTTGGTCTCGGAGAATCACAGATGAACATCGTCTGGTTTACATGGTTGAGAACAATCAACTGCACATAGCCCAAGCTCGATATCACTACTAATCGATTGGGATAGAACTCCCCATCACTGCGGAACCCCCTCCAAATGATAAACTTGATACGGTGCGGAGAAGCAGATTCTTTGCAGCACAACAGAGATCAGGGATCAAATTCGAGGATGTTGCGCGAGTCTTCGATGCCGTGATCGTTTGAAGGCAAGATCGAGAAAGTTATGGAGTAACAGGGCAGAGCGCTCTTTTCATCGTGCTTGGCGGAAAACTCGTCGATGAGACCCTGAAGTTTATGTTTAAACTCTATGACCTCTTCCTGTGAGGCGTTCACGGTCAAACTGCCGGCAATAAAAGCCTGCGGCTCCTTCTTAAGGATCTCGCTTCCCTCGCGGTGTCGTTCATTCATCCATGCAAAGGCAAAATTTAGGCAGGTGGCAAAATCAACTTCCTCGAGGAGCTTTTCCTGCCACTCATGCCAGCGTGAGCGATTGAGGCTGTATATTTTTTCGGTAATGCCGCTGGAGGAAGCTTTTTGGTCTACCTGCTGCACAAAATCAAGATCGGCCAAGCTGTTGAGATGATGGTGCAGAGCCGCATTCGACATCGTCAGCTGTTTGGCCAGAATATGCTGCGGGGCGGGACCGTTTCGCTCCAGCAGGCAGAGCATCCGCAGACGAATCGGATGCGAAAGACATTTCTGAATAATCTTACGTTCCTGCGGCGAATCCGGACCGGATAGTTTCTGGCTGTCAAATGCAATGTGTCCCATTACAACCCCTGTTCATATTGTGTTCAAAATTAATGACTTCCTGTTGAATGCGCAAACGATTAGTGGGAAGAACTCCCACCATTACGCAAGGCGTACAGCAGTTTTGCTCCCATCAGCATGGCATCGGAAATCTTTCTTTCATTATTCACGCTCAGCACGACCGCATACTTCGACTGCTGGTCGTAGAAATAAACCGTTCCAAAGCCGGGGAAAGAGCCTAATTTACCAAGAACGGTAATCTTTGGGTCGCTGAATTCGAAAAAGGTGCAGCCGTCCAGATAGCCTTGTTTATTCGTCCAACCGCCATTGTTTGCCACGTATTCGGCAACCTTTCCGTTTTCGAGAACCATCGGTTCCGGCTTCAATGTATCAAAAACATTGTTCTCCAGCACGTCGCCGAGATTCACCAGACGCACCACATCCTTCGGCCTGCTTTCCAGATTCCCCGTTCCGTGGGCGATAGCAATACTGGCCATCATCGGGAGGCTCAGTTTGGATTGTTCATCGCTGGTATAGCCGCTGGAAATATTGGGCACGATGGCGGAGTCGCTGCCGCAAATCACCAGATTCATCTCCAAGTCACCGCAGAACATGTCCTGAATCTGCGCATCGTAGCTCTTTCCAGTTACCTTTTCGCATATCATTGCGAGCATCAGATAGCCCGTGTTACAATATTTTTGATCGGTCCCCGGCTGAAAATTCAGCGGCTGTGCAGCCACCATGGCGATGAGCTCCTCGGGTTTCCAGCATTTGGCCATATTGCTGTAAACCGCCTCCAGATGAAGCATGTCCATTATTCCAGACGTATGATCGAGCAGATGGCGGATTGTGATCTTGTTGCCTTCGGGAAAATCGGGAAAAAATGAGTCAATCGTTGTATCGTAGCTCAGTTTTCCTTCTTCGATCAGCTTATGCGTCAGCGTGGCGGTAAACACCTTGGTGACGGAGCCGATCTTAATCACGCTGTCAGTGGTCATCGGAACATTGTTTTCCACAGCAGCGGTGCCGAAGGCCATACACAGCGGGTCGGTTTCGCCCTCTTTAAGAATCGCAACCGACAAGCCCGGCAGTTCCGGATCGGCCACCATCGCTGTACCCATCTGTTTTACGAGCCGGCTGATTTTCGGGCGGTGCGTTGTGCAGGCGGATACGCTGAGCAGAACAACCAGTGCGCCGAGAGCAACCCATGAGAGCGGTTTTCTATTCCGCTTAATCATCATTCATGTACTCCAATATTTGTTTCGCCACATTTCCGACCAACCCCGGAGAGAGCATGGTTTCGTGCGATCCCTCGGTCCACTTCAGCGCAATCTTTCCTTCATCGAGAAAGGCGCTCCAACCCAAATATTTATCGTGAATAAAGTGACGGGTCGATTCCGAAACTTCCATGGCGCGAATGAGCAGAATCGCCTTATCCGAGCGCGTCGGCGATTCATAGCGCGCGGCCGCAACGGCGTTACTGCGATAGGTCTGCAGCAGGTTTTCCATCTGCACCGAGCTGAAACCGACCGGCAGAAGCCCGCACTCTTCCGCGCATTGGACCAGATAATTCAACCGATCCTCCCGCGACAGCGAACGCAGATGATTTTCATCAAACACCATCAATTCTTCCAACAGCGATTTGAGCATACCGACATCATCCTTAGCGACGACCGACTTGGCTTTCGAATTATCGGCCACCGAATCCAGAATCAGCACCGGCCCGCACTCGCCTTGAATCTGCTCATAGCGACAGGCGGCTTCATACGCCAAAAGGCCGCCGAAACTCCATCCGCCGAAGATGATATTTTCGGACTCCACCTTCAGAATTTCGTCCAGATAATAGGCCGCTAAATCCTCCACCCGATGCAGCTCCGTATTCAGCGCGGTTCTTTCCGGACTGAAACCCGCCGCTTCAACGGCATACACCGTAAACGTACGGCTCAGCAGGTTAGCCAGCTCGCTGTAGCAGAAAACGCTGCCGCCCACCGGATGAAACAGGAAAAGGTTTTTTCCGCCTTCGCAGTGACAGAGCTTGATCACCGGACTGTTATCCTTAACCGATTTCCCTTCAAACAGCTCCGACAGCCCGCCAATCGTCGGGCGGACAAACAGCTCGCTCAGCGTCAAATTAAAACCCAGCTCTTTCTCTATCAGTGCAATCAGACGAACCGCCAGAATACTGTGGCCGCCGAGTTCAAAGAATCCCGCATCCGCGTGAGGAACCTCCACGCCGAGCAGTTTTTTCCAGACCGTTGCCAGTTGCTCCTCCACCGCTCCGCGCAGCGGGCGCCCCTCCGCGATTCCCGTTGAGGAGTGCGGCGACGGCAACGCCTTTTTATCCACCTTCCGGTTGGCGTTCAGCGGCAGCTCATCCATCGGCACAAAATAGTTCGGCACGCAATATGGCGGGAGCAGCTGCTCCAGATAGCTTTTCAGGGAAGCGAGATCGACCGGGCCGACCACATAGGCGGCCAGACTCTTGTCTTCGCCCGACAAAAAGGTGTCCGCCACCACAACCACCTGCTTAACGCCCGGACAACCGGCAATCGCGTTTTCCACCTCACCGATTTCCACACGGTTGCCGCGGATTTTTACCTGCTGATCTTCCCGCCCGACATAGTAGACGAGCTCCTTCTCCACAAACCCGAAATCGCCGGTTCGGTAATACCGCTCGCCGTTTTTCTCCACAAACGCGTTGGCGGCCGGCGGATTCAGATACCCGCGGGAAACGCCGTTGCCGGAAATCCATATTTCTCCGACCACCGAATCCGGCAGTACCTTTTCATTCTTATCGCGAATCGTCACAAACGCGCCGTCAAACACCTGGCCGATCGGATAGGATGAAAACTGGTTATAATTCTCAATATCGATGGGATATGCGCTCGTGTCCACCGTGCATTCCGTCGGTCCATAGACGTTGTAGAGCACCACCTTTTCGTTCCCGGGAATATGGTAAAACTTCTGCACCGAATCCGGGCGGAGCACCTCGCCGGCCAGCAGGATTTTTTTCATCGGCAGCGCGAGCCGATTTTCAGAAAGGTATTCAACCAGCACATTGAAAAAGGCCGGCGTCATGTCGGTGAGATCAATTTGATTCTCCACCACGCTCCGATAAAAATTTTCCGGGAGCTTCCGTTCGTCGTCCGACAAAATATGCAGCGTATTGCCGCAGAACAGCGAAACGGCAAACTGCTGGATCGACGCATCGAACGAGAGCGGCGCCACCAGACACGCGCGGGTGCATCCGTCGGCAAAAGGCTTCAGCGCCTTCAGGATGTGGAGCAGATTACGGTGTTCAACCACGACGCCCTTCGGCCTGCCGGTTGAGCCGCTGGTATAGACGATATAGGCCGCCTGCTCCGGCGCACATTCCGGCGGAGCCGACTTCGGCAGGGCAAACAGATCGTCGGCTCCAAAGCGGGTCTTAGCGCTCAACGTTTCTGCGGAGCCCTTTTTCGTAATTGTGACATCAAAGCGATAATCCGACAGTTCGCTGCACGCTACATTTGGCCGGGAAACGGAAATGTCCAGCGGCAGATCGTATTCCGCCGCCCAAGCGCTGAAAAAGTTTTCCGGAAGAAACAATTCCGCCGCCACATCAAAACGAATCAGGCCGCTATTGCTTCCGGTGGCCTCGGCATGATTTTTGAGTGCGGCGCGAAACGAATCCCGTTTATTGATGTCCCAAACGGAGCCGATAAACAAAACGCCGCCGTCGGCCAGTTTATCGACCGCCAGCGCCAACACCTTGCGCAGATAATTATAGCCTGGAAAACTTTCAACCACGCCGTTCAGATTAATCAGATCATATTTCTGATCCTCCAGAAAACCGATATCTACCGCCTCCAGCTGATGCACCTTAACGGCCGTTT
>JAAYDL010000144.1 GCA_012729265.1 Lentisphaerota bacterium | reverse complement strand
GCGGTGCCCTTGAGGATCTATTTGGAAAGACGACTCTTGCCGATGTTTACAAGCATAGGAAAATTCGCCTATGTATCCCCACAACCGAGACCAGTTCGTTCAAACCTGTTGTATTCAAAACACCACATCTTCCGGGAAGGAACCGTGACGATACTCGTACCCTTGTAGACGTATGCATGGCCAGTGCAGCAGCGCCAATTTATTTACCCCTTGCCACTCAACCTAATCCACTTGATAGCAATTCAACTGACAACTTTGCCGATGGAGGACTATGGGCAAATAACCCTGCGATGATCGGATTTACGGAAGCACTTCTACTGAATCAGGGTAATATAGACATTGTTTCAGCGGGAACTTGTGAGACACCCAATGGGGATCCATTTGCGGAGAAAACAGAGAGAGGAATCAAGGATTGGATGTTCGGGGCAGGCATAGTCAAGCTTTCACTTGCGGCGCAAGCCAAGGCTACGTGTCATGTTCTAGATCTCATTGAACAAGCATTCCAATCCAATGATGTTGGTTTAAAGATTCGCTTTTTACGCTTTCTGGAAACAGCGAAATCTCCAGAGCAATACTCTGCGATTGATTTAGATCGCTCAGATCAGCTTGCCCTGAAAACAATGACCAACCTCGCAAAGAAGGATGCCGAAGAAATACATTCTCAAGTTCTTTCCCACAAGCTCCGACATGGAGAGTTGTTGCAAGATATATTCCAAGTTATGGGCACGATACATAATAAGTAGCCAAGTAATATCATTTTTTACTCAGACAAATGTTAAGCAGCATGATCGATGATATCGATTGGAGATATGAAGGAAAATATATACTCGTGATTTTCGAAAACAAGAGGAGCCACCATGAGATACATACTGAGTTTATTTGCCATCCTGTTGCTGGCTGGCTGCGTTGTAACCGCACCCTTTGATCAAAGGGCATACGAGACAGCAATTGATCTTAAGGTTGATTCGCTTGTACTCATTGAACAATCGACCGAGCAGTATACCAACCATGTTGCGGACGCGGAAGGATTGTTGCTCCGTATCCGCAAAGCCCATGAATATGCTAAAGGGCTACCTAATAATGATGAGACGGTGGCGCAGTGGACACTTATGGCCGACCCCGATAAAAACCTAATGGCCGGGTTTATCAAGCGATGGGAGGAAAAGGGACAAATGAAAGAGATCATGGTGAAAAACATAAAACCAAACATCGCCGAAGCCTATGACGCAATTATTGAACTTGAAGCTGCCAAACTGGAGGAATAGTAATGCAAAATCTATTGGAGGAAATTTTAAAACAATGCAGAGAAGCCGCAAAGTCAATGATTACAGAGGAAGCTGAAGCATTCATTTCTGATACGACCTCATTCCTAAACACAACCAGAGATGACCTTCATGAGTGGACACGACAGTTTGGACAGGGAGAAATCGATACCGATGATCTGGAATGGTTAATGGATATGAAAAAGGATGTTGCTGAGATGCAGGCACTAAAATGCAAAGGCATTGCAAAGATCAGGATTGAAGAACTTCAGAAGCAAATGCTTTCGATCGTGACATCAGCAATTTCCTCAACAATCTAAAACTAACCAACATTTACACCACATAAAGCATGAGGCCTTTGAGATATTCGTTTTCGCGGTGATAAATCGAGAGCGAGTGATCGAGGTCGGCGGAGAGCGGCCGGACGATGCGCACATCGCGGCCGGCGTCTTTGGCGGCGTAGAAGATAATTTTGCGGAAGAGCTCCATATCCACCAACCCGGAGCAGGAAAAGGTAAAGAGCAGGCCGCCGGATTTAATCTTTTTTAGCGCAACCATGTTGATGTGCTTATATCCCTTAATCGCTGCATCGATCGTTCGTTTTGAGGCGGTAAACTTAGGGGGATCGAGCACGATCAGATCATAGTGATCGGCTGGCATATCGCCCAAAAACCGCTTCACGTCAGCGGCCAGAAATTCGTCCTCGCCCGGAACCACTTCATTGAGCGAATAGTTACGCGCTGCCAGCTGGAGCGCGCCCTCTGAAAGATCAACATTATGCAGTGTCTGTACACCGGCATTCCGCATGCAGAGGCCCATGGTGGCGCTGTAGCAATAGCAGTTGAGCGCAGTGCGCCCGGCGGCGTGCCGGGCAATAATTTGCCGGTTTTCGCGCTGATCAAGAAAGAATCCGGTCTTTTGTCCGCCGTGCAGATCGACGGCGTATTTGAGGCCATACTCCTCAACAATCACCTCTTCAGGCACTTCGCCGTAGAGCACCTGCTGCACCTTTTCAAGGCCCTCCGTGCGACGGGAGGTGGAGCTGCTCTTTCCCTTATGCCCTTGGGCTGGAAGAGTTCGACCAAGGCTTCAACGATCAGATTCCGCAGCAGATCGATGCCGGCGGTTGAGGATTGGATCACGAGATAGTCGCCATATTTATCCACCACCAGCCCGGGAAAGCGATCGCCCTCCGCATGAATCAGGCGATACGCATTGGTGCAGCCGCGCAGCAGGGTTTCCTTCATCCGGCGGCTCTCTTCGAAACGCTGGAGAATAAACGCACGATCAATGTCTACTTCGCCGAATTCAAAGATACGCACCGCGATATTGGTCTGCGTGTTGACATAACCGGTAGCAACCACTTGATCGTCCAGCCGCACATGACAGAGCTGGTCGTCCTCGTCAAACTCGCGTACGGCGCTCGATAGCGCCGGAAAAGATCCACGGACTTTTTTCAGTGATTGCCTCGCGGCGTTTGGATTTCAAATAGACATCTGCGTAATACATAAAATACCGCCGGGGTTAAGTGCTGAACGATCCGGGAATGTAGCGAATCTTTTTCCGGCGGCAAGGCTCCAGAAGGCAAACTTTCGTCAACTGCTTCAGGAAGAAAGAAAAATCCCTCTTCAAATCAGCACTGCATCTTTTCCTTTGCGGCCCACAGCCCGGCAGACGGCGTACTGATAAAAAAGACCTCTTCACCGTCCGGCATTGTATTCCAACCCTCGTTCATGGTCTCCGGATTGTACCGCGCCAGCGCTTCCTGTAGGTCGGCATATTCATAGCAGACGCCTTCCACCTCTTCGCGGGTCAGCCCACCCGGTGCATAGCGGATCGTGAAGCGCCCTTCAGACGAACCGTGCATGAGATGCGCTGCGCCGTGAGCCAAATCCTGCAAATCCCGCTCTTTTTTATAGAGTTCCAATACTTTCGGCGTTCCGCAGTAACCATATTTCCGAATGAGTTCGTCCACCTCTTGCTGCTCACCAAAACGCTCGACACCCGGTGCAATAATCAGCAGTTCGCCGCCATCGGCCATTGCCATACGCGTACGGTAGACGGCCTTGTTCGCCACCCACGTTGCACGGAATTCGTCGGCCTGCATGACGGCCACAATCTTTTTCACCGGCTGGTCAAACACCGTAATATTCTGATCCCGGCTGGCCTCGGCTGCCGCCAAATAGGTTTCCTGATCATCGCCGACATACACACCGCTATGCACCAGTCGATTCTCTTTGTCACGCTTCATCGTCAGCATCATATACACGTGCGGCAAGTGACCGAGAAACTGCTCCTCGGCCCAGTTATAGCAGGCGCGCAGCGGCGTAATCAGATTGCCCAGATTATTTTCGATTCCATACACACCCGCCGCCAAATGCGATGCACAAATGGTTTCCTTTCCGCCCAGACCGATAAAATAATTCTTATTATGGTTAGCAAAGCCGAGCACCTCGTGCGGTACAACGTGACCAATATTGATAATCAAATCCCATTTTTCGGTGACCGTCATCGTGTTCAGTTCCACCGGAATCTCCCAATCGGCCTTGCCGCCGGTGCTCTCCTTAACCCTCGCCGCAGGAATTGTACCCAAATGAGTGACGCCGTTACGCCAGTCGTGCACATGAATGCGCTCCAACGGAAAGCTGCCGAACATCCATCGATTATCCTCATCGGTATGCGGAACATGCTGCCCCAATGTTGGAATCAAATGAACGTCGCTTTCAGGAAGCAGCCTGTAAAATGTTTCAGCAATCCATCCTGCACCGCAATGTGCACGCGTAATATCCGGTGGAAGCAGCAGAACCCGCTTCAACTCACCGCCGCGCCGCGCCCGTGCTTCGTCAATCAGACGCCGGCACGCCATTTCGATCTCCTCACGCGAAATCGATTCTCCCTCTTGAATAAACCAAGGCATCAACTCACTCCTTTATGCGACACGAAATTAATACTTCCGCATCGTTCGACAATTAATCAAACGTAAAACCCACCTGTATCTTCTATGCTGAACATCAGCCGACAAACTTTTATCTTCTCCGAATCTAGAAATCATAAGGTAGCCCGTTGTAGATGAAGCATCCTGCTTCATTGTGCCGCATTGCAGACACAACGAAGCTGGAAGCATCGTCTACGCGCTATAGGTTGAAGCCGACGTATCGCCGCCGCGGCCCGTCCAGTTGGTGTGGAAAAATTCGCCGCGCGGCTTGTCGATCCGCTCATACGTATGCGCACCGAAATAGTCGCGCTGTGCCTGCAGCAGGTTGGCCGGAAGTCGGGCGGAGCGGTAGCCGTCGAAATAGGCCAGCGCCGCGCTGATCGCCGGCATCGGAATGCCCAGCTCTACCGATTTCATCACCACGCGCCGCCACGCCGCCTGCGCGTTTTCAATCGCCTCCTTAAAGAACGGATCGAGGAGCAGGTTGACCAGATCCGGTTCGTTATCGAACGCCTCTTTGATTTTTCCGAGGAAGACCGAGCGAATGATGCAGCCGCCGCGCCACATCAGCGCAATGCCGCCGTTGTTGAGCGTCCAGCCATACTCATCCGCCGCCGCGCGCATCAGCTGATAGCCCTGCGCATAAGAAACAATTTTTGAAGCGTAAAGCGCCTGTTTCAGATCGTCGATCAGCGCCGCTTTATCGCCCTCGAAAGCTGTATCAGGCCCGGAGAGCACCTTCGCCGCTTCCACGCGTTCTGCCTTCAGCGCAGAGAGACAGCGCGCAAAGACCGCCTCGCCGATCAGCGTCAGCGGCTGGCCGAGATCCAGTGCGGAGACCGCCGTCCATTTGCCGGTGCCCTTTTGACCGGCCGTGTCGAGAATCGTGTCGATGACGGCCTCGCCCTCGTCGGTCTTGTAGCCGAGGATGTCGCGGGTAATTTCAACGAGATAGGAATCCAGCTCGCTCTCGTTCCACTCTTTGAATACTTCATGCATCTCGGCGTTGGACAGCCCAAGCCCTTCCTTCATCATCTGATAGGTTTCGCAGATCATCTGCATGTCGCCGTACTCGATGCCGTTATGCACCATCTTCACAAAATGGCCCGCGCCGTTTTCGCCCACCCATTCGCAGCAAGGCTCGCCAGTCTCCGTGTGAGCAGAAATTTTCTGAAAGATCGGCTTCACCGCTTCCCATGCCGCAGGCGACCCGCCGGGCATCATGGAAGGACCGGTGAGCGCGCCCTCTTCACCGCCGGAGACGCCGGTGCCGATATAGAGCAGGCCCGCTTCTTCAACCCGTTTCGTGCGCCGGATGGTGTCGGGATAGTGGCTGTTGCCGCCGTCGATAATGATATCACCCGGCTCCAGATGCGGAATCACCTTTTCAATAAAGTCATCGACTGCCTGACCGGCCTTCACCAGCATCATCACCTTACGCGGGCGTTCGAGGTTCGCGCAGAGCTCTTCGATGCTGTGACATCCGATAAAGTTTTTATCCGCGCCGCGGCCGGCCATAAACGCGTCCACCTTTTCCACCGTACGGTTAAACACCGCCACGCGGAACCCCTTGCTCTCCATGTTGAGGACAAGGTTTTCGCCCATGACCGCCAATCCGATTAATCCAATATCTGCTTTCATAAGAAATCTCCTGTTTTCACGAACCACTTATCATCACGAATCTGCACTAATTAGTGAAAATCAGTGTTAATTAGTGGTTAGCCAATTCTGTCCTTTACCGTTTCACGCGTGCGTTACCGCTCCAGATGCTCCAGAGCTGCTCTTCGTCCGCGGGCTGGGCATAGTCGGTCAGCAGCGTGACCACGAGCGCGCCGCTGGCCCAAGCAAAACGAGCGCATTTCTGTACGTCCCAACCCTTCAAAATGCCGTACAGCAGACCGCCGACAAATCCGTCGCCACCGCCAATACGGTCAAGCACGCCGATCTCGCGCGGTTCGATCACTTCCCACTCCGCGCCGTCCGTTACCAGCGCGCCCCACATGTGGCAGTTTGCAGAGAGCACTTCGCGCAGCGTCGTGGCGAAATATTTGGCATTCGGATAGGCCGTCTGAACGCGACCGATCATTTCCTTGAATCCGTCAATCTTTTCCTCCAGCCCCTTGCCGCCGGCCTCCGGGCCTTTAATCCCTAGACAGAGCTGGAAGTCCTCCTCATTGCCGATCAGGATATCGCTGCGCGAAGCAATTTCAGCAAAAGTTTTGCTCAGCTCCTCCTCGCGGCCTTTCCAGAAGCTGGCGCGATAGTTGAGGTCGAACGAAATCAGCGATCCGTTTTCCTTGGCCACCCGCGCCACATCGAGACAAAACTGGCTCGTCTTGGGCGACAGCGCCGCAATCAAGCCAGACAGGTGAACAATCTCCGCGCCCTCCTGCGCGAAGATACGCTCCAGATCAAAATCGGCGGCGCTCAGTTCCAGTCCCACCTCGCCGGCGCGGTCGTTCTGCACGCGCGGCCCGCGTGAACCCCAGCCGCAATCCGCCATATTAATCTGGTGACGATAGCCCCACGGATTCGTCTGCTCAAACTCGGGGCCTTCAAACTCCATACGACGGCTTCCCAGATTATCCTTAATAAAGTGCGAAACAGGACTCCCTTTCACAAATGCCGTCAGCACCTTCACCGGCATTCCAAGATAAGAAGAGACGCTCGCCACATTGCTTTCGGCACTGGTCGCATACATTTTGAAGGTATCGCTGCAGTGGAAGGGCTGAGAATCAGCCGGAGTTAATCGCACGCCCATACTGGTCGGCACAATCATGGCATATTTTTTAGGTCTGGTTTTCATTATTCTTCTCCGTATAAATAGGTTTAATCCGAACTCAAAGTGAGGAGGAAACTGTGCAGCTTCGCGGCAAATTGAACCAGCCGGTTTTAAAACTATTTTGCCGAATTCGGCGAATGCAGCTACGACTCCTGCGTCCGCTTTTTGTAGTGCAGCGAATCCCCGCGTACGTTAAAGCCGATGGTTTCGCCGATGCTTTTAATGCGACTGCTCAAGCAGTCTCGGCACATGGACGAATTTTCATCCAGACAGGGCTTATTATTATAGAGCTGATACTTGGGACGATATTCCGTCTGGGTCACGTTGGGCATAATCACGTTGGCGCCGCACTGCAGCCCGAGTTCGCGCCCGGTGGGTTCCAGTGCTTGCAACGCCGTGGCCGAAGCAATATTGATGTCCCTCATCACGAGCCGCGTCACCGCAATCATGCGCAATCCCAGATTCAGTGCCGCCAACTCCTGCTCGCGCGTGTAGACCCCGATTTCCTGCCCCATCGGTGTGTCAGCGTGCGGGATATAAGGCCCCATGCCGACCATATCGATATCGATCTCCTTCAAGAACAACACGTCGCGCGCCAGATCCTCCATCGTCTGCCCGGGCAATCCGATCATCACACCGGTGCCCACCTGATATCCTGTGCGACGCAACCGCCGCAGACATTCGCGACGCATTTCATAACTGTGATCTGCCGGATGAATTTTGGCGTACAGTTGAGGATTGGAGGTTTCGATACGCAGAAGAT
Organism: Lentisphaerota bacterium; assembly: GCA_012729265.1. Lineage (GTDB taxonomy): Bacteria > Verrucomicrobiota > Kiritimatiellia > Kiritimatiellales > Pontiellaceae > Pontiella. The sequence continues at coordinate 4,409 of JAAYDL010000144.1, read as the reverse complement.
AGCGATGCGCCCCGGCTTCGCGCCAGCGCCGATAGGTCTCTTCCGTCTGCTCGCCCAGCGACAGCGTAACGCCCATTTCGCCGGAGCTTGCTTCGGCGATGCGGCGGAGCACACGCTCAATCATGGAAACAAAACCCTCGTCCTGTCGTTCGCCGGATTGAATCACGCAGGAACCGTACTCCGCTTCATACGCCCACATGGCTTCACGGAATATCTCTTCTTCAGTCATCTGGAAACGGTCCACGTTACGATTTCCCCGGCGAATACCGCAATAGAGACAATCCTTCGTGCAGATATTACTGCACTCTATCAGTCCACGGAAATAGGCCACCTTACCCACCTGCTCCGCCTTCACGGCATACGCACAGTCAAACAGTGCCTGCTGCTCCACTTCGTCTGAGATCGACAGCAACGCCGCAATCTCCTCCGCCGAAAGTTCCTCACCGGCCCGCGCTTTTTTTAAAATCTGATTTATCATATCCGTCCGATTGGTCTGATTTTTCCGATTAAAAATACAAATCCCGCTCACCGCTTTTCACCTGCGCAATGCGCTCGACGAGTTTTTGCTTCTGCTCGCTTTCGGGCATGCTCTCGAGCTCGCGTTTAATCTGCGCCAGCCCGGCAGCGGCGGTCTCGGACGAGGCGTAATCCTCAATATATTCCAGGAACGTCAACACGGCGTTGGGCGTACAGAAGCGCTTCACAAAGCCGGGAATGGCGAACTCCATGAAGTGCTCGCCCGTGCGGCCCAGCCGATAACAACCGGTGCAGAACGAGGGAATAAATTCCGCCTCGCACAGCTCGCGAATCACCTGATCGAGGGAGCGTCCGTCGTTCAGCACAAACTGGCTCTTCTTGTACGACTCCTCGTCCTTCGTTGAATACGCGCCGACGCCGATGTCGGAGCCGGCATCAATCTGCGAAACCCCAAATTTAATAATTTCGTTCCGCAGCTCCACCGACTCACGACAGGTCAGAATCAGCCCGGTGTACGGGACCGACAACCGAAGAATCGCCACCAGCCGTTTAAAGTCATAATCGTTCACGCCCGGATATTTGGCCGTGTCAGTTCCGATCGCCGGCTCAATCCGCGGGAACGAAATCGTGTGCGGCCCCACCTTGAAGCGCTCTTCCAAATGAATCGTATGGTACAGCAGCGCCATCGTTTCAAACCGCCAATCAAACAGCCCCATCAACGCGCCGATGCCGACGTCGTCGATGCCCGCCTCCTGCGCGCGATCGAGGCCATGCAGTCGCCAAAGAAAATTGCTCTTCGGCCCCGACGGATGCTGCTCGCGATACGTCGCCTCGTGGTAGGTTTCCTGAAAAATCTGATAGGTGCCGATGCCCGCCGATTTGACCAGCTTGAAGCCTTCAACGTCCAGCGGAGCCGCATTAATATTCACCCGCCGAATTTCGCCGTTGCCGTGCTTCTGCGCGTACACCTCTTTCACCGTATCGTGGATAAACTGCGCGTCATATTGCGGATGCTCGCCATACACCAGAATCAGCCGCTTGTGTCCCTTATTCACCAGCGCCTCGATCTCGGCATCGAGTTCGGGCATCGTCAGCGTTTTACGCGCCACCTCTTTGTTGGAACAGCGGAAGCCGCAATAGCTGCAGTTGTTTACACAGTCGTTACCGATATAGAGCGGCGCAAACAACACAATGCGGTTGCCATAAACCCGCTCCTTCAGTTCGCGCGCGCCGGCAAAGATTTCCTCCACCAGCACAGGATCTTCGGCATTAATCAGCACCGCCATCTCTTCCGGATCCAGCCGATTTTTATCGAGTGAGCGCTGAATAACTTCCCTCACCCGTTCCGGTGACGGATTCTTCGTCTTTTCCAGCCACTGAAAAATCTCATCCTCGGGGATAAAGGAGGTTAATCCTTCGGTCTCTACTTTTGGTAGTCCACGTTTCATTTTTTCTCCTGTCCATATTGCGTACTACGTATTTCGTATCTCCACAGCTACGGAATACGCAATACGCACTACGTAATATTAATTATCTCATCGTACGCCATTAGGGCTGAAGGAAACGGGGAAAGCACCCGTTTTAACACCCCCTGCGTCTGCGCGATGCACAGTCCATAATTCGTGATCGGAACCCCGGCGGCCTCGCACCGTTCGATCCGCGAGAGCACCTCCCGGCGATTCTGCATGCAGCCGCCGCACTGCACCGCCAGCTTGTACTCCGAAAGGTTGTCCGGAAAATCGCGCCCCGCATAGACGTCGATCTCCAGATCCACGCCCACATACTGTCGCAGCCAGCGCGGAATTTTCACCCGCCCAATATCATCCTCCAGCGCATGATGGCTGCACGACTCCGCAATCAGCACCTTATCGCCCGGCTCCAGCCGATCAATTGCCGCCGCACCCATCGCAAGCTTGCGCAGATCGCCCTTCAGCCGCGCAAACAGAATCGAAAAGGTCGTGCACGGAATTTCCGGCGGCGTATCGGCCACCATCTTCAGCACCATCTGCGAATCACAAATCGCCAGGTCCGGCTTTTTTTTCAGAATCGACAGCATATGGGCATATTCGCGCTCCTTACAAACCAGCGTTGCCGCATCGTTATCCAGCGCATCGCGAATCGTCGAAACCTGCGGAAGAATCAGCCGGCCCTTCGGCGCCTGCAGATCGATCGGCACCACCAACACGGCGAGTCCGCCCGGCTTCACCAGATCGCCCACCAGCGGCGGAGGACTGATAAACTCATCCGGACACACCCGCAACAGCTCCGCCTTCAACTCCGCCAAAACCCGATCTCTGGAGGTGAGATCCCCAGAATTAACCGATAGGACCGATGAGTCAGATAGGTCGTATAGGTCCGATTTATTAAAGATCCGAATCACCGGAATCTTTTTCTCCTCGGCCGTGGCGGCAACCCGCTCTTCAAACTCCGTCACCCGATCGCCTTCATGCAGCAGCAGGATCACATCAGCGCGATCAAAAACCTTCTCTGTGCGTCCGATCCGCTTTTCGCCCAGCGTCGTTGTATCGTCGATGCCCGCCGTATCAAGAAAAACAACCGGCCCGATCGGCAGCAGCTCCATCGGCTTTTCTACCACGTCCGTCGTTGTTCCCGCCTGTTCCGACACAATGGCCACATCCTGCCCGGCGATCAGATTCAGGAAGCTCGACTTCCCGACATTCGTCCGCCCGAACAGCGCAATGTGCAGCCTTAAACTTTTTGGTGTGGTTTTCATTTTTCCCAACCACGAAATACACGAACCACACGAAACAGGTCCTTATCAATTTTCGTGTATTTAGTGTATTTCGTGGTTCCTTATCTCCTATAGCCTAAAGCCATTAAATTCTGCGGAGAGAGGGTTTTGTTCACCCGCTCTTCGCCCAGTTCAGTTTCCAAATATGCTCTAAAATCCGTGCGGTTGGTCTGCTTAAACGCGTGCACCAACTCCGTTGCGCGGTCATACCCGATCACCGGCAGAAAGGCCGTGACAATCTCGACCGATGCATTAAACCGCCGCGCACACGCCGCCTCATCGGCCTCGATGCCCTCCGCGTGGCGAGCCAGCATTTCCGCCGCAACACCCAGCAGCTCCATCGATTCCAACAACGCCGACGCCAGCAACGGCATAAACTCATTAATCTGGAGCGACCCGCGCGATGCGCATTCCGTGATGATAAAATCGTTGGCCTGCACTTTGATTCCAATCTGCATCACGCTCTCAAGAATCACGGGATTCACCTTGCCCGGCATAATCGACGACCCGGCCTGCACCGCCGGCAGCCGAATTTCACCGGTCATGTGCAGCAACCGCAGATCGCCGCAGATCTTAAGCAGGTTGGCGGCACAGGCCTTCATAATACCGGAAACCTCCACAAAGGCATCGGCGTTGGCGGTTTGATCGACGAGGTTTTCCGCCCGACTCAGCCCGAGCCCGGTCACTTCGCGCAGCTTGTCGGTGACGAGAAAAATATAGTTACGCGGCGCCGTCAGTCCGGTGCCGACGGCGGTGCCGCCCAGATTCACCACGCGCAGGCGCTCCTCGCATTTAAAGGTGCGCCAACGATCGCGTGCAAAGGCTTCAGCAAACGCACCGAAGATTGCGCCGAGCGTCAGCGGAACCGCTTCCACTAGCTCGGTTCTTCCGATGGTCGGAATATGCGCAAACTGTTTTTCCAGCCGTTGAAATGCGCCCTGCAGGCCCTCGACCTGTTCGGCCAACGCGCGCAGCCCATAAATCGCCGCCACCTTGACCGCCGTTGGATACACATCGTTCGTCGACTGATGCAGGTTAACATCCTCGATCGGGTGAACCGACTTGCCGCAGCGAGTGGAAGCGCTATGGGCTAAAACCTCATTCATGAACATGTTGGTCGAGGTGCCCGCGCCGCCTTGAAGTGCAGACAACGTAGATGAAGCATCCTGCTTCGTTATGC
>JAAYDL010000143.1 GCA_012729265.1 Lentisphaerota bacterium | reverse complement strand
TGGCCAACGCGCTCGCCTCCGCAGCGGTTCCGGTATATTTGTGGTTCACCCAGATGTCGCGCACAGCACCGCAGTCGGAGACCACGTGCCCGTCGAATCCCCATTTATCACGCAGCAGGTCCGTCAGTAGGAATTTGCTGGCGGGACCGGGGACTCCGTACACGGCGTTGTAGACCGACATCACGATACCAACCTTACCTTCGCGCACGGCCGCTTCGAACTGCGGCAGATAGGTTTCATACAAATCACGCTCCGAAGGAACAGCGTCGAACGTGTGGCGCTCCTTTTCAGGACCGCTGTGCACCGCATAATGCTTGGCGCACGCCATCGCTTTTACATATTTGGGATCGTCACCCTGCAATCCCTGAATGAACGCCACGCCGAGCCGGCTGGTGAGATAGGGATCCTCGCCATAGGTCTCCTGCCCCCGCCCCCAGCGCGGATCGCGGAAAATATTGATGTTCGGGGTCCAGAAGGTCAGTCCATAGTATTTTGCCGTGGTCGGATTCTTTTCGCGCGCCGCATTGTTCTTGGCGCGCCCTTCCGTGGCGATCGTATCGGCAACGGTATGGAGCATTTCCGCATCCCACATCGCCGCCATGCCGATCGCCTGCGGAAACACCGTGGCGTGGCCCGCGCGCGCGACCCCGTGCAGACATTCGTTCCAATAGTCGTAGCCCGGCACGCCCAGCCGCTCGATCGCTGGCGCCGAGTTCATCAACTGGGACACCTTTTCACCGAGCGACATCCGCCCGACCAGATCATCGATCCGGACGCTGAACGGCTTCGTGGTATCCGTATAGACCACCGGAGCATCGACGGACGGAACCTCCGAGGCCGAAGCATCCGCCGATAGACGGAAATCAGCCGCGTTGACGCAGGCCACCACCGCGCCATCGGCCTTGATCCGGATCGCGTTCAGCTTGGCGTTGTCGACCTTCGCCTCAAAGCGGATGCTGATCGGTCCGTCGATGACATCTTCCCGATGAACCACTTCCTTACGAATCACATATTCCGTGAGCGGTCCAACCTTCGCGACCAGATCCAGATCCTCCGCAAGCACCTCGTTGCCGCAGAAAATATCCATGACCCGCTCGCCCTTTTCCGTGAAATAGGTTTCGGCGAGATAGACCTCCACCGTGTAAATGCCTTCCGGAAGCCCAGGGACAAACGCGGTAAAACTGCTTCCATAGACCTCTGCCGCGTACATCAGCGGATCGGTTGCATTCTTCACCGGTCCGGCATCGCTGTGCTCGGCATGCATGATATCGCCGCGCAGCGTAAACGCCGGCCCGCAACCGGACGACCCGATTTCATCGGCCCAGCTCTCCATCGAAGAAAGTATTACCGCCATCCCGAAGAGCACACCGAAAACCGTTTGCCAATATTTACTCAAATTCATAAGCATCCTCCTACACGTTCGTATCCCACATACCCCACATTCTCTATCTTTACAACGAGCTCCCAGTTGAACATACGCTCAAACAAAACTCAAACCTCCGCTTCTGCTAATTCCGGTTACCGACCCAAACGCCACCCTTCAGACGAGCGCCGTAATTCAGAGAGTACAACTGCGTCCACGGCACCGTTTGGAGAACAAAAATCCGAAGGAAACAGTGACCAACGGGAACGGTGCACTCCTCTTTCGATTAAAGAGGCAAATAAAGCATGTAACTATTCTTTAAATTGCCCGAGGTTGCCGTCGGGGGTGGCGTATGGGATGGTCAGAGTATCTGCAAGGTCGGCAACGAGGTGATTGCGACGGTCGATGGTTTGGGCACTGGACCGCTTCTCTGCAAATGAGGACAAGATAAGCATGCGGCCTGATTCCAGAGCAGATTTCCAGTCGCCGGGAATGCGCATATATTCGATTTCCCGTGCGGGGCAGAGAATGATCTTCGTTTGGCCTTTGAGCAAGAGGCGCAGGCATTCCTTTTCCACCGGAGAATGAAATCCGCTGATGATGATCGCCTGCGGATCAATCGCCCATTCCTTGAAGTGCTCATAGGCTTCCATGATTTTGTCCGCCGGGCATTTGCGCGAACAGAGCAATCCGGTCTTGGTGCGTTTCAGCAAATCGGTGTTGCCGATGGCGGCAATGGGCTGGCCGTTGATCTGGATGGACTGGATCAGGTTCATTTTTTAAAACCGCGAATCACGCGAATAACCGCGAATCTTTATGGCCACAAAAAACACTAAAAATCGCAAAAGGAGCGGATTCCAAAGGGAGGAAACGCGGTGAGGACACCGCGTTTAGGCTTATTATGAATCCAGCTTCAGCCATCTGAATCATCCTTTTTTTTACCCTTGAGTGCTTTCTTTGCCTTGGCCTCCAGCTTTTTAATGCTCTCGGTAGCGGGCAGCTTTTCGGGCATCGTTCCACCGAGTTCTTTAATTGTTTGGCGAACCTTGGCACCGACTTCCCGATGGGCTTCGTTGGCTTTGTCTTTGCCGACGATTTTTTCGCGGCGAAGTTTTTCTTCCGCCTGTGTGGCACGGAAGAGATTGGCCGCCAGTTCGGTACTGCCCATGTGGTCGAGGATGTGCTGGCCCTTTTTCAACCCTTTCAGCGCGTGGATATCCTGCGCCATCAGACCGCCGTACAACCCCGCATACCCGTGATTCTGGAAAATCGCATAATCGCGAGGCTCAATAACCCCGGCATCCTTCGCAGCATCGGCAAGCTGGCTGTTGTGCGTTCTCAGTTCCGAGCGGATGGCAAGGCGACGTTGTGTTTCCAGTTCTTCATCGCTCAGCTCCTGTCGCCGCGTTTGCGCGGCAAAATAGGTCTGTCCTTGAGCCACGATCTCTTTGGATGGATCAGCATTCTGAATCACCAGATAACAGGCGTAGCGCGACATCATCACGGTATTCACGGCACGCTGACCGCCTTTGCCGATTTCGATCATATCGGTGACCTCAACGAAATGATCGTCCACCCGCTGGCCGCTGTTGAAACAGGCCGTTCGGGCAGACTCGATGACGGACTGAAAATTCCGGTAATCGGCATAGCCGAGCACCTTGGCAAAGTCCCGGCTGGACCAAAATTCGCTGCCCTCCGGATTGGTCCGCCGAATTTGTTCAAAGGGTGTGATTTCGTGACTCATACGGTTTTACCTTCCTCTTAACACGGCCCTCCGTCCTCTGTCCTCTGACCTCAGTCATCTGAACTATCCTCCTGTAAATCCTTTCCCATGCGGTATTTGATGTCGTAGTTGATGATGTAGTCCAGTTCCTCTTCCGTGAAGCCGTAGTGCTCCGCCAATACCTTGTCGATTTCGTCGATGATCGGTTTAGAATTTTTTGGGATAATGCACTGTACCGTTAATGTGTCATGTTTATACGTCATTTTCCTTTTAAAAGAGTTCTTTTTTAGATCAGCAGACAATGCCAAAGCGAGTTCTTCAAATTTATTAGCGTATCTTTCTGCCCTTCGAAGATCTAACGGGAACAGATCCGTCTCTCTGCGGTTTAAATGGCTCCCGTCAGAAACTACATCCATAAACCACCGAAAAAGACTGGAATTTAAAGTGCAAAAAACCGCATTGGCATCATCGATACTTGAAAACGACATTGTCTTGAACTCCGAAGGTGGCCGCAAGTCACCTTTTCCGTCTCTAACCTCCGGTATAAAATCAAGAATTTGTAAAAATGAATTTACTTTACGTGAATAGTAGATAACCGCAGACCCAGTTCTAGAAAGTGACGCTACAATTGGACTATTAGCATTGAACACTTTCCCCCAAATACAAAACTCCAGCTCCGTTGAAACACGAGGCAAACACCCCGGCAACACACAAGATGGCGTGGTATATGATTGGAGTTGCGCAAAAAGAAAACTGCGCTCTTCGGATCCCCACCGATTTAGGCGCGATGACGTTATGCTGGGTGAGGATGTTTTTTCAGCAAGCAATATAATTGAAAGCGTGTTCTTGTCGAGACCATCGAACAGATGAGCGGGCCTATCATCAAAAGAGGAAAACCACATCAAGCGCCTCAACATAACTTGCTGCAAAGGAATATAGCCTTCGGTGGCAGTTGATGAAATTGGCACGATATATCCCTGACGACCATTGGTTATACTGTCACACCGTTCAATTACGAGAGAATATAAGTTTTTGGTTGGCAGTGTCGCATAATTGATAAGTTTATAATCTTTTAGCTGTTTTAAGTCTAAATACGGCGGATTGCCGATGATGGCATCAAAGCCGCCGGATTTCATAATGCCGTAGAATTCGATGAACCAATGGAAGGGCTGATGCGTTTCTAAGAAACGCCGGAAGTCAGAGGCCGGAGATCGGAGGTCAGATTTCCCTGTAGCCGAGGTCGCTGACCTCGGACCGCGACCACCGGTCGCCACCACAAAAGAGCCACGGTCACCGCCCGCAGCCACAGAAGATCCGCGACCAACGGTCGCGGCTACAGAAGAGGACACATCAATGCCGTAATCCTGAGCGAGATAAATGTTCAGGCGTTCGTTGAGGGCCGCGAGCTTGTCCTGCAAGGTTTTCTTTGCCTTGGGCAGTGACCTGTCACCTTCCAACTGCGCTTCGCGGAAGAGATTAAACAGCCGGTCGCACTCTTCGGCCTGTTCCAGAATTTCGGGCAGGACGGTCGAATAGGCCAGCAGGTCGCCCTGCAGGGCGCACTTCATCTCTTCCTGCGTGGCAAAGCCGACGAGCGTATTCCCGGCTCGGATGTTGAAATCGATGTCGGGCAACGGTTCGATTCGGGTGCCGTCCTCCACCTGCGCCACCAGTTTCAGAAAGAGGCGCAGTTTGCAGATTTCGACCGCCTCTTTCATGATGTCCACGCCGTAGAGGTTGTGGATGATGATGGATTTGTAGATGAAGTATTTGTCCGAGGGGTGTTTGTCGATGTCATCGCAGATGGATTTAAAAAAGGCGGCGTAGCGCGGGTGTTTCGAATGTGGCATAGGCGTCTCGCCTGTGCTTGCAACCGGGACGGTTGCGCTACTTTCCCACTCCTCCAGAAATCCTTTCATGCGCTCCAGGCAGGCTTCGTAGAGCGGTTCGAGAATGTTGAGCGCGGCAAACAGGAATGCGCCGGAGCCGCAGGTGGGATCGAGCACGGTGATGCCGGGCTTGATCTCTTCCTTCGAGTTTTGCGGCAGGCGTCCGGCAATGGCGACCCAGAAGGCGTTGAGCAGGTCGGGGCTTTCGCAGCGTTCAATCACATCCTGGGCGAATTGGCGGATATCGAGATTGAGCGTGATCAGGTCGTTGATGCTGCGCACCTCGCCGCGCTCCAGCTTGCCGCGCACCTCAGCGTAGCGCTGTCGGCGGGCGACGGTTTCGCGCCAGATTTCGGTGGGCAGTCCGGCTTCGGGCGGGGTCGGCGTGTTCCACTCCTTGCGGCGTTCAAGCAGGTTCGGCTTGGTGGTGTCGAGGCCAACTTCAATCTCCGGCGGGTAGGAAACCGGCTCAGCCAATTCGACATCGTTGTGCACGTCGTAGGTGACGCCGTGGCGGACAGCGGGATAGATGTAGCGGTCGGGGTCGGCCTGGAGCAGGTTCCAGACGGCGGTTTCGCCTTCGAAGGCGATTTTGCACGACTTCTGCGCCTTGTCGAACAGGCAGGGAATGATGGTGTTTTTACCGATGTATTCGGTGATGTCCTCCTTGGTGTAGTAGGCCCCCATCTGCTTCTGGTTGATGTATTTTTCGAAGATGTAGCCCAGCACGTCGGGATTGATTTCGTTGGCGTTGGCGGCGGGCCGGTTATCGAGGTGCCATTCGTACTGGTCGAAAAAGTCGAAGATGGTCTGGAAGGCCTCGTCGGGAATATCGATCTCCTCGCCATATTCAATTTCCAGCTCGTGCGGCTGGAAGATGCCGCCGTTGAGATAGGGCACCTTGCCGATGAGCGCGGCGAGTTCCTTGTCGAGCGTCCGGTCCTTCTTTGCGAGGACTTCGTGGCAGAGCTTCATCAGGAAATAGCGATAGAAGGTGTGGAATTTGCCTTTGCCTTTCAGCTCCTGCACCTGCGCCAACCGGTTGCGCAGATAGTCGGTATCCTCATCCAGAAATCCCTTCTTCTGGATGAAATAGATGAACATGAGCCGATTGAGCATGACGGAGGCATACCACTTGGCGTCGCCCATATCGGTGATGCCCTCGATAAAGCCGAGGAAGGCATCGTGCTCCTTCTTGAAGCGGTCGTAGAACTTCTTGGTGACCCTATCGATGTCGAAGGCCGATTTCACCTTGTCGTTCACATCGATCAGGTCGATGTTTTCCTCCTCGTCCATCCCGACTTCGAGGTAGCCGATTTTTTCAATGAGCAACATAGGCTGGTTGGGCAGATACTCGTGCTCCTTGCGGGAGAGCGGCTGGCCCGGCACCCGCCGCACCCATTGCCAGCGCTGCTTATTGGTTTCTTCATCGGTAAAGATGATGATGTGTTCGCGCACATCGCGGGAGAGCTTGCTTTCGATTTTGGCACGGGTTGCGGAATCCGGCAGACAGGGGCAGTGATAGGCAAAGAAACCGCGCTTGTTCGCCACGGGTCGCAGATGGAACAGCTCTTCTCCGAGCTTCACGGGATAAGTCGCGTCCGACGCGGGCCAGTCCCAGCCGAGCCGGTTGAACAGCTCGCCGAATTGATGTGCTTCCAAGTGCCGTTTGATCTGTTTTTTATTGGTGGGCATAGAGAGTTATCCGTTATCTGTTAATTGTTTTCGGCTGGCCAGAGACTGCGGATTTTGTCGATTACTTTCAAACCGGCCTGATCCATTTTTGAAAAGGCGAACCACTTTTTGCCGAGGTCTTTCAGTGAAGCTCCAATGTGATAGACATTGTCATCAATCAACAGAAACCGATCATGGCTTTCGGCCAATGGTTGAATGGCAATGGCCGGGTATTGCTGGTTGTGTTTTTCCACATCCAAAGCCAACCGTTTGCTGATCGTCTTGGTAAAAATGGTCGCGGAGACTCCTTTTCGACGCTTGGCCAACTGTTCGAGCACGGTATCGTCCACGTAGTTGTCGATCAGGATAATGGACTGTTTCGCCTGTCGAATCAGATCGTTTACAAAACGATAGGCATCAAAAATCTGCCCGTTGAAAAACACGCCCTGCTTCGGCGGCTCGTCCCCGGCTTCCAGTGCATTGAATACCTGCTCAAACTTCCGTTCCGTATCAATCCGCAGCTGAACCTGCTCGATTTTGATCTGATTGATCTCCCGGAAGAGCACTGCATTTTCCTGCACAAAATGCCGCATGGCAACAAACGCCCGCATAATTTTGATGCTGATTTCGACAGCAAGCGGCGTACGTAAAATACTGGAAAGCATCGATACGCCCTGTTCTGTAAATGCGTATGGAACCGCACCGCCCAGATGTTTTTTAGAAGGTATCACAGATTGTGATACCAACAGATCGATGTCTTCATCGCTGAGCTCAAACATGAAATCAGAAGGAAACCGGTCTACATTTCGCTTAACCGTCTGCTTCAGGGTGCGCGTTTCCGTTTCGTACAATTCGGCCAAATCCCGGTCGAGCATTACCTGTGCGCCACGGATTTGATAAATCTTCCCAGCAATTCCATCTCGTTTAATCAACTCATTATTCATGCTTGCTGTTCCTGTCCACACATCCTGCATTTTCGCCCGTACACCCCGGAATATCGTCTCCCGTTCTTTGACGCGGTGCCGGGAACCGGGGTTTCTTTTTATCCTCCCCTAAGCCCCAGTGAGCAGATGAGCTGCGGCTCGCCGTTGCCGGCTTCGTGTTTATCTAAAACCAATTCATCTTCCTCATACAACGCCTGCAACGCCTCGGCCACCGTCTGTGCCGGAGACTTAAGCTTCAGGTGCTGCCCCAGCACGGCCTTCGCCTTTTCCGTGAGCGGATTTTCATAGATTTCCTGAATCGCCTTGCGAATTTCCGCCGTGTCAAACAGTTCGCCTTCAATGTGATCCAAGTGGTTCTTGATCAGCTCGTAGACCCGGTAGCGGATGCCGTGGCGGCTTCCGAGCGTTCCCGGCGTACCGTGTATGTTCCGGTTTTCCTTGATGATGAGCGCAACACCCTTGGCCGTGAGCTTGTGGTGATCGGCTGCCTTTTCCACGGTAGGCGTATCGGGCTCGCATCTGGCGGCTTTCATAATACGATACTGCGATTCCGTAACACTGGTGCCATCCTTGTCCAACCACGCCAAGGCGCAATTGCCCTGGCCGGTCTTCATGAAGACCACCACGCCCTCCGGCAACCCATCCTGGACCTGCCACGGACGAGCGGAGTAGATCACATCCGGTAGTGCGGGGATGGTCTTGGCCAATGACGGATCATCATTGATGGCGTTTTTCCAGATTTGGTAGGCCTCGGAAGCGAGGTCGACCTCGCCGTCATCCTCATCCCCGTCCAGCACACCGGCTTTTTCATGGAAGAGGTCTTCCAGGGTTTTGTAGTCGGTCTGCTCTTCGAAGAAGGCCTCGTCGGAACCGACGACCTCGGCGTTTTGGGTCAAACGGTCCTGTACTCGCGAACGGAGACGGATAATGCGTTCCACGCCATCGGCCGGAAGGAAGGAATAGCACAGAATTCTGTCATTCTTCTGGCCGATACGGTCAACGCGGCCCGCGCGCTGGATCAGGCGGATGATGGCCCAGGGCAGGTCATAGTTAACGACGATATGGGCGTCCTGCAGGTTCTGGCCTTCACTCAAGACATCGGTGGCAATGAGTACACGCAGTTCCTGCCCGGCATCCATCTGCTTCTTGTTGCTTTTCGGGCTGAATCGATGAGCCAGCGATGTCGGACTTTCCGTATCGCCTGTCACTGCGGAAACAGCCTTAAGGCCAGCCTCCTTGAGCGCCTTTTCGAGATAATAGGCGGTATCGGCGAACTGTGTAAAAATAAGCACCTTTTCATTCCGGTGCGTCGTTTCCAGCAATTGACGCAACATGCGCAGCTTTTCATCTCCAGCCGGATTCCAGTCACCGTGTTGTCTCAGCACCTTAATCAATGAAGCGGCATCCTTTTCCAGATCCTTTGTCAGTTTGTCGATAAAGTGCCGGGCCTCAATCCATTTAAAACGACTTTCCGCGTGGCGGCGGTAATAAGCATATACCTCGCCTGCACGTTGACGAAACTCGGCCTTTGTACGCGGCGAAAGAACCTCGGCATCATCGTTTCCCAGTTCAAGATCCTCATCCTCGTAAACCACGCGCGAGGCAAGCATCTCAATATCCTGCGATCCGATCGGGATCGGAAGATTGTTTTCGAGCGCATAGATGAAAACATAGTTGCGCAGAATGTGCCGTTCCAGCGATTGGATAAACACATTGCCACTGCTTTCAAGACGCTTGAACAATCCCGTGCGGCAAAAGCCCATGAGCCGCTTCCCTGCGCGGGAAAGGTTCTCCATGATTTCCTGCTCTTCGGGGGCACGCTGATTGACGGTATCCTTGTTCTCGTACAGGCCAAGGCCGTAGCGGGGCAGTGCCAGCTTGCCTATTGGATTGGCGACACTGTCGGAATAGAGCTGTGCGTATTGGTCATCGTGATTCTTTTCATCGACGGAAAACTTCAATGTCTTGGGAATACGGGCCGGGAAATAGGATCGGGTATTGTCGTGGAACTGGATATATCGACGGCCATTTTCCGGGTCTTCCTTTGAATGGTTGGCCTTGATGAAGCTGCGCGTTCTGCGCACAAGATACAGGCGCATCAGTTCCCGCCAGTCATCGGCATACTCACTGTATTCAAAAGCCCGCAGGGTGCGTGGCCGGCATTCCTTCTGGTTCAAGAACAGTTCCCCCTGTTCACGGATCAGGGCTTCGGGAGCGATGCCAATGTCTTTCTCGGGATTAACGAAGAGGCGGAGCTGATTGGCCAGGTCCAGAAAGGTCTTGTTATACGGCGTTGCTGACAGGAGGATCACCTTGGATTCGTTTGCCTCAAGGTATTGCCGTACGAGGCGATAGCGCTTGCCCTCCCGGTTTCTCAGGTTGTGGGATTCGTCGATGATGACGAGCTGGTAGCGACGTTCCTTTACCAGTTGCTCCGCCTTCGTAATGGATTTTACCTCCATTTGGACACCGTACTCGTGGGAATAGTCCTTCCACATGGAAACCAGGTTCTTTGGACAGATCACCAATACCCGTAGATGGTCGAATAGGCTGGCGACCGCCGTGGCCGTAATGGTTTTTCCCAGACCGACAACATCGCCAATCAAAACGCCACCCCGTTCCTTTAAATGGCGTGCGGCGATTTTTACGGCGTCTTTTTGAAAATCAAAGAGATCCTTTTCAAAGCGCTCGGGCAGCACTTCCTCCGCAATTCCAGTACGGGCCTCTTTGGAAAGGGTGTAGGCCATTTTAAGATAGATGTGGTATGGCGGGATTGGTTCTTCCCTCGCCCAACTCTCCTCGATCACGGTAATGAGCTCTTGTGTAACATCCACAGCAAACCGGTCGTCCCAGCGCTCTTCAAACCAGTTTGCCAGCTTGGCGGCGGCGTCATGGTCCAAGACATCCACATTGAGTTCACCCTGTTTCCCGAGACCGGAAAAAGTCAGATTGCTGCTGCCAACATAGCCAATGGCCGGATTGTCGGAATCATCGCGAAAAGCGAGGTAAAGCTTGGCATGCAAAGGATAGCTGGTGAACAGCTTTACAACGACCTTTCCACCTCTCAGCTGACGCAACAAACGGCGCAAGCCAGCCTCGTCAGCATCGGAGGGAACACCATAACACAGTTGATTCCGAAAGGCTTTTGCCAGATCCTTCTTGAGCTTAATGGCCTTACTCTGGTCAATCCGATCCGGCGGAGCGGCACTCAGCGCACGACGGAGTTCAACTTCATCGGAGAGAGCCATCCCGACTAAAAGCCGACATTGATTATCCGCTGTTCCCTCAAAATTCTCGATCTGGGCATCGATTTCCTTCCAACCACGCAAATTGAAATAGCCCACGCAAAAATCAGCGCGTTTGGCTTTAGAGAGGGAATGTTGTAATGCTTCGGCAAGATATTCATCAATATTATCAAAAATGCGCGGCATCCCAAACCCCCTAAACCAAATGAAGCCAATGAACGCTTTCTACAGTGGCACAGGCAGAAATAAACAAAGTAGCACGATACGAACAGAATGGACATCCCGCAAGCCCTAACTCTTTGAATTATGCTTTCTGTAATTTATGAGTTATGGATATGATTATAATGAGTTTAAAACGTGGTCTGCGCCGTGTGCTGCAGAAGACATTGTTCTTCCGCTTATAACAACGCCGGAGAAAACATTCTAATTACTTCACCGGCTTCAGCGAAACCGCAAAACCACCGCGTGGAAGCATTTTGATTTCCTTAGAAACGGAGCGTTCAACCTTCATGGTTTTGATGTCGAACTCGCGCTCCTTTTCACCGTCGGCAATCAGCGTCATCTGATAGGTGATCCCTGCGGGAAGGAAACCAAGATCAAGCACTTGGAGCTTTTCCTTCTCCTCCGCGTTGATCGCGCCGATGTACCACGTATCGCCCTTGCGGCGGGCGACAACGGCGTCGCGGCCCGGATAACCGGCCAGCAGCTTGGTGTCGTCCCATGCAGCGGGGACTTCTTTGAGGAAGGTTTTTGCGGCGTCCGGCAGCGTCCGATACCCCGACGGGCGGTCGGCCAAATGTTGGATACCGGATTCAAACACCACGCTCAGCGCCAGCTCGTGGCCGAAGGAGGTGATGTGCGGAAACTGCGAATCGGTGAAGGTGACCGGCGTGTAATCCATCGGCCCGACGACGTTGCGGGTGAAGGTGACGATCGTATTGTGCGCCGGCGCTGGACGGGTGAACTGCGGCCCGTTGTTGTACCACTCCGCCCCGCGAATCCCTTCGAGCGTCATCAGGTTCGGATAGGTGCGCGACCAGCCGCGCGGAACGATGCAGCCGTGGAAATAGACCATGATTTCAAACTGGGCGGCGTCTTCGAGGATGTCGAGATAGTAGTCGATCATGTCCTGCTTCTCGCTCTCGAAAAAGTCCACCTTCACGCCGACCACGCCCAGCTCCTTGAGCTTGGCGAATTCCTTCATGCGCGATTCATGCGTCAGCATGCGGTCGCGCGGCGTTGCAGGAACCCCGGTGTGCGGACCGCCGGAGTTGTACCACATCAGCGGCGTGACGCCCTTCGACTGGATATACTTCAGCGCATCCTCCAGATTCCCGCCATTGCCCATGGAATCCCACTCCCAGTCGATCAGCGTGTAGGGCCAGCCCATCTCGGCGGCCAGATCCGCAAATTCGCAGACGATCTTAAAATCCCTCGTGCCATGATTGTGCGACCAATAGTTCCATGACGCCTTACCCGGCTTGACCCATTCCGCGTCGCCGATCTTTGACGGCGTGGAAACATCCTTCACCAACGTAGATTCCACCACATCCGCTAGGCTGCCCAGAATGATCACGCGCCACGGCGACTCCCACGGCAGGTTGATGGTCGGCTGCGATTCGCCCAGCCCGTTGCCGTCCCTCGGATTCGGGAAAGTGAGCTTATATTGGTTCTTGTCGGCTTGGTTGCTCAACTTGGTGCCGCAATACCGGCGGTCCACATCGGCCTCATGAAGCAAATACCAGCAGCCATCTTCACCGCCCACGTTAAACAGCGCGGGATAGCCCCACTCCTGCTGGAGATCGCCGTTTGCCATGGTCGTGTAGAGATTTTCGTTCGAAGGCACCCACCTTTCCATCCAGCGTTTTGCATCTTCCGGAATCGTGTAGGCCGTCAGCTCGTCCTTCACCACATAACTCCCCTCGCCCTCTGGAAACGCATAGCGGAAGGCCACGCCGTCATTATACGCACGGACGATGACATCGAGCTTGCTCTTGTCCGGGTTCTCGAAATGCATTACCACCTCGTTGGCGCTGTTGGTGCACTCGCTACGCTTCCCGTGGATCGCCGCATACTTTTCCTCGATCCGCTTCGGCGCATCGGCACCGATGAACTTGAGATCCGCGCCAAAGGACTGGTCGCTGCGAACAAGGCCCAGACTGATTTCCGGGATGACGGTCTGCTCCTTGTACTTAACGGCGAGGAAACATTCGCCGTTTTCCTTCCGGCTATCAACGCCAACGGATATCTTCCCGTTTGGCGAATC
>JAAYDL010000142.1 GCA_012729265.1 Lentisphaerota bacterium | reverse complement strand
GACAAAATGATTTAGGACAGAATAATGCCGAGGGTGCATGGGGGTAGGAACCACGGATTAACGCGAATGGACATTAATTTTTGTTTGCAACGAATGAATAAAAAACAGCGAAGAGGAGTTATTGTGCCACTTAATCATTATCGTTTCGCTGCCGTCGCTGCGCGCCAGCCTCACTTCGTGTCTGCCTGATTATCCGAATGGGTCTGAGAAGGTTGAGTGCGAAAGGTTTTGCATTAGGGGGAGAAGAATAACCCTGCGAGACAATTTCGAGGACGAGGACGAGGTGTTTAAATTCGGAGGATTCGGTGGAGGCCCAGAAGAGCGAGGCCGACTCCGGCAATAATACCCATAACCACGGGTTTGGAGGTGATAAATGAGGTTTTGGCATTGTCTACCTCTTCCACATCGGCAGTGAGGTTTTGGCCAAGGAAATTGTTCGCGGTGTTCGTCCCGCTAATGGCGACAATGCCGGTGGTGTTGGTTTTGACGATGGACTCATAGACCTCGTCCCAGACTTGTTCTCCGGGATCTTTTTTATCTGAGTCTACCTCAAAGGTTCGGGCGGAAAGGTTGAAAAGATCTTCGCTGCGGGAGGAGGATCGCTCGTCGTCGATTGTAAGGTCGGCAAAGGGATCGTCTGGAGCGGGCTGTGCCGGATCGGTTAGGGAACCGAGTGGGGAGAGCGAATTCGCGTCGGTCGGGTCCTCGATAGTGATGGAGAAATCGGCGGCGGCATAATGTGCAGTATTGAACACAACCAAAACGGCAAGGAGCATCCATTGGGCCGCGTTCAATTTCGGGGATGCGTTGTGTTGTTTCGTTTTCATACGGCGTCGATTCCTTTCCTACAAAGCGGGCGAAAAGCTATCACTCCCAATTTTGCCATGTCGAGTTCTTTAGAGGTTTGGATGAGGGTTCTTCAAAGCGGTTGCAGTGATCGGTGGCTTGGACCTCCTTTTTATGGACCGAGCAAAATTGGGTGAAGGGGTTGACGATATAGTTAGCGCAGTAGCAGCAGAGGTACCGGTTTTCGCCTTCGTCAAATATTTCCACTTTGGCAGATCGGTCGGCCTCGGTAAAAATGGCGGGGCCCTCCTTTTTCTTTTTAAAGGGAACGCAGGCCTCGGAAGCGAAAATATGCCCGCAGCTGGAGCAACTGAGCTGTTCGCCGGTTTTGGTAAAGCCGTCATAAATCGGCTCCCGCCGCAGGAGCGCCTCGTTTCCACAATGGGTGCAAATGATTTCAAC
Organism: Lentisphaerota bacterium; assembly: GCA_012729265.1. Classification (GTDB taxonomy): domain Bacteria; phylum Verrucomicrobiota; class Kiritimatiellia; order Kiritimatiellales; family Pontiellaceae; genus Pontiella. The sequence goes on along the minus strand of JAAYDL010000142.1, from coordinate 17,184 downwards.
CGTTTTCATGGACGTAATGCGTAATTCGTAATGCGCACAGATGCAAGATCAAAGATGTTTACGATGGAAGCGGAGGGATCAATCCGGTAGAAAAGCACGAATTGTACATGAGGGGGCAGGTACAATATACGGAGAGGGTTCTATGCAGAAAATTTCAGATTGGGGCAATTATCCGGTTGTTGAAGCGGATGTGAGCGGGTTTGACAGCGCGGAGCAGCTGCGGCAAAAGCTGGCGGTTCCTGGGCAGGTGATCGCGTTCGGAAACGGTCGGTCGTACGGCGATGCTTCGCTGCAGAAACGGATGTTGACGACGCGGCGCTTTAATAAGTTTTTGGCGTTCGATGAATCGAACGGCGAACTTTGCTGTCAGGCGGGTGCACTGCTTTCTGAGATTCTGGATGTATTTGTGCCGCGCGGCTGGTTTCTGCCGGTCACGCCCGGAACCAAGCTGATTACGGTCGGCGGAGCCATTGCGGCGGATGTGCACGGGAAAAACCATCATGTCGACGGTTCCTTCGGCCAGCATATTCTTTCGATGGATGTGATGCGAAACGATGGCTCTGTGGTTACCTGTTCGCCGACGAAACATGCCGAGTTTTTTGCAGTGACGGTCGGCGGTATGGGGCTGACAGGAATGATTCTCAACGCTACGTTCCGGCTGAAGCGCATCGAGAGCGCTTACATTGTGGAGGAAACCGTCAAGGCGGCCAATCTGCATGAAATTATGGACTGCTTTGAGGCCTCCATGGACTGGACCTACTCCGTGGCCTGGATTGATTGTCTGGCGAAAGGCGATTCGATGGGGCGGAGCATTATGATGCGCGGCGAGCACGCCCGCGATGCGGATCTGATCAAGCCGGCACACAAGAGCGCTCCACTCGCGCTTAAGCCGGGGTTGCCGTTGGCCGTTCCGTTCCGCTTTCCCAATTTTGCGCTCAATCCGCTGACGATGAATGCGTTTAACTTTGCCTATTACAATAAGTTCCGCTCCGGAACCCATCGGCACATCACCAACTACAACACCTTTTTTTATCCGCTCGACGCGATCGATAAATGGAACCGCATTTACGGCAAGCGTGGCTTTACGCAGTATCAATTCGTGATTCCCAAAGAAGCCGGACGTGAAGGAATGGAAAAGATACTCAAGCGAATCACGGAGAGCGGACTCGGCTCCTTCCTCGCCGTATTGAAGCTGTTCGGAAAGCAGGAGAGCTTCATTTCATTTCCGATGGAGGGTTATACGCTGGCGCTCGATTTTCCGATCTCACAGAAGGCGATGGATCTGTTTAAGGAGCTGGACGCTATGGTCGCGGATTATGGCGGGCGACTCTATCTGGCCAAGGACTCGCGTATGGATGCGGCGATGTTTGAAAAAACCTATCCCAACGCCGCCGAGTTTAAGCGGGCTGTCGCAATGCTGAATGAAGGCGAAACCCGCTTCGCCTCGCTCCAGTCCAACCGGCTGGGTATTACGAGCTGATGCGAAGAACTTGATAACCACGAAAGACACTCAGCTGCTTGATGTAGCGTTACTGAAATAAAATAAACACAAAGTCACAAAGAACTCTAAGCTTGGTGTTCTTCGTGCCTTGAGCGCAGCGGGTGTTTAAACGTGCTTGGATTGTTTTTCTTGGTTTGAATTGAAGGAATGAGTCATATGAAAAATGTTCTGATTTTGGGGGCTACGTCGGATATGGCGCAGGCGATTGCGAAGAAGTTTGCTGCCGAGGGATGGAGTCTGTCGCTGGCGGCGCTGGAACCGGAGATGCTGGAAACCATCGCGGCTGACCTGCGGATACGCAGTTCCGCACCGGTGGAAGCCTATCCGTTTAACGCGACCGATTTTGAGAGTCACGCCGCCTTTTATGCATCGTTGAAAACCAAGCCGGATGTTGTGGTGGCGGCGTTTGGATATATGAGCGATCAGGAAAAGGTGCGAAACGATCTGGCGGATATCCGCCGGACGATTGATATTAATTTTACGGGCATGGCGACGATGCTCAGCGTGATTGCCGACGATTTTGAAAAGCGCGGCAGCGGGGCGATTGCTGCGATCAGCTCCGTGGCGGGCGACCGTGGCCGTCAGAGCAACTATATTTACGGCAGTGCCAAGGCCGGCTTAACCGTATTTCTCTCTGGTCTGCGCAATCGGCTTGCGCGCAAGGGTGTGCATGTGATGACTGTGAAGCCGGGCTTTGTCCGCACAAAAATGACCGAAGGGCTGGAGCTTCCGGGCATTCTGACTGCTGAGCCGGAGCAGGTTGCCAAGGCGGTTTATAAAGGGCTGGAGAAAAAACGTAATATGGTTTACGTCCTTTGGATGTGGCGCTGCATTATGCTCATGATCCGCCACATTCCCGAATTCATCTTCAAAAAGATGGGGATGTAGTTTTATGTTGATAGATGGTTTGAGCATCGCCCAGCGCTTGGATAATGTGCGCACTTTTCTGGTTTACGGCGTGTTAAACGAACGGAGACGGGCGGCTTTCGCCCGGCTCTCAACGAAGTTAGATTGTATGGAATATGGCAAACGATAAAAAAATCGAGGAACTCAATCTGTTCGGTGACGATGACCTGAACGCGGGGCAGGAGGCGTCGGCTCTGGACGAAGAATCTCTGGAGGAGATGTCTCAGGAAGGGGAACCTTCAACGGACGACGCAGCGGAAGTTGCTTCCGACGGCAAGAACAAGTTTGATCCGCTGCGGGTCGATCACGGTCCGCTCAAGCGGTTGGTCGACGATAACTTTCTCCAATATGCCTCCTACGTGATCTGCGACCGCGCCATTCCAGCATTGGAAGATGGATTAAAGCCGGTGCAGCGCCGTATTCTCCACGCGCTGAAGGAAAAGGACGACGGTCGTTTTATCAAAGTCGCCAACATTGTCGGCCACACAATGCAGTATCATCCGCACGGCGATGCCTCCATCGCCGATGCATTGGTCACGCTCGCGAATAAACGCTATCTGATCGAAGGCCAGGGAAACTACGGAAACATTTATACCGGCGACCGAGCGGCGGCTTCGCGGTATATTGAGTGTCGCCTGACCAATCTTGCCCGAAACGAAATCTTCAACAAGGATTTGACGGAGTGGATTCCCAGCTACGACGGACGAAATAAAGAGCCGGTCTCGCTGCCGTCCAAACTCCCGCTCATGCTGATGCTCGGCGCGGAGGGTATTGCGGTCGGTCTTTCCACCAGCATTCTGCCGCACAACTTTATTGAACTGCTGGAGGCGCAGATTGAAATCCTGCGCGAGAAAAAGCGTGAGCCCGTCGAACTCCATCTTTTGCCAGACTTCCAAACCGGCGGGCTTATGGATGTGTCGGAATATAATAAGGGCAACGGAAAAATTAAGCTGCGCGCACGGATTGAGCCGCACAAAAACAACCGGCTGATCATCACCGAAGTACCGCACGGTGTGACGACCGATGTGCTGATGACGTCCATCGAAGATGCCGTGAAGAAGAAAAAGGTGCCGGTTCGCGCCATCGATGATTTTACGGCGGAAAAGGTGGAAATCGAGCTGACGCTTTCGCCGGGTGCCTCGCAGGAAAAGGCCACGCAGGCGCTGTATGCCTTTACGAAATGTGAAACGTCCGTTTCCAGCCGGCTGATCTGCCTGCGCGAAAACCGTCCGGTGGAAATGACCGTGGATGAAGTGCTGCGCGAGAATACAAGCCAGTTGTTGATCATCCTTGAGAAAGAGTTGCTGCTGCGCAAAAGCAGGCTGCTCGATGATTTTCATAGTAAAACGCTGGTGCAGATTTTTGTGGAAAACCGGGTCTATAAACGCATCGAGGAGTGTGAAACGCTCGAAGCGGTATTTCAGGCGGTTTACGACGGGCTCCGTCCGTTTAAACATCTGCTCAGGCGCGAGATTGTTGACGAAGATATCGAGATGCTGCTGGGCGTGCGCATCAAGCGCATCTCCCTGTTTGATATCAACAAAAACCGCAAAGACATTGAGGATATTCTGGCCGAACTCGATGAAGTGGAAAAGAATCTCGGCGCGCTTAACGGGTATGCCATCCGCTACCTCAAGCGGTTGATCAAAGAATACAAAGAGGATTATCCGCGTTTGACCCAGTCCGCCAGTTTTACAGAGGTGGAGATTCGCGAACTCACAGCGACCGAGCTTCAGATTAAGCAGGATGAAAACGGCTTCATCGGCACTGCGGTCAAAGGTGAGACCATCTTGGAATGTTCGTCGCTCGACAAGCTGCTGCTGATCTGGACCGACGGCAAATATCTGGTTGTTCCGCCGATGGATAAGTTTTTTGTAGACAGCCATCTGGAGCGCTGCGAAATCTACAACCGCGAAAAGCTGTTTACGGCGGTCTATACCGATCAGCGCATTACCTATCTCAAGCGCTTCAAGCTCGGCGGCGCGATCATGAACAAAGAGTATTATCTGACGCAGGGCGAAAAATCGAAGCTCCAGCTGTTGGTCGAAGGAACGCCGGAGTCAATCTACGTCAAATACCAGCCCGCGAAAAACCAGCGCATCAATCAGCAAAAGTTTACGCCGACCGATATTGCGGTTAAAGGGGTCAAGTCGCGCGGCAACCGCATGACGACCAAAGGCATTAAATATATCGATGTTGAGCCGGGGCGCTGGTGGGATAAAAATGCCGAAAACGACATGCCGTCGGGCACCTTGTTTTGATTGATGTTCAATGCCGGAGAGTTTTACAAAATGATGATGGACAAAATGATTAACTCTGCGGGCGCTCAGAATCATTTTGTCCAAAATTATTTTGCCGATAGAAATCTCAAAAAGGAGGCACGCCGATGAAAAAATGGTCCTTCATTCTGGCTTCGGTGGCATTGTCGTCAGGAACATTTGCTCAAAATCCTGAATTGTTGAGTCGTCCGCAGGGATGGGCGCAGGAGGATCTTTTGATCCGGGCGAGCGGGTATGGCGGAACGGGGATTTCGCTGAACGGGCTTAATTTGAAAGCGCCGTACTCCGCCCATTTTAACGCCGATCTGCCCGTTCCGATCTATCTGCTCTCCGAACCGGAGGTGTGGACGGGACTGAAAAACAGTTCGGGCTATCCGGTCGGGACTGCCGTGTATCGGATTCTGCCTCTGGAAGATTTTCTACAGAGCACCGCGCGTATCGGAACGCAGGAGCGCTACGGAGCGGGGGCCTCGTTTTTCAGTGCAGGCGTGGGGGGATTTATCGATGCCGAAAAAGCGCTGCGGGTGGATTATGACGCGAACGACTTTAACCGCTATTCCGGCGGGCTCGTTCTACAGAAGATTACCGATGAGTGGCAGTTTGACCTGCTCGCCACCCATCGGCAGAAAATTTTCGGGGCGCAGGGCTATTACGGCATCCCGCAGAATATCTATGCCGAGGAGCGCGCTGACGATTCACTCCTCTTTATGAGCGCAACGCACGGCGATCTGGACGGCAGCTTTATGCGCGTCGCCTCCGCTTTTCGTCGGTTCGATAATGAATACCGCATTCCCTCGTCAGCGTTTTCGAGCAGCGTTCGGTCGTATCTGAGCTCCTTTATGGCAGAGGGGCGCACGCTTGAAATCCAGCACATTGCGCTTTATCTGCGCGGCGACTTGGAACATGAGGGCGCGGACGGAACGATAGGGAATCATCACCGCACACGCGGCTCCATACTGCTGCTGCCGGAAGCGCGCTTCGAGCGTTTTACGCTCAAGGCGGGATTCAACAGCGTATTTCAAACCGGGGAATCAACGGAGTGGCTGCCGCAGGCGGGCATTGATTTTTTTGCAACCGATAACCTGAAGTTCTATGCGGCCTACTCGGAAACCGTTCAGCAGCCCGATTTCCAGACGCTCTATGATGCCGATCCATACCGTACGGGAAATGCGGCGATCCCTCTCCAAAAATCGCAGAACAGCGAGCTGGGCCTCCATCAATATCTTTCTGCCGCGCTCGACTGGCGCGCTGCGGTTTTTAATCGGCGACAGCATCATGCGGCGGACTGGGTGAAGCTGACGGCGGCCTCGCCAACGTGGACTGCGGTCGATCTGGGGGCGCTGGATGTTGTTGGTGTGGACGCCGCGCTCAACTATCGCGCTTCGGACGATCTTTGCTTCGGTCTCTGTTATCAATGGGCCGTAAAGGATAGTTTCTCGGTCCATTCGGGCCTTTATGAACTCGATTATCCGGAACACCTGCTGGGCTTTTCCGGAGAGTGGCAGATGACGCCCGAGCTGCGCCTCTTTCTCAAACAGACGCTCCAGCTCCAGAGCGACAACCCGGTGCGTACGAGCGATGATTTTGGCTTCGGTGCTTCGCTGGGCTTGCAATATGCTCCCGATTTCGCTGACAATTTGCTTCTTTCGCTTCAGGTGGACAACCCGTGGGATTCTGATTTTCAGGCCGTGCCCGGTCTAAGGCCGCGCCCCACAACGGTTGTGCTTGGCGTCACCATGAGTTGGTAAACAGTTGATTTAACCGGAGTATAAAAATGGGATTTGAAAAAGGATCGCTCAGCTTTCGTATGTTTTTTGCATCACGGGATCTGGGACCGGAAGATACAGATAAATTTTCCGCATCGGCACTGCCGCCGTTGAACACGTTGGCCGAGGAAGAAGTTCACGGCTGGGTGGCCGGACGTCATTTGCTGGATCGCCACATCACGGAAGAGACGGCCTTTCTCGGCGGTTACCTCCGCCTTACGCTGACGCAGGCGAAGAAAAAGGTGCCCGCATCGCTGCTGGCTGCTGAATGTGCGGTTGAAGAAATGGCAGTGATGGAGGCGGAGGGCAAGCAATATTTGAACCAGCAGGCGCGATCGGAAATTAAAAAACAGGTCAAGGAGCGGCTCCTTCCTGAAATGCCGCCGCAGCTCAAGGGTATTGATTTTGTCTTCGACCAGCGTTCGCACATGATCTATGCATCCGCCACCTCCGAAAAACAGCTGGACGCCTTTGTGCTCACCCTGATGCAGACCACCGGCTGCTCCGCTCAGGTCGCCGACCCCGAAACCATCGCCGAAAAAACGGAACAGATTGATGTGCAGGCTTGGGCCCCCGCCAGCTTTTCCGGGGAACTGGAAGACGGAATGGTCGACGGAACCGCCGGTCGTGAGTTTTTGATGTGGCTCTGGTATTCCTCCGAAAAACGCGGCGGCCTCGCCCATGTGCCCGAGGTCGGTGAAATTGCATTTATGGTGGAGGGCCCGCTGACCTTTGTGATGGAGGGGAAGGGCGCGCACGAAATTACGTTGCGCAAAGGCGAGCCCATGCTGAGCGCCGAGGCGCGCACCGCGCTCCTTAGCGGAAAGAAGCTCAAGAAAGCGAAGGTTCAGTTTGTCCGCGGAGAAGAGATTTGGGCGTTCACCTTTGACGCCGACGAGTTTGTCTTCCGCAGCCTTAAACTCCCGCAGACCGAAACCTTTGATCGCGTTGGAAAATTTCAGGAGCGTATGGTCCTGCTTGAAACTTTCCGCCACTGTTTCTTTCATCTTTTCCAAGAATTCATTAAGGAGCGCGATGCCTCCGCCACTTGGAAAAAGACCAAAGAGGCGATGCGACAGTGGGTCGCTGAGCGACCGACTTCCGTTTAAACCTTCATCGGACGGCTTGAAAAATAAGGCAACGAGGTGGATGGATGAAAAAGACGATGGGATTGTTGATGGCGCTGGCGCTGGTGTCAGCAGGATGCGAGGGATCGAAGGAAGAAAAAATTCCGAAGGAGGGACGGGTTTGGACGGCTGATCTGGGCGGGGGGATTTCGATGGAGTTCATGCCGATCGCGGCGGGGTCGTTCCAGATGGGCTCGACCAGCGGGGAATCGGACGAAAAGCCGGTGCACGAAGTGACGATCTCGAAACCGTTCTGGTTGGCGAAAACGGAGGTGACGCAGGCGCAGTGGCAGCAGGTGATGGGTTCTAATCCATCCAACTTTGGGGATGATACCCTTCCGGTGGAAAGGGTGAGCTGGAACGATGCGATGGAATTTTGCCGAAAGCTGACGGAGATCGAGCAGCAGGCGGGACGTCTGCCGGAGAGGTATGAATATACGCTGCCGACGGAGGCGCAGTGGGAATATGCCTGCCGCGCCGGAACCACCGGCGACTATGCCACTTCGACAGGCTCAGGACAGGCGGGCAATCTGGACGCGATAGCGTGGTATGGTGAAAACAGCGGATACAAGACGCATCCGGTGGGGCAGAAGCAACCGAACGCATGGGGGTTCTACGACATGCATGGGAACGTGTGGGAGTGGTGTAGCGATTGGTATGGGGATTATGCATCGGGGAACGCGGTGGATCCCCAGAGGGCGTCGTCGGGCTCCTTCCGCGTTATTCGCGGAGGTAGCTGGGACTCCGATGCCGGGTTCTGCCGGTCGGCGCGCCGCGACAGGTACTTCCCGTCGTTTTGGTACTACGATCTCGGCTTCCGCGTCTGTCTGTCCGCAAGATAGATGCACCCTGAAACGGAGGAGCAAAAAGAGGCGAGGAGCGGCAGGATTCGCCCAGGCGATAGCGGGGCGAAGAAGGACACGATGAGCCGGGTGACGGCGCTGTGTGGGTTTGGAAATGGAGAATCTGTTTCGCGCTATTTCGCGTGTTTAGCGGGCCCAAAAAAGAGGACCGGGTGGATTGACCGCGAAACACGCGAAAAAACGCGAAAACAAGAATGGACAATAATCTTCTTGTTCAGAAGGGCGCAAAGGACTTGAACGTGTGGTCTTTTCGGGTAGTTGGGAATATAGGAAACGAGGTGGATCGATGAAAAAGGCGATGGGTTTGTTGATGGCGGTGGCGCTGGTGTCGGCGGGGTGCGCGGTATTGAACAAGGGCTCGAAGGAAGAAAAAATCGTAGAAACCATGGTCGTCTGGAGCGTGGATCTGGGCGACGGGATTTCGATGGAGTTTATGCCGATTGAGCCCGGGTCGTTCAGGATGGGATCGGAAAACGGGGATGACGACGAAAAGCCGGTGCACCAAGTGACGATCACGAAACCGTTCTGGCTGGCGAAGACAGAGGTCACGCAGGCGCAGTGGCGCCAAGTGATGGGTTCCAATCCATCAAACTTTAAGGGCGATACCCTTCCGGTGGAAAGGGTAAGTTGGGACGATGCGGTGGAATTTTGCCGGAAGCTGACGGAGATCGAGCAGCAGGCGGGACGTCTGCCGGAGAGGTATGAATATACGCTGCCGACGGAGGCGCAGTGGGAATATGCCTGCCGCGCTGGAACCACCGGCGACTATGCCACTTCGACAGGCTCAGGGCAGGCGGGCAACTTAGACGCGATGGCGTGGTATCGTGAAAACAGCGGAAGCAAGACGCATCCGGTGGGGACAAAGCAGGCCAATGCGTGGGGGCTTTACGACATGCACGGAAACGTGTGGGAGTGGTGCTTGGATTGGTATTGGAATTATGCATCGGGGAACGCGGTGGATCCGCAGGGGGCGTCGTCGGGCTCGCGCCGGGTGATTCGTGGCGGCGTTTGGAACTTCGATGCCTCGTACTGTCGGTCGGCGTATCGCGGCAGCGGCGCCCCGTCGAGCACGTTCAACATCCTCGGTTTCCGCCCCCTAGTTCTGCAGCGATAGCCGGCTGTTGAGCTCAAGAAAAGGGAAACGCGAGCGGAGCATGGAGGGAACAAGGCAAGCGGAGCGTTCGGCGTGCGGAGCCGCCGATGCCGCGTGAGCGGAACTGCGGAGCGAGAGCCCGGCTGGCCTTGCGACGGAGTGAGCCAGCGTGTAACGCAGGCTGTGCTGAGTGGCGCAGGCTGGAGTAGCGCCTCCGCTATGCGGTGGCGTTGGGTTGTAGGGTCGGCTCTGTGAGCCGAGATTCGCGTCGCTGTGCCGACGATTGAAAAAGAGACTTTAAAATTTCAGCGGCATCCGTACCCTGTCCAGACACTTAAACACAGGGACGCTCATGTTGAAAACAATTGTAGATCAGGCCGTCCGGGGAACGGGCTGCACCAAAACGGAAGCCCAAACGCTGATTGAGCTCCCCGAGGGAGCGCTTTTTTCCGGCGCAACTCGTATTCGCGAAGCTCATTTCGGCCATCGCGTACAGCTCTGCTCCATCATCAATGCCAAGAGCGGAAAGTGCGATATGGATTGCCGCTTTTGTTCGCAGAGCGGCCATAACTCCACGGCTATTGAAGTCTATCCGTTCATCGAACCTGCTGCGCTCAAACAACAGATTGAAGAAATTGTTGCCGATGGCCGTCGCCTTTGCGGCGTGGTGACCAGCGGAGGGAAGCTTTCCGGAGCAGAGCTTCGAGAGCTGGAATCGGTTGTTCAGGGTATGGGGAAACATGCTCCGGCACCAGTTTGCGCTTCGCTGGGTCGATTGGAAGCGAAGGAGCTGGCTCGGCTCAAGGCCGCCGGCATTCGGCGGTTTCATCATAATCTGGAGAGCTCAGAAAATTATTATCCCTCCGTTTGTTCCACCCAGAGTTGGCGACAGCGCTGTGAAACCGTAAAAGCGGCACAGGCGGCCGGACTTTCGGTCTGTTCCGGAGGGCTCTTCGGGCTGGGGGAAGGGTGGCAGGATCGGATTGATCTTGCGCTTGAACTGCGCGAACTGGGTGTGGACAGCGTGCCGATCAATTTTCTTTATGCGCATCCGGGAACGCCGATGGCAGGCAACGAACCGCTCTCGGCTGAGGAAGCCCTGCGTATTATTGCGTTGTATCGCTATTTGCTGCCCACCACAACGCTTCGTGTCTGCGGCGGGCGATCCCATATTCTGGGTTCTCGTCAGAAGGAACTTTTTGCGGCGGGCGCAAACGGGCTAATGACCGGGAACTATCTGACCGTCGCCGGTTCTCAATATGAGGCGGATCTGGAGATGATTGCCGAGTGCGGGCTGGTGGTTCAGGCGCCCGGATGATTAAGCAGCTCTTCCACCGTCGAGAGCAGCAGATCCGTTGTAAACGGCTTTTCCAGCAGGACGGCGTTTCCGGGGATCTCTTCCTTCTGCAGCTCGGTGAGGGAACAGCCCGACATAAATAAAACCTTGATCTTTGGAAAGAGCTCCTTCATTCCAATCGCCAGCTCCAATCCGCCGAGGCCGGGCATAACGATCTCAGAAAAGAGCAGATCAATTCCGCCGATGTGCGTACGCGCAATTTTAATACCTTCCCATCCGTCTTCTGCGGTCAGCACGGTGTAACCCTGTTGGGTAAGTGTCTGTCCAACAAACTCGCGAATAATCGGGTCATCTTCCGCCAGTAGAATGGTTCCGGAGCCTTTGGAATGATGAGCGGCTACCGGTTTTTCTTTCTTTTCCTCGGACAGGAGCAGCTCATCGTTTTGTTTTTCTTCTTCGGCGTTCGCCTCGGGCTGATCGGCAATCGGCAGGTAGAGATAGAAGAGAGCGCCTTTTCCGGGAGCGCTTTCAACATGCGCAAAGCCGTGATGTTCTTTAAGGATACTTTTAACAATAGCTAGGCCAAGCCCGGATCCGTTTTCTTCCTGTTTGGTGGTATAAAATATCTCAAAAATCCGTCCCATCACTTCCTCATCCATGCCGCATCCGGAGTCGCGGAATGAAATCTCGGCATACTGACCATCCGGAAGTCTACTCGGCTTCCCGCATTCATCGTCGGCAATCCATCGGGATTTCAGCCCAATACGGATTTGTCCGCCGTGGGGCATCGCATCGCGCGCATTTACGGCTAGATTCATCAGCAGCTGTTCGACCTGCGGCGGATCTATTTTAACGAGGACCGGCTCGCCGGAAACTTGAACGGCAAGCGTAATTCTTTCGCCGATCAGGCGCAGAAGCATCTTTTCGGCATCACAGACCGCATGGTTCAGGTCAATCAAGGCCGATTTTTCCTGCTCGCTGCGGCTGAAATTCATCAGCTTTCGAGTAATCGAGGTGGCTCGGTGTGTGGCATCCACGATCTCCTGAGCATATTGTTCAACTTGGTTTTCCTGCGGGTTGGCAACGATCAGGGAGGAATATCCGTCGATAATAGTCAGCAGGTTATTAAAGTCGTGCGCAATATTGCCGGCCAGTTTTCCCAGCGACTCCATCTTCTGTGCCTGCTGAAGCTGTTTGGCCAGCACGGTTCGCTCCTTCTCCATAAACTCGCGTTCGACGGAAGGGATAACGATGTACTTGTTAATGAAGAAACTGAAGATCAGCAGCAACCCGATGCCGCCGAGAAGAAAGAGAATAATCGGACCGGCAATTTCCATCGGATGCGCTCCCGAGCCGTCGGACATTTCGGCGAAGGCCGAAACCAAGCACGTGAGGCAAGCCCCGGCAATGACCGATGAAACGACCCATGTCGCAAAGAGAATCCAGAGTATTTTACCCTTTAAGCTCATCTATTTCCCCCTCAGTCTGTGCACACTATTCTCTACTTTACATCTGTTTTGCCCAAGCCTCAAAGTTTTGTAACATACGAAGTCCGACAGACTGCGATTTTTCCGGGTGAAACTGTGTTGCAAACAGATTGTCTTTCCACACGCAGGAGCAGTATTCAATTCCATACTCCGTTTTCCCGGCGACCACCGATGCCTCTTCCGGGCAGACATAGAAGGAGTGCACCAAATAAAAAAACGAGCCCGATTCAATGCCTTCAAACATGGGGCAATTCGGTAGCACCTCATCCACTCGGTTCCACCCAATCTGCGGAACCTTCAGTTCTCGCGGAAGATCAAAACGCTTAACGCTGCCCGGCAGAATGCCCAAACCATCCACGCCGGGGGTCTCTTCGCTCGAGTTAAACAAAGCTTGGAGCCCAAGACAGATACCCATCATCGGTTTTCCTGACGCCACCCAGTTGCGGATCGCTTCCACAAAATCATGTTCCACTAAATGCCGCATACAGTCACCAAATGCGCCAACGCCCGGAAGCAGTATCGCTCGGCACGGCACCATCTCTTCCTTACGCGTAATAATCTGCGCGTCCAAATTGAGAAACCGGAATGCGTTGGATACGCTTCCCAGATTCCCCATTCCATAATCGATTATACCAATCATTCTATAATCCTGCTTAATTCGAGGCCGAGACCATAAACCGTTGCCATTAAAAATTACACGAAAAAGATAGGGTCAATTCAGGGGTTTTTCTTTTCAAAATGCGCGTCTGTGCTCGGCAGGTTGGCGAATAGACTTTTAAAAAAAGACTCTGGAGTAACGGCTGCAACCGCTTTAAGCTCTGCTATCAATGAATAAAAACAAACTGTTTTATTGGACGAGAAGTACACGGATGCTCTGGCGGAGTGCGCTGGTGCTTGCGCTGATCATGATCGGGCTGGGAGCCGCAGTCAGCCTGCTCAATGAAGCACGTCGCGATCCTGTTATGCGGCTGTTGTCGGATGCACTGGATATGGATTCCGAGTCGGAATTCGGCGTAACATCGGAACAGTACGATGCACGTGTTCGGGCGGTTAATAAAGCCTTGGACGAAGTGTTGTCCGGTGCCCAGCCGTTTTATGCCAAACTCGATGATTTGGAGATTTTGGGTGGGTTCGCCGAGGGATTTGAAGGGATCCGTTTTCCTGCGCAGAAAGATATTTCTGTGCTTAGTAAAGAGGAGTATGCGGTGGCTTCGGCATTTTTCAGGGCGGTATCGACATCGAACGCAGAAAAGTTTGCTGCAGTTCGTGAGATTGGGGCGTTGGCAAGTGCAGAAAAACCGCTTCCTTGTGCACATTATGCGCAGGGCATGGTTTTTGAGCCGTTGAGTTATGAGGCGGCTGTGGCTGCATATAAACGCGAGGCGGAATTGTTTAATCTGAGTGCTGCCCGCTGGAGTGTGGTGAGGATTTATCTCGAGCACAGTCAATATGGGAAAATAAAGGAACTTCAAAAGGATCCCGAATATGCGCCGTTTATTACGCCGATGGTTCGGCAGGAGATCGCATTGGCAAATATGGATTGGCCCGTCTTGATTTCGACGCTGATCTCTGCGGCGTATGAACGAGTGGATTGGGGAATGGTGGTGTTGGCATTGATGACCGGACTGGTATGGAGCCGCATTCTGCTTCGTTTTAATGGGCCGTTTTCTATTCGGGCCCGCCCGGTTCAGTTGGCGCTTCCGGCGTTGTTGCTGGGCGCGCTTTCGGCCCATGCCACGATTCTGTTTATCTATTGGCAGGAGTATCAGTTGGACCTGAGCGAACCGCCGGATATGATGGGTCAACTGCTCTATTGTATGAGCATCGGGTTTCGGGAAGAGGCGCTCAAGCTGCTGTTGTTTTTGCCCTTGGTGCCGTTTTTATGGCGGCGGAGCAGTTTGGAAATTCTTACGGTGGCCGGATTGGTTGGGTTGGGTTTCGCCGTGGAGGAAAACATAAACTATTTCGAGGCATCTTTCGGCATCAGTGCAGTAGGCCGTTTTGTGACCGCCAACTTTGTGCATACCTCGCTCACGGCCATGGGCGGTTTAGCGCTGGCGCGTGCCTGTATGTATCGGGAATTCAAGCAACTGCTCCAGACCTTTGTAACCATTGTGGCCATTCACGGACTATACGACGCCTTTCTAATCATGGATGTATTTGCTGAGTTTTCGTGGCTTGCACTGGCGCTGTTTGTTTTTATGAGCCACCAATATTTCGGCTGGCTGCGCTATCTGCGGGAAAGTTGGCAGGATCCGATCAGCATTACCTTTATCTTTACGCTCGGACTGGTTTTTGTGGTGGGACTTTCATTCGCGATTTGTGCATGGCAGGTCGGGCCCGGTCCGGCATTTAAGGCGGTGGCTTCGGAGGTGATCGGAGTTGCGGTAATTTTGATTATGTTTTATCGGGAAATTCCGGAGACGCTGGGTGACTGAGTGTTCCGGTTGGAGAATGGATCATGAGCAATCAGGTGGGTAAACGGCTGAAAAGTCTGCGGGCCGAGATGGAAAAACACGGCGTGGATGCGTATGTGGTGCCCAGTGCCGACCTGCACCAAAGCGAATATGTGGCCGAACACTGGAAATGCCGCGCCTGGATCAGCGGGTTCACTGGGTCCGCCGGTGCAGTCGCCGTCATGTCCAGCTCCGCCGGACTCTGGACGGACGGGCGGTACTTTATTCAGGCCGCACAGGAGCTGGCGGGTTCCGGCATCGACCTTTTTAAAATGCAGATGCCCGGAGTGCCGGAGCTGGTCGATTGGCTTTTCGATAATGTGCCTGAGGGCGGCAGGGTGGGGGTGGATGGACGGTTGATCACAACATCGATGGCCGAAAAGTGGAAAAGGACGTTCCGCGCGAAAAAGATCCGGCTGGTCACTCATCTCGATCTGATCTCCGGTTTATGGCTGGATCGCCCGGCGCTCTCTGTGCAGCCGGCCAAGGTGCATCCGATGGAATATGCCGGGCGCACCGTCGCTGACAAGCTGAAGGAAATCCGCGAGGCGATGGTGGAAAAGAAGGCGGAGCTTTATCTGCTCTCTTCGCTCTACGATATTGCTTGGCTGTTTAATCTCCGGGGCAGCGATGTGCCGATGTGTCCGGTGCTCACTGCGTATGCGTTGGTAGAAAAGGAGCGGGCGGTTCTGTTTGTTGATGAATCCAAGTTGACGGAGGAGGTCCGCAGTGTACTGGAAGCCGATGGCGTGGAGTGGGCCCCGTACGACGCGATTTGGTCAACGCTCAAAGCGCTGCCGAAGGAGCGGTCGCTCTATTTGTGCGATGAGCGCGTCAGCGCTGGGCTGCACGCGAGTGTAGCCTGTAAGGTAGTCACCGGAAAAGAACTGACCGCACTGCCCAAGGCGCGGAAAAATGAGACCGAGCTGAAAAACTGGAGTCGCGTGCAGGAGCTCGACGGCGCGGCGATGGTGCGTTTCTGGAAATGGCTGGAAGAAGCGGTGCTGAAGGGCGGTGTAACCGAATGCTCCGCGTCCAATCAATTGGCGCAGTTCCGCCTGACAAATTCGGAATGCGTCGATCTGAGTTTTTCCTCCATCTCCGCTTACGGTGCAAACGGTGCGATGATGCATTATTCCCCTAAGCCTGAAACCTGCGCTGCGCTGCAGCCGCACGGGTTTTATCTGATCGATTCCGGCGGACAATATCTCGGTGGGACCACCGACATTACCCGCACATTTGCGCTGGGTGAACTGACCGACGAACAACGCACCGATTATACGTTGGTGCTCAAAGGCGTCATCAGCCTCACACGTGCGCGTTTCCTTAAAGGGTCGGCCGGGAATAATCTCGATGTGCTCGCCCGTCAACCGCTTTGGGAGCATGGCCTCGACTATAAATGCGGCACAGGTCACGGCGTGGGTTATTATCTCAACGTACACGAAGGACCGCAAAACTTCAGTCAGCACAAACGTAGCGACACGCCGTTAGAACCCGGCATGATTCTGACCATCGAGCCCGGCGTCTATAAAGAGGGACGCCACGGCATCCGCACCGAAAATATGGTCGTTGTTGAAGAAGACTGCGAAACCGAATGCGGCACCTTTTACCGCTTCCGCACGCTCACGCTTTGCCCGATCGATATTGCACCGCTTCATCTGGAGCGGCTCTCGCCGGTCGAAATCGAATGGCTGAACGCTTATCATCAGACCGTGCGTAAGCGCCTGAATCCTCACCTAACCGCCGGCGAAAATGCCTGGCTGGAGACCAAAACACAGCCGATTTCGGCTTCATTTGGCGGATGATAAAGCTGGAAGCATCCTCTGCGACGGAAATTAAACGGCTGTTTTTTCATAAAACCGCTTCTGCAAAATACCCTTTATTAGCGGGTTGTGAGAGAAGAGTGAAATAAATCAAAAAAACGGTTGCGGCAAGCCCGATTCTGACTACTATCCGTCCCCCTGTTCACGAACGGAATGCACATTGCTGCCCGCTGAGCGGACAGAAATTGTTCTTTGGATACATCTGAATAACGCGGGTTCTGATATAGAAAATGAAACTGCGACTGCGAGACAAGCACGCTGATAGCCGCTGATGTCAACCGTCCGTTTCCCTTCGATAAAGGAGACTCATTAAGCGTTGATTTCGGGTGTTGAAAATAATTTGATTTTCGGGTTGCGGGATCCAAACAGATCGCTACTATGACCCGCCCGTTCAAAAGAGGATTTGCCGGTTCGGTAAATGCCAGATTTGACCGGTTGTTCTTCGAAAATATTTTTACGAAAAGCGGTTGACTCGATCAACGGGTTTGATAAGTTGTCCGCCGCTTCAACGGAAAAGCCGCTGAGAAATGCGGTCCGAAAGTTGAAGCTTTTTTGTTCTTTGAAATCAGAATAACTCATAAGATAT
>JAAYDL010000141.1 GCA_012729265.1 Lentisphaerota bacterium | reverse complement strand
TGATGCGATCGCTCCGCCTCGATCGGGCAGAGGAAGGCTTTGCGTCCAACGCCGGTCCGTTCATCGGTCAGCGCCGGATATCCCCGTGTCTGCGCCGCGTCGTTGGCGACAATGAATTCCGGCAGGGTATCGCCCGGCCACTTTTTCTGCGGCGCCAGCGTCCATTTAGCCAAGGCCAGCTCCGCGCTGCTCATCTGCAGGTTTTGTCGGTGCTCGTCTGAAACCGAGGTGTGGATTTTAACAATCTCATCGCCGTGGGTTTCAATCACCTTCATCCGCAGGAAATTGGGCAGCGCGGATTCGTCAAAGTCGGAGGCATCGACCGGCAGCTTAAATTCCTTCTGAAGCCAGCGGGATAGGGCGGTGAGCAGGGGACCTGTAGGGCCCCTTCTTTCCTCCGTCGCCGTACCGCCCGCTTCCAGCGGGCTCCTTGTACCGCCCGCTTCTAGCGGGTCTGCTGTACCGCCTGCTTCCAGCAGGCTCGTTGTACCGCCCGCTTCCAGCGGGCCAGTTGTATCGCCTGCTTCCAGCAGGCCCTTGTTCTCCGCGGCCTGCTTCCAGCAGGCGATACGGAAGGCGTGCGCAGTTTGATCGATCGGGGCGATCACGGTTTGCAGGTTTTTCGGCAGGGTGCGCAGGAGGCGGTTCACCTTTTCTTCCAGCCAGCCGGGAACCAACCAGTCCGGTGCCCAGTCGGGCAGAAAGGCCAGTTTGTTGGACGGGCAGACAATGCCGATGCCGTCAAGCTTTTCGCCGGGATCAAAGGTGTAGATGAGCTGAAACGGTTCCTCATAAAAAACCAGCTCGTCGGGATAATCCTCATGCCGAATCGGCGCGGATTGCGGGAAGAGGGCATCCTGCATTTTCATGACGATGCGTCGTTTGCTTTTGTGCAGCCATTGTTCGAGCGTCTTTACGGAATAGACATCCTCGGGAATGATGCGGTCAAAGTGTTCGTATATGGCGTCGGCGTCGAGCAGTGCGCCGGGGCGACGGAGCTTTTCCTCCAGCGATGCAATATCGTCGAGCATCCGCTGGTGCAGTTTAAGCCAGCCGCCGTGCGTGTTCAGATTGCCCGGAACGAGTGCATCGCGAATAAAGATTTTCCGCGCCTCCTCGGGATGGATCGGCCCGAAATGAACGTTTTTACCCTGCGTCAGCGTCAGTCCGCCGGAGATGACCGACTCCTTCGCGTAGACAAAGCCCTTTTCTGGATTCCATTCCGGTTTGGTATAAACCGATTTGCAGAGGTGCGGCGCAACCGAAACCACCCATTCCGGTTGAATTTCCGCAACAATGCGCGCGTACACTTTGGTTGTTTCCACGAGCGCGAAGGTCATGACCCACTCCGGCGGTTTTTTAAACAGCGCCGAGCCGGGGAAGATAAAAAACTTACGCCCGCGCGCGCCCTGCAGCTCCCGCTCTTCGCCCTTAAGACCAATATTGGCCGGAAGCCCCGCCAGCAGGCTGCGGTGAATCAGGTCGAACGTAGACGAAGCATCCTGCTTCGTTGTGGTTTTGCGGGAGGTGGACTTGGGGTGCACAACGGAGCTGGAAGCTCCGTCTACAATTTTCCACTTAAGATCGCGGACGGTTTGGCGCAGGTCCTGATAGAGATTGCGCCATTCGATGACGCGGCGGTAGTTGACAAAGTGGGTTTGGCAAAGTTTGCGAAGCTGTCCGTGCGATTTACCTTCCTGCTCCAGAAAGTTCCATAGGTTCAGCACGGCGATAAAGTCCGATTTCGGGTCCAGCCACTTTTTATGCGCCAGGTCGGCGGCCTCGGCTTTTTCGGCGGGGCGCTCACGAACATCCTGAATCGAGAGAAACGCGGTCAGGATCAATACTTCGTTAAGCACGCCTTCCTTGCGCGCCTGCACCACCATGCGCGCCAAGTGCGGGTCGATCGGGAAACGCGAAATCTCTCGACCGAGGGGCGTCAGCCGACGTTCCTCGTCGATCGCGCCAATGTCCTGAAGCGTTCGGTAGCCTTCGTTGATGAGCGAGCTCTGTGGCGGATCAATCAGCGGAAAGCGGTCGATGGGAGGAAGGCCGAGCAGGTCCATTTGGAGAATAACGCCCGCCAGCGAGGTGCGCCGGATTTCGGGGTCGGTGTAGGCGGGGCTGTTTTCAAGCGTTTCCTGATCGTACAGATAGATGCAGATGCCGTCGGTGATACGGCCGCATCGCCCGCGTCGCTGACGCGCGCTGGCCTGCGATACCTGCTCAATCTGTAATCCCTGCACCTGCGTGCGCGGGTTATAGCGGCTGAGGCGCACCAGCCCCGAATCAATTACATAGTGGATGCCCGGAATGGTGATCGAGGTCTCCGCCACATTGGTCGCCAAAATAATGCGCCGCCGACCGCCGACCTTAAAAACGCGTTGCTGCTCGCTCATGCTCAGGCGGCCGTACAGCGGCAGCACCTCCGTCTCTTTCCAGCGCTGACCCTCCAACTTCTTGGCGGCATCGCGGATCTCGCGCTCGCCCGGAAGAAAGACCAGCACGTCGCCCTGATCATCCACGTCCGAAATCCAGCGCAGTGCGCGCAGGATATGATTCTCCAGATCCTCGTCCTTACCCGGCGGCAGGAAAAAATCTTCCACCGGATAGGTTCGGCCTTCCACGCCGATCACCGGCGCATCGTCAAAAAAGGCGGAAAACGCTTCGGCATCGAGCGTCGCGGAGCTGATCACAATTTTAAGGTCGGGGCGCACCGGCATCAGCGTTTTCAGATAGCCGAGCAGAAAGTCAATGTTGAGGCTGCGCTCGTGCGCTTCGTCGATGACGATGCAGTCGTATTGAAGCAGGTGACGGTCGTGCTGGGTTTCCGCCAGCAGAATGCCGTCGGTCATAAATTTAATGATCGTCTCGTCGCAGGTTTGATCGTCAAAACGCACCTGACAGCCGACGCCCCGGCCATAGTCCGTTTGCATCTCCTCCGCCACACGTCGCGCCATGCCCGTTGCCGCCAGTCTGCGCGGTTGGGTAATGCCGATACGCCCGGTTTTTCCCGCTCCGGCCTCCAGCACCATCTTCGGCAGCTGCGTGGTTTTTCCTGAACCCGTTGTGCCGCAGACAATCACCACCTGATTTTCCTCAATCAGTTTGCGGATGTCGTCGCGCCGCCCCGAGATTGGAAGCATCTCCGGATAGTCCAGCGTAAGTTTTTGATCCGCGCGTTTTTGTGCGCGCTGCAGCGCTGAAATATGCGCGGCTATCAGCTTTTCCACAATCTGATCGGTCGGCTTCTGCTCGCGGATACGCTGCCGGACCCGCTGCATCAGCGAATTCAACTGCGCACGATCGCGCAGCAAAACGCCATCGAGCGACTTTTTTACCGTATGCAGAATTTCTTTTGTTTCCTTCGTATCCATGGGAGCGGAAGATAAGGGCACAGCAGAGCGGCTTGTTCAAGGAAGAAGCATAAGGTTGTTCCTTTGGTATGATGATGTTGGTATAAAGTCCTTATTGGAAGGAGACGGACAGACAGGACAAAACCGATTGGAGAGCATATGGAGAAGAAGCGGCATGTGTTGAGTTCGGAGTCTTCGGAACGTATTTTCGGGAAACACAGCGGATTTAGAAACCTGAAGGCGTATCGCCTTGCAGAGCTTTGCTATGATTATACCTGTCGGTTTTGCGAGCGGTATGTTCCGGTGTCGGATCGGCACCACGACCAAATGGTTCAGGCGGCCCGTAGCGGTTTTCAGAATATTCGCGAGGGTAGTGAATTGAGTGCAACGACGAAGAAGCTGGAGCTCAATTTAACTAATGTGGCCCGAGGGAGTTTGGGAGAACTGCATAAGGATTATAAAAAGCACTTGCAACGCAAAGGCCTGTCGTTGTGGGAGACGGATAATGCGGAACTGTTTGCTGAGGCGCGGCGACTCTATCCTGAAACTTTGGCGGATGCGGCGGCGTGGGTGAATCGTCCGGGGCAACTGCAATGCCACGAGGAGCGGGCGGCGAATCTGGGAGCGGTGCTATCTGCGCAGGCACATTATTTAGTCGAAAAGCTGTTGGCTCGTCAGGCAGAGGATTTTGAAAAGGGTGGTGGGTTTTCTGAGCGGCTTTATCGGGCCAGAGTAGATAAAAGACAGAACGGACAGAATAAGGAGATGGAGTGATGGTGGTCTTGGAGGTTGTGTCTGTTTTGTCTTTGATCTTCTATTGTTTTCTTTCCGGTCTCCAAGCCTGCTCTTCATGTCTCGGATTTCCGAACGAACCTTTTCGCAGAGAACGGTGCTCTCCAGAAAATGTGCCGACCCCGAACAGGGTTAAGGTAAATGCTCCAGGATTAGTTGAGTCCGGTTTGGCGGAGGGCTTCGTAGAGTGCGATGGCGGCGCAGTTTGAGAGGTTGAGCGAGCGCACGTGGTCGAGTTGGATAGGGATGTTGCAGCTGTTTTCTTTGTGCTGAGCGAGGAGCTCGTCGGGGAGTCCAACGGTTTCGTTACCGAAGATGAGATAGTCGCCCGGGGTATATTCAACCTCGAAAAAGTTTTGTGTTCCGCCGGTGCTGAAAAACCATTTTTGTCCGCCGGGGTTGTTTTGGAGGAAGGTGTCGAAGTTGGGCCAGATGTGCAGTTTGACTGATTTCCAGTAATCGAGTCCGGCGCGGCGCAGTCGTCTTTCCGAGAGGTCGAAGCCAAGTGGTTCGATCAGATGTAAGACCGATCCAGTGGCGGCGCAGAGGCGCGAAATATTTCCGGTGTTCGGAGGAATGGAGGGCTCGACCAAGACCATATTGAAGGGCGTGTCCGGCCAATTCATGCTCATCTCTTTGCGCCGTCGGGTGCAGTGGAGCATCTGTTCGTTCTTTTTCATGGCGCAACAAGATACGTTCTTGATCGGCGACTGTGAAATGAAAACCGCTCAGAATCCAAGGGTGTAGGTGGCAAACACAGCGATTCCGTCGAGATGCGATGAATGGTTGGCATCGTGGAAATCCATCCAGCTCCACGTGTTGCGAACGCCGAGGCCCACCATGCCGGCGTTGTCCAATCTGAATTCGATACCGGCTCGGGCGTAGGCCCCTGCGCCGAAGGCGCTGTCCGAAGAGGAGGTGCTGTCGGAGCCGTCGCTGAAGTTTCGGTTTTCGCGGTAGGTGATGTACATCAGTTGCGGTCCGGCTGCGGCATAAATACGGATCTTTCTGCCGTCGTCCAGATAGAGGTTTGCATACGCACCGCCGGCCAGATCAAACAGCCAAAGGGAGGTGGAGAGACTGATGCGCAATCCACCGCCGCCGGCATAAAGGTAGTTGAGCTTGTCCACCCTTGCGCCAAGGAGGAAGGAGGCCTCGAGTCCATACTGGAAGCGGTCTCCGCGCGGCGCGGTTCCCCATGCGCCGCCGAGCTGCGGCAGCAGGGAGAAATCGGTCTGCGTCGGTGTGGCGCTGTCGCTGATGTCGAATTTGAGATCTCTGAGTTCAATGGCACCGAGCAACGCCTGTGTGCTGCTGACTGCAGGAGCCTGTTCCCCATGGTCGTCCAGCGCCGCAGAGGCAAGGATGGGGAAGAGTGAGCCGAGAAAAAGGAGTCCGGAAATTTTCATAAGGGTTGTCTTTCTGTGCTCCTATTCATCAAGCAACTCTCTGAGTTTCTGTGCCAGTTGGTCTCGCGAGAAAGGTTTGTTGAGCAGGTGAATACCGTCGTTCAGAATCCCGTGGCTTGCGATGATATCGTCGGTATAACCGGACATAAACAGGATTTTTGCTTCAGGGAGGAGTTTGGCAACCTGCTGGGAGAGTTCGCGTCCGCCGAGTTCCGGCATCACCACATCAGTCAGGAGCAGGTCGATATCCGGGCTGTCGGAAGCCAGCTTCAACGCATCTTTCGGGTGTTCGGCCTCAATAACGCAATATCCCAGTCGAATCAGGTGGGTTTTTGTAATTCTGCGGACCCCCGCATCGTCTTCCACAAGCAGTATTTTTTCGGTGCCGGTGCTTCCGGGTTTTTCTGTCTCCCTTGCTATGGAATCGTCCTGTTCAGTGCTTGGGAGATAGATATTAAAGGTGGTTCCAACGCCGGGATCACTTTTTACGTAGATGTATCCATTGTTTTGTTTGACGATTCCATAAACCGTTGCCAGACCCAAGCCGGTTCCTTTTCCGACTTCTTTGCTGGTAAAGAAGGGTTCAAAAATGTGTTTCTGCGTTTCCAAGTTCATCCCGCACCCGTTATCGCTGATGGTCATGGTGACATAGTACCCCGGCTTAATATGGGGGAAAAACGCTTCTGCCTTTTCGATGATTTGGTTGGAGGTTGTGATGGTGATTCGGCCTATGCCTCCAATGGCATCACGGGCGTTCACACACAGGTTGGCGAGGATTTGATCGATTTGTCCGGGGTCGAGTTTTACCGGCCACAGGGATTCGTCGGGTTTCCAAGAAAGTTCGATGTCTTCCCCAATCAGTCGTTGGAGCAGCTTGAGCATACGCTCAATGTTATGATTCAGGTTAAGTATTTTCGGTCTGATCGGCTCTTTGCGTGCGAATGCGAGCAACTGTCGGCTGAGCCGAGCGGCACTTTCAACGCATTTGGAGATTTCGTCCAGATAGGCTTCTGGTTTTTCGGACCCCAGATTTTCGCGGAGGAGGTATACATAGCCGTCGATGCCCATCAGCAGATTATTAAAATCGTGCGCCACTCCTCCGGCAAGGGTTCCAATGGATTCAAGGTGTTGTGAAAGCCGGAGTTGTTCTTCGAGTTTTCGCTTTTCGGTAATATCTTCGCCGGAGGTGAGGTAGCCGATAATGTCGCCCTTCACGTTGCGCAGCGGCACGCAGTGGCATGCGAGCAGGCGTTGGCCCCCGCTTTTCGTACAGACGGTGATTTCATGATACTCATTTGCCGTTTCATCGCCTTCGAGCAGGCTTCTGGAGACCGTCATCAGTTCGATACGGCACTCAGGGGAGAGAAAGAAATCAAACCAGTTTTTTCCCACGATTTCCTCAATGGGATACTCCAGAATTTCGGCCCCCTTTTGATTAATCATGGTGACGATGCCTTCGCGGTCGATGGCAAGAAGCATCACGTCGGCAACATCCAAATATTGCTGCACTCTGTCTTTTTCGTCCCGAAGCGCTAATTCAGCATTTTTACGTGGGGTTATATCGAGCAGCGCGACCAGCACATGCGGTCCATTTTGTAAGACAAGGTGCGATGTGGAGATCAGAAAAACAGATCGATCAGGGGCGTTGGAGTCCGCCGGAACGATGGCTTCAATGCCCTGCTGATTTTCTCCGGTTTTGAGGGTATGCCTAATTGTGCGTCGGATGGTGCATTGTTTACAGACCTTGGCGTGTCCGCATCCCTTGGGATCGAGCATAGAGTTCAGGCAATGGAGCACCTGGCCGGGCTGAAGGCCGCTCGTTTCTGCCAAGTGTTTAGTCGCAGCGGAATCGCCGTCGCAGTTTGCTTTCCTGACGACACCATGTTGGTCAATGAGCAGTAAAATGATCGGAGCATTATTATAAATGGCTTCCAGTTCCGGTTCGTGTTCGCTGATTTCCTTATCGGCGTCGCTAATCAGGATTTTTTGCTTTTTGTTCATTATATCGTATGTGCTTCCAAATTATTTCATTGTAAAGGCACTCTCAAGTTGAATTGACTTATATCTTACGCGCCTGACAGTAGCACGACCAAAATCGTTCCAATGGATGGATTTCTCAAGGAATTGGCCGATTAGAAAAATCAAAAAGATCGGGCGCACTCTTGACAGCCGAAGGCATAGTCTATAGAACCCCAGCCCTTTACGGAGGGACTGCATTCTGTGGTCCTCATCTTTTTCTTCACTCCACCGGCGGCGAGCAGAAAAATAAATAGTTGCCGGAAGGAAAAAATCATAATGAAGAAAGAAAACGACCTGCGGGGCGTCTTTGGCCTGTTGTTGCCTGAAATTGCCCGTGCAGTGAGCGACGCGGGGTATCACACTCCATCTCCCATCCAAGAACAATCCATCCCTGCACTACTGGACGGACGCGATATGCTCGGGTGTGCGCAGACCGGAACCGGAAAAACGGCCGCGTTTTCGCTGCCGATTCTGCAGCATTTGCAGAATAACCGGCGGATGCCGAAGTCGGGCCGACCGCGTGTGCTTATTCTTGCACCTACGCGTGAGCTGGCGGCACAGATCGGCGAGAGTATGGCCAAGTATGGTAAACACACGAAAACCACCCATACCGTGATTTTTGGTGGAGTAGGGCAACATCCCCAGGTTCAAGCGGTGCGCCGCGGAGTCGATGTGCTGGTGGCAACGCCGGGCCGTTTGCTGGATTTGATCAATCAGAAGTACGTTGATCTGGCGGAGATAGAAATTTTTGTCCTCGATGAAGCGGATCGCATGCTCGATATGGGATTTATCCACGACATCAAAAAGATTATTGCTCGACTGCCGAAAAAACGTCAGTCGTTGTTTTATTCCGCTACCATGGAGCCCAACGTGATCGAGCTGGCGCGTACGCTGGTGCATAATCCGGAACATGTTACGATTGAGCCGGAAAAGCCCGCCGTGGAGCGGATCGGTCAGAAAGTACTGTTCGTTGATAAGGGCAATAAGGAAGAGCTGCTGATCTCAATCATGTCGCGTAAAAAGATGGAGCGCGTAATTATTTTCACGCAGATGAAGCATGTGGCCAATAAGGTCGCGCGTAAACTGGAAGGTGCGGGGATTTGCTCCGCTGCGATTCATGGAAATAAGAGCCAGTCCGCTCGCACGAAGGCGCTGGCCGATTTTAAGGCGGGCCACGTACGCGCGCTGATTGCCACCGATATTGCGGCACGGGGAATCGATGTGGACGGCATTTCGCACGTCATTAATTTTGATATGCCCGTGGAGCCGGAAACCTATGTCCACCGCATTGGACGTACTGCGCGCGCCGGGGCGGACGGCGATGCCATCTCTTTTTGCAGTGCGCCGGAACGCGATTATCTGCGTGCAATTGAAAAACTGATCCGAACTGCCATCCCGGTGGATGTCGAGCACGCGCTGCATTGCGACCGCGCGATGAATGCGGTTGGTGCCGATGCCAAGCCGGGGCCGAAGGTGCGTCAGGATCGCGGTAAGGTTACGGTCAATGCGTCGGGTCGCGCGAGACACTCCGGCGGCCAACGACCGCCCCGCATCCGCAGTCGGCGCGAAACGGCTCCGCAGCGGGGATGAGTTTTTTGATGGGGACAGGAAACGCAGCCGCTTAGTCAGTGGGAGAGATGGGGAAACATTGATGAGTAAAGATTGCGAAGCAGGTTTTGTTTTTCCGGAAAATGGGCATCTTGGTGCGGATGCAAAAATAGTTAAGGGACTGATTGTCCCGGTGCTTACTCCATTCGACAATGCGGGCGAGATCGATCAACGTGCGTTTATCCGCCATCTGGAGTTTTTGGCGCAGCACGGGGTGCGCCGCATCATGGTGAACGGAACAACAGCGGAGTTTTATTCGCTGCTTCCGGAAGAGCGGAAGACGTTGCTCAAGGTTGCGCGCCGCTATTTCCCTAGACTGATTGTGCTTCATGTCGGCGGAATCGGGCTGGCACAGAATAAGGAAGAAATGGCATGGGCGGCAGAATATGGCGCGGACGCTGTGGCGGCGTTGCCGCCGATTTATCCGGCGGGGCTGTGCGCCGAAGGCCTTATTGATTATTTCTGCGCGCTCGAGGCGGAAACGGATCTGCCGTTTATTCTCTACAACTTTCCAAAACATACCGGGAATCCGATTACGCCGGAGATTTTGAAGTCGGTGCCGCATTTTGCAATGAAGGACTCAGCGCAGGACCTTTCGCTCATGCCGCATACCCCGCGCTATTTTATCGGCAGCAGTACAAATGTATATGAGCCGGTTCAGATGGGCGCGGCAGGTTTTGTTTCGGCCACCGCCAATGTCCGACCTGAACTTTACTCAGCGATGGAAACCTTGGTGGTAGATGCAAAAATAGCTGAAGCGGCGCTGCTTCAGGAAGAAATCCGTGCATACAGCACTTCGTTCAGTGCCGGCGGAGTTCCTCTGCTGAAGGCCGCGCTTGCGCGAAAACTTTCGGGTTATCCCGTGAATGTTCGTACGCCGCTGCGGCCAAATCCTTCGTAAGAAGAAGGAGCCAACGAAACTTGATACAAGACCGAGTCTCAACTGCTTAAAACATCCATTTGCACATTTTCTGGAGAAGCGGCGAGTTCGTTTTTGCCATCATCCAGGTTTCGGTTACTCTCTTGCTCAAGAAGCCCATCGTCGGGAATGAGTGTTGGAGCATCATGATTTTGTGCATCCGAATCTTGTTCTGAATCGCCAAAGCCCATTGGTTGATCATTTCGCCTGAACCCTCTCCTACAATAACGACTCCGTAAATGCGACCGGCTGAACTGCAAAATACCTTTACATAGCCTTTATCAACATCTTCGGCGATGGCCGCTCCGTAGCCGTCGTAGCGGACAATATGGGTTTCGTATTTGATCCCTTTGTTCTTCAGCTCGGCTTCGCTGGCCCCAACCTGCGAGATCTGCGGCTCGGTAAAAATAGTGGAGGGGACGACGAACTTGCGAAAATCCATCTTCATCGGGCCAGGCATCATGGTATTCATTAAAGCGATCATTCCCTGATGCATCGCGGCATGGCTGAAAAAGTGGTACCCATTGCAGTCGCCAATCGCGTAAATATGCTTTTTGGTAGTACGCAGATACTTATCAACCTTTATCCCCTTTTCAGAATACTCAACCCCGGCAGCTTCCAGAATTTACGAAAGAACCCTATGCCGCATGAAAGCACTAACGCTTTGGGTGCTGAGGCTTCTGACATCTGACAGCTCCGAGCTGCGCATATGTTCCCAGGGATTTGGCGAAAGCCCCCAAATTGGTTTTTGTTTCCTTCTAAAAACCGCTTGCAAAGGGTAGGGCGGTTAACTATCTTCCCCCCTCATTTTAGTGCGGAAAGGTGGCTGAGTGGCTTAAGGCGATGGATTGCTAATCCGTTGTACTGCAACCGCGGTACCGGGGGTTCGAATCCCCCCCTTTCCGCCAATTTCCCTTTAAATTCAAGCACTTACGGTGCTTTCCCTGTAAAAACCCCTGTTCATTTGGTGGGTTTCATTTTCCTGTTCGTGGCTAATCGTGGCTTAAATCGGTTGCTTCGTGGCTTAATTGTGGCTAAGGTGTGCCACAAGATGAAAACAGACGACACGAGAAAGACACGAAGCAAACGGGGAGCCGGGCGGCTGTATCGGCGCGACGGCAGCGGCAAGGAATATTCCGCCGATTCCAAGGTGGGTGACTTCTGGCTGCAATACTCCGTGAACGGAAAGCGGGTGCGGGTCCGGCTGCTGGATGAAAAAGGTTTGCCGATTACGAAGCGCACAGAGGCCGAAGCTGCACGAACGCGAATCCTTGAACCGCTGTTGGCAAAAGATAAGGCCGACCAACTGCGGTTTGTGAAAGCAAGGCTTGAGGCGGCGGAAGAGGCCGAAGCCCTGGCAAACGAGGAAGCCAACCCGCCTTTGACGCTGGCCGATGCTTGGGAAGCGTATCTATCCAGCCCAGACCGCCCAGACAGTGGACAGGAAACCCTGCGAAGCTACGGGGTGCATTGGTTGAAGTTTAAAAGCTGGCTTCGTGAAAAAAATCCCGCGCCGGAATACCTTCGTGAAATTACGCCGCAAATGGCGCGTGAGTATGCAACCGAGTTGACGCGGACGAAGGTAAGCCCGAATACCTACAACAAGCGCATGAACTTCCTGAAGCTGTTTTGCAAGGTGCTGACGGAACTCGCCCGCTTCAAGGTGAATCCGTTCGAGGGGATCGGCCACAAGAAGCTAAGGCCCAATGCCCGGCGGGAGTTGACGCTTGCCGAACTGAAAGCCATTCTGGAATCGGCTACGGGCGAGCTGCAAACGCTGTTCTACCTTGGAACCTTTACCGGGTTGCGGCTGGGCGATTGCTGCACGTTGAAATGGGGCGAGGTGGATCTTGACCGGGGATTGATTTCGCGGGTTCCGAACAAGACCCGGAGCCGGGGCGCGAAGCCCGTCAAGATCGGCATACCGCCCGCCCTGTTCAAGAAGCTGGCCGAAACCCCGCCCAACAAACGCAAGGGCTTTGTGCTGCCCGAACACGCCGCGCTCTACACATTCACCAACGAGGAAGGAAAGAGCATTCGGAAGTCGGTTATCACCAACGCCATTCAAGCGCACTTCCGCAAGCTGGGAATCAATACGCACAAGGAAGGCACGGGCACACAGGTCAAACCAAATCCAAACATACCCGGCGAATACATCGAGGAATCGACCGGAAAGCGGGCTGTGGTGGAAGTGGGTTTCCATTCCTTGCGGCATACGTTCGTTTCCATCCATGCCGAACGCGGAACGGCGCGGGGTGTGGTGCAGGCCGTCGTTGGCCATGGGTCACCTGCAATGCTACAGCATTATGAACATATCGGCGAAGAGGCGGCGAAGCAGGCCGCGCTTGCCATGCCGTCAAACATCGTGGATGCCGATTTTGAGGTTTTGCCCGAACCGCTCCCGCCGTGGGCGGTAGAACTGGCCGAGGAATTGAATTCCAAGAACTGGAAACACATCAAAATAGAGCTGCTGAAACGAGGGGAACCAAAACAGAAAGGAAAGGTGCAGTAATGAAAATCGAATTGACGGAAGAAAACTATCGGCTCCTTTTGTTCGGTGCGAACATGCTTGAGATCGAGCCAACGGAATTTCTAAACGACTACCTTCTTTCCAACATGCCCGATATGGAAGAGCCTGTTGCCGGGTGGCTTCGTGACTTCTACAACTGGATCGACTTCCCAACTGCCAAGGATGCAAAACGGGTGGCGGTGCGCCTGATGAGTTGGGAGCAGAAAAAAGACGGGCAGCATTTTGGGTTGCCGGAAATCCATGTGCAGGGTGAATGAAAGGCGGTGCTGTGATGGATCGGGAGTTTCCGATAGTTGAATGGGATGGGTTTCATTTCGGGGCGGTGCTGACCTATTGGAGCCAGCGGGACACGTTGGCCGGCACGGTCTGGCGACTGGTGATGGACAGAGGCAAAACGCTGGTGGTTGTGCCGTATCAAACGGCGGATGCCCCTGCTCCCGATATGCACCTCCCCCCGGAGCGGATTGCACCCGTGCTTGCGGGTATTGATTTCGGCTGGACGGTCGGGCGCGTCGCTTCGGCGAATGTGCATATAGATCGAAACTGGGAATGGATTATTCGGGGTTTCGTTAAAGCGAGTCTGAATTATTGGAAGACAAGGCAGAGCCTTCCAGCGATCAAGCAGTTTGAAGAAGCCCGCCGCGAGGCGCATGAAGAGCAAAACAGGCAATGGTTGAATGCTGGCCTTGCCAAGTGGGAGGACAACCGGGAGACAGAGGAAAAAGAACTGATCTTGCTTGGCGAAGAATCCGCCCGGCAAAAGATATCTGATACGGTATTGGCCAAAGTGGAAGAGATGCAGAAGGACTCCGAGCTTTTACGCGAACGCGCATTGGTTGATGCCGAGCGAAAAAAGATCGAACAGCGTTGGCGGTCTTGGATTGAGAAGGCGAAGGCCGAGCGGGAAAAAGAGAACGAGGTGGAACGGCTGGAAGAGCTGCGGGCCGTGCTGGCCGGGTATGGTGTGGAGGCCATTGAGGTCGAAACCCTCAAGGAGCTTTACGACTTTATCCGGGATGATGTTTGCAGCGGCAACCGTATGAATCCGGACATAGGCGAATCCGTCCTTCGGCGTGTGGTTGCAAAGGTGAAGGAGTTGACCGGGGCGGATATTGCCGAGCGGGTGATGGAATCCGTTCCATTTGTGAAGGGCGAAATGTTCAACGATGCCGCCCGGCGAAACATTCTTGAACGGGTGCGCTTCATTGCAGAGTTTGCGGACGGCAGGAAATGGCTGGTCGAAAAGATTGAAGGCTGCATCCATTGCGGGCGCGATGCCGAATTGTTCGAGCTTGTAAAACCCGATGAGCAGGAGCGCGTGATTATCGAAAAGCGGGTGGAGGTCGTGCGGATAGAGGCCGAGATAAATGCTAAGAAAAGAACACCCGCACAGTTGCAGGCCGACCGGGAAAAGAAAAAGCTAACCCCCAAGCAAGAGGATGAAATGAAGCGCTTTTACAATAAATGCGTTACTGACGGAAGGGGTAGGAATGCAGCTTCTCTAACGCATACCTATATGAAGAGAGCAAAGGAAGTTGGGGGGATGGGCTTGAACCCAACGCTCTTACTTTCAACAAAACAGATAAAAAGGATATGTACAGGCGTGTTTAACTGAATTGAAAATCTACAAAGCGGACATGTCGGAGCATGTCCAAAAACTATTTATCAGCCTCGAAGGTCAATTCCTTCGGGGCTTTTGTGTTTCAGGCGTGGACATGCAACCCAATGTCCAAGCCGCCAGCGCGTATAAATGGGCAAGCAAATTGATTATGCGGAGGAATGCGATGCACCGAAAAAGATTGAAATTGGCTCTTGTGGAATCTGATCTGACTCATTGGGCGGCTGCGCTCGAATGCAACAAGCGGCTGCCCTCTGAGTTTCAACTTAGTGAACACGATATCACCCGGCTTGTCACAGGCCGCAAGACCCCAAACCCTGAGCAGGGTGAGGCACTGGCTTCCGTTTTGGGGGTTTCTGTTTCTGAGTTGTTCCCCAAACTGATGACGGGTGAAGGCGGTGCTAAGTGAACGCCGGAACCCGATCCGCTGTTTCAACCCTGCTGGCCGCCGATCCAAGCGTTAAGCCGGACAGCATACCGCTTGCCCTGGCTGTTCTTGACGGCAAGGCCAACGCTCCCAGCCTGAACGGGCAACCCGTGCGCCTTCTAACAATTAACGAGTTCGCGAAACGTTTCGGCTGCACAACGCGAAGCGTACAGCGGTGGATTGCCACGGGTGAGATCAAATTTGTTCGGCGGGGTCGGCTGGTGCGGATTCCCGAAAGTGAGTTGAGCGGTTGAACGAATGGGGGCGATCCCCGGAAGGAGCAGAGATGAACAGGAAGATCAGGTATGATGCGGAGCGGGAAGCGATTCTGGTTCCGTGTGGACTGCGTGGCACATACGAAGTCGAGCGAGAGCAAATCTCAACACGGGCGGGCATTGATCGAGTGACCGAGGATTTCTCCTACAAGGCGTGGCTCACGCCCTCTGACGTGGCCGAGGTCCGACGGATTGCGCTGGAGCTGCTGGCGACTGAGTAAGGCTGGGCTCGGTTGGCGCGGCGCGTTTTTTAGGGAATCAGACGGGAAATTATTCTTTTTACTTCAAAAGAATCAATCAATAGCAATGATAAAAAGGGGAAGCACGGTGTTCCGAATGGGTTTTTCCGCCGGGACGCCGAAACAAAAAGGAGTTTCAGGGATGGGATGCAAGATGTCCAGAACAGGCGATATGAGCGCGGCGGGGATCAAGAAGACCAACGTATCGTCTTCGGCCCTGTTCGTTGAGCGTGCGGCCAGCGGCGCGGAAGGCGGGCGTCCATGAGTGAACCGATCCGGGGCGGTTACTATCTCAAGGCGCGTTGCATCGAGGGAAGCGCGATTGCCCACGCTCCGCCCCACGTTCGGGAGATATGGGATTTCCTGTTGCGGAAAGCATTCTGGCAGGACGGCAGGCACTTGAAGCGAGGCGAGCTGCTTACGAGTTATGGGGAAATCCGGGATGCCTTGCATTGGATGGTGGGCTGGCGGAAACAGGGCTACACGAAGAGCCAATGCGAAAACGCAATGAAGTACCTCAAGAAAGCCGGGATGATTGCCACAAGGAGAACCACACGCGGACTTATTGTTTCGGTCTGCAATTATTGGCGATTCCAGAACCCGGAGAACTACGAGAGCCACACGGAACGCTTCACGAATGCTTCAGGAGAGCCACAACCCCCAGAATCTATAGATGAAGAAGGGTACAATAAGGAAGAAGGAAAAGGTTCTCCCCCCGCCCCGGCTGGGTTTCCCCATGATCTTTTCGAGCGGTTCCGGGCGTCTCATGCAGATTGCCAGCGGGTGAAGGATTTCGAGTTCCAGCGGGCACTTGCGGCTTGCCCTGGGTGCGACGTGGCCGAGGCGGTTGATGCCTTTGAGCGGCAGCTTGCCGGGGCGGGGCCGATCCGCTTTCCGCTGCGGGAGTTCGACAAGTACCTTCGGCGGTCTTGCGGAAAGAAAGATGGGAGCATGGGATTTCCACAAAAAAACGCCGCGCAAACTTTGGCCGATGAAGAGGCCACACGGGCGGCGATCAGTGCCCGGTTGATGGATCGGCCAGAGGGCGAGGAATCACAGGCGGAACGGTTGAAGCGAAAGGCGGAAGAGCGGGCGCGAAAGCAGCGGGAAGCTGAAGAAGAAAGCGAAGGGTGAGGGCATGGAACTTTGGGAGATCAAGGAGCATTTGAACGCAAGGGCGGAAGAGGTTTGCGTATACCTGCTGCCCGCCGGGGTGAAGGTCGGCAATCGGTGGACGTGCGGCGATGTTCACAACACCCCGCCGAAGGATAAGCATAAAGGCGGCTCCCTGATTATCGACCTGACCGGGGCGACGGTCGGACGGTGGAAGGATTTCCAGAGCGGAGAAGGCGGCGGAAGCCTGATTGATTTGTGGATGGCGGTGCGCTCGGTGGACTTCAAGACCGCCTTGGGGCAAATCCGGCAACATTTCAATCTTGGGGAGCCGGAAAAGGTCAAGCCCAAGGCGTCACCAGAAAGCAAGTGGGAGCGGGTCGGCATGGGTGGCAAGGCGGCGGCCAAGCCTTCGGGCGAACGGCAAGACCTTTCTTGGCTGATTCAACCGCTGGCGGAAGGTTCCAAGGTTTGGAAGTGGCTGGTTGAGGAACGCGACATATCGACGGAAACGCTTTCGCTCTACCGGGTCGGCCAGTACACCCGCAAGGATAAGGACACGGGCGCGGAACAACACTTTGCCGTTTTCCCGTTTTACAATCGGGCGAACGAGTTGGAGCTTGTGAAGTGCCGGGACATAGAGAACAAAGCAAATATGTTTACACGGTCGGTGGTGAAGGATGCAAAACCTATGTTGCTTTGGGGTCAGCAAGCCATTTTTGCCGAAGAAACGATCCCAAACGATCTGTGCATTACAGAGGGCGAGATTGACGCGCTGACACTGGCCGATCTGGGTTTCCATGCGGTTTCGGTTCCCTATGGCGCGAAATTTTCCAAGAACGCGGGCGACCCGATCCACGCCGACAACCCGAACAACGGCTGGCTTGAACACGATACCGAGTGGCTTGATTCGGTCGGGAAAATCTATCTGGCCTTAGATGCCGACGAATCCGGACGACTGGCGACGGCGGCCATACTTCCCCGGCTGGGTGCTGAAAAGTGCATGCAGGTTGATTTCCCGGCAACATACAAGGACGCGAACGGCTGCGCCTTGGCCGGGGTCGATGTTTATCCCCTGTTCAAGAACGCCCGCAATGCCGATCCGGCGGACCTTCGGCGGCCTTCGGATTTTGAACAGGAGATTTGGGAAGAGTTCTACCCCGTGGACGGGATCATCCCCGGCGATGAAACGCCGTGGAAACTGCCGTTCCGTTTCCGTCCCGGTGAAGTATCGGTCTGGCAGGGATACAGCGGCGACGGCAAGACGGTTTGCATGGGGCATTGTGCCGTAAACTTCGCCTTGCAGTGCAAGAAAACCTGCATTGCTTCCTTCGAGATGAAGCCCCGAAAAACCTTCAAGAACATGATGCGGCAGCTGACCGGAACGGCCAAGCCGACACGGAAGTTTTTCGAGAAGGCTTTGAGCTGGATGGATCAATGGTTTTTCGTGTTCAACCGGGTTGGCGGCGCAACCATATCCGAAACGCTGGCCTTGTTTG
This sequence comes from Lentisphaerota bacterium, assembly GCA_012729265.1. Lineage (GTDB taxonomy): Bacteria > Verrucomicrobiota > Kiritimatiellia > Kiritimatiellales > Pontiellaceae > Pontiella. The sequence goes on along the minus strand of JAAYDL010000141.1, from coordinate 12,064 downwards.
AGTATGTGGCGAAGAAGTACGGGGTGCAGCACTTCTTCATTGATTCGCTGATGCGGATTGACGACGTAACGGAAGATGAGGTCGAGACGGCAAAGAAGCTGATGAACTGGCTACAGGCATTCGCCAAGCGGTTTGATGTTCATGTTCATTTGGTTTGTCATTCCCGTAAGCCGGATTCCCGGCACCCGGCCAGCAAGAACCCGCCTATGAAGCATTCTGTTTCGGGGTCAAAGGCAATAACGGACAATGCTGATAATGTGGTTTGCGTTTGGCGCAACCGGGAGAAGAGCGAGGCGATAGACGAAGCCCGCAACAAAAACGACGGCGAAGAGCTTGCTCGGTGGGAAAACGAACACGATGCCCGCTTCCTGATTCAGAAGTGCCGGGAAGATGGCAGCCAAGAGGGAAGTAAATATCTTTTCTTCGACTACGGCGCGGACGGCTCTTGGCAGTATCGGGAATATGCCAACGATCCAAAAGGCGTGTGCTTGCTTCCGGGGGCCTGATCTATTCCCGGCTTTCCGCTTCCCGCTTTGCCCTAGTTTGTGTAGGCTGGCATTTCAATTATGGAATGGGGGTGTGAGATGCGGGGATTATTCTTGATGCTGTTTTCGCTGCTCGTTGTCGTTGCTTGTTCAGAAAAGAAGGAACAACCGGCAGAAGGCCAGGAAAGCCGGGCGGCTCGCTATGATGCTATGTTGGCTGCATTCGAAATGCCTAAATTGGTTGCATTGGAACTCAAGTACGGAGTTGATCAACAGGTTGTTCGCAACGTGATGGCGTTGAATAGTTATCAATCACAAATGAATTTTTATAAGAGAGCTGTGGCGGCTACCAACGGATTCCCGCAAAAACTCCATGATGAGTTGCTAAACCAAATGCAAAGCGTTGCTGCATCGAATAACATCAGCGAGAACGTTGTGGGTGCGATCTATTACGACCTGCAAGTCTACGAGCAAACTGGCACTCGCTAGGCGGCTTCCATCTTGTGAAGCTGGGCGGCGCGTTGCTTGGTGATGCCTAATTGCTGGCCGATCTTCCCGAAGCTGTGGCCTTCGGCGCGTAGCTGCTTAACGAGCCGGGCGCGGTCGAGGGTCTTGGGTGAGCGTTCACCTTTGCGGCGGCCCAGCGTCTTTCCTTCTGCTTTGGCTCTCTTCAATCCGGCCTTGGTCCGCTCGCTTATACGGATGCGTTCTTGCTTCGCCAAGGTGGAGAGGATCGAAACCACTACGTCGGCGAACGCGCCTAGGCTGCTCAAATATTCCTCGGTGTAGCTGTGCCACTTAACGCCCCGGTCGGATAGGGTTTGCAGGTATCCCAGCGTTTGCCGGGTTCCTTCGCGGCTTAGACGGTCGAGGCTCCAAAACAAAAGCACGTCGAATTGCTGCCGTGCCGCCAGCTTCATAACCTTGTCGAGGCCGGGGCGATCCTTGGCGGATTTGGTTCCGCTCATCTTGTCCTTGATGATTTCCAGCACTTCCCAGCCCTGCTTTTCGGCATAGGCTTTCAGTTCCCGAATTTGATTTTCCGGCTTCTGGTCGGTGGTTGATACTCGGGTGTAGATGATGGCCTTCATTCCTGTTGCTCCTTTCGGTTAAACGTCAAATTTAAAGGGTTGTCGTTTCCCATGCCGCGAAACGTAGATTTTGCAGGGGTGGAAAGCAAGCACAATACGACAATATTAAACGAACGTTTATAATTGACGATATCAAAACGGAACCGGGCGGTTCGGCGGACTGATTGCCGGGTGTGCTGCTGCCGCTTTGTTTCCTGCTGATGGTGTGATGGATTGCCGGGCGTGCTACTGGCCGCTTTGGTTCCTTCTGCTGGCGTTCCGGGTGATCGGATCGGTGATCGGGATTGAGTTTGATTTTGATCGGCGCGGGACTAGACCCCCGGGGGGAGGGGGTCGAGCGAAATTGGAGGGGGGGCCAATTCCATAATGGGTCGGGGCGAACAGAAATTTGAGCAAAAGGGCGGGTTTGGGATCGTCAACGGATTTGGCGGTTTCGTGGCTAATCGTGGCTTAACTCGCTACGAAGTGCGATGAAATGCGAGGAAATGGGGCGACATTATAAAACCAATATAACCCAATAAAACGGGGATAAAGTGCGGTTTTGGTGAGGTTTTGCACTGTTTAAGAAATGCCAGAAAAAACGATTGCTAATCCGTTGTACTGCAACCGCGGTACCGGGGGTTCGAATCCCCCCCTTTCCGCCAGTTTTTAAACCGTTGGGGTTTCCCAGCGGTTTTTTTTATTTGGAAAATAAGCCATCTGAGGTTCTTCGTAAATGTGAGTAACCTGTCCTCTTGTTTTGATGGCTGAAAATGGGTTTTCTGCTCACAGACTAAATAGCACTAAAAGTGGTATTATTTTGCTTGCGCTCGCTTAGTCATTTGGTAGCTTGGTGTTCATTTAAGACCGTTCAGGTCTGGTATTGAGGGATTTGCGAAATGTTTAGAATTACTAAAATCACGGATTATGGTTTTCTCCTGCTGGTTCATATGGCGACACAGGAGGAAGGCCGTCTGCACAACGCCAAGGATCTTTCGAAGTCGTTGAATGTTCCGCTGCCTACGGTCAGTAAGGTCCTTAAGATTCTGACTCAGGGAGCCATTTTAAAGTCGCATCAAGGCAGTAAGGGCGGCTATTCGCTGGCGCGTCCGGCCAATCAGATTTCTGCGGCGGAGGTGATTGAAGCGATCGAGGGGCCGCTGGCGATTACCGATTGTTCCAGCGCAGAGGGCTGCAAGCGCAATTGTCGGGTCAGCCATAGTTGGAAAAAGGTCAACGGTTCGATGGTTGGAGTGCTGCGTCAGTTGACGCTGGCCGATATGGCGGCGGAGTAAATTTGGCGCGCTACCCCTCGACGGATTTTTTGTTGAAGGCCAGCGGGAAAACAATGTCGCTCAGGCAGCAGGGGAACCAAACCGCCAAGAAGAGGAAGGGCACGATCAGCACGCCTTCGGCAATAGTAAATGCATCGCCCTTTGCCTGAATAATATGAAACAGCGAAGCCGCCGTGCTGAGTAGAACGTGGGCGCCGTGCGAAAAATGGGTCTGGCTGGAAAAGAAAGCTCCGCCGATGCCGAGCAGCGCGGCGAGGTTGATGATCACCGGCATTTCAATAATACCGAGATGCGGATGGGCATGTTCCATACCCATCAGGAGTTCGCCCCAATAGGGAACCAGACAGTCGCTCAGCGTGGCAATGCCGATCGAGCCCACATAGCCAACGGCAACAACGGCTATCATGCCCGTTTTGCTGTGCTTCGGGCGTCCCCGATAATTTCTGAACAGCGCTGCGGTAACCATGGCACTCAGGACGACATGCAGCGGATGCGAAAATTCAAAAAGCGATTTCGCTCGCTCGCTGTCAAGTGCGCCGGGAAGAAGATGCTGGAGCAGAAGCAGCACGATCACACCGAGGCCTGCGCCCAGCAGCGTAAAGGGACCGTGATGTCGAAGCTCTTTTAAGATAACTGTATTCATATGCACCCTTGTAACAGGGAGAGAGGCGGAATAGCAAGCGGAGGTTCTTTGAGGTCTGGATTTTTCAGCGAAAACAGCATCTCGTTCACATCAAGGCCCGTCAGCTGCGTTAATGTTTTATTAATGACGGGGGATCAGGATGTTATAAATTTCGTTCCTGATTTTTTCTATAGGTTTCAAATTTTTTGAGTTTGTTTGGTGCCCCAGGCAGCCCCTTTTTTGTGGTTGTGCTTTCAATAGGGCGCTTTTTGCGTAAAATGCGCGACTCACTTTTAAACCGGGAATACGCATGAAAAAAACAAGGGTTGATCGAAAGTTTGATGAGTTGAGGTCGAAGGGCGAAAAGGGCTTCATTGCCTATCTTACCGCCGGAGATCCCTGTCTTGAAGATACTGTTGATATTGTGCTGCGGCTGGAAGACGCGGGCGTTGATCTGGTGGAGCTGGGGATGCCGTTCTCTGATCCATTGGCCGACGGACGGGTAAATCAGGAATCTGCTGCCCGGGCGCTGGAAGCCGGGGCAACGTTTGACGGCGTAATGGAGTGTGTGGCAAAAATCCGCGCGCGCAGTGAGCTGCCGATGATTTTTTATGCCTACATGAATCCGTTGATCTCCCGAGGCTTCGAAGCGTCCATGCAGGCGGCGGCGCAGGCGGGAATAGATGGATTTCTGCTGCTCGATCTTCCGTTCGAGGAGGCGGGTCCATATCGAAAGGCGCTGTCGAATAACTCGCTCAACGCCATTCAGTTGGTAACGCCGACTACGCCGGACGAGCGGGTCGAAAAGATCGTCAAGCGCGCCAACGGATTTATCTATTGCGTCTCCCGCGAAGGGGTGACCGGTGTGCAGGACCGCATTGCCGAGGGGGCAGCGGCGCTGATGCAGCGGGTCAAGGATCGTACCAACTATCCCTTGGCGCTCGGCTTCGGAATCGGGACGCCACAACAGGCCGCTGATGCCGCTAAACTGGCCGACGCCGTGGTTGTCGGCAGCGCGCTTGTTAACCGATTTCACAATAATCCGCACAACGCCCAAGGCCGCGCAGAAGCCGCGAGCTTCGTTGGTGAAATGGTCAAGGCGACTAAGCAGATCTAATGACGAGGGTTTAATATGGCAGGACGTTACGCGGTAATCATGGCAGGCGGAAAAGGGGAGCGCTTTTGGCCTCTCAGCACTTCAAGACATCCAAAGCAGTTGCTTGCGCTCGTGGGCGATAAGCCGCTGATTGCGCAGGCGGTGGATCGGCTGGAAGGATTGGTTCCTCCGGAAAATGTATTTGTGGTCACGAACGCTGATCTGGTTAAAGCCACACAGAAGGCGGCTCCGCAACTTCCGCCGGGAAATGTGATCGGCGAGCCGATCGGACGCGATACCGCGGCGGCGGTGGCTTGCGGCGGTGCGCTGGTGAAGGCGCGCGACGAAAACGGCGTCTTTACTGTGCTGACGGCCGATCAGGTGATGGGCGATCTCGATCTCTTTTCCTCCACACTCAAAGGCGGAATGGATCTGGCGGAGCAGAATGATATTCTCGTAACCATCGGCATTAAGCCGACTTTCCCTGCCACTGGCTTCGGCTATATCGAAATGGGAGCGCCTTTCGATTCCGTTGAGGGCGTAGCGTTTCGCAAGGCAGACCGTTTTGTGGAAAAGCCCGACGAAGCAACGGCGGCGGAATATCTTTCCACAGGAAAATTTTACTGGAATTCCGGCATGTTCATCTGGTCGGTGCGTTCACTCGAAAAAGCCTTTGCGGCACACTGCCCGGAAATGCACGAGCTGATGAATGTACTCTCGCTCTATGCACTCGACGGAAAAATTGACGACGGCATGGCCGCAACCTATCCCGCGCTCGGCAAAATCTCCGTCGACTATGCGCTTATGGAAAAAGCAGATAACATTGTCATGGCCTGCGGTACTTTCGCGTGGGACGACGTCGGCTCGTGGCCGGCGCTTCAAAGCCATTTTCCGCAGGACGCGGCCGGCAACACCGCCGTTGGATCGGTCGAAATGCTGGATGCCTCCGGCAATATTGTCCTCTCCAAAGATCGTCTCACCGCCGTGATCGGGCTTGATAATGTGGTCATCGTACAGGCAGAGGGCGTAACCCTAGTTTGCCCGAAAGATCGTGCACAGGATATCAAACAGATGGTTGTCGCCCTGCGCGAAAAGGGCGGCTACGACGAGTTGCTGTAGACGCCTGCAATGTTTTCGGCAGAATGATTTAAGGGCAGAATGATTTTTGGACTTTGTGGTCCTTGCGTTCCATTGCGGTTAATTCAACTATCTACTCGCCGGGGCAATAGTATCCGCACCTATCGGCGCAATCGTGACGGATATTCAATGTAAACAGGATTATTTTGGATTCTCTTTTTTGGCGTTAAAATCAGTTGCCAATGGTCCGTAGTTTGCTATCTTCCCCGTCTTTCCCGCTTCAGCCGGAGTGGCGAAATTGGTAGACGCACGGGATTCAAAATCCCGCGACTTCGGTCATGTGGGTTCGAGTCCCACCTCCGGCACCATTTTCTCCTTAGGACCCGACGGGACTCAATGTCTCTAAATCCCCGTTATTATTGGTCGAAAGTGGGGTGGCCCCCTCTTTGTTTTGGGACAGGCTAGGACTCGTTTTGTCACATATTGTCATACCAGATGTGACAGTGGGCGTGACATTCGGATGTCCGGGAGGCTGTGAATAGCTGCGGTTTTAGGAAGCAAAATTGCATCGGTATAAATCTTTGTGGTTTAATATCACTGTGCCGCATCAACTCTTGAGACGTGCGCGGATTTTCCCCGGCAAACCGAGACTCTTTGACGATGTGATCATTCCGCCATTTATGACTGTGTATCAGTGTGCGCCAATAGGCATAAATACAGTGCATATTTTAATTTTTAGATAAAGCAACACCCTTTCTGTAATTTCGGATAGGCGCTCCATCAGGTCTACAGTTTTGAGATCGCTTTGGTGCCATCTACAGGTCAGCGTCCCTCTTTTAATTTTGTGTAAGACAAAAGGCATAAAGCAATTCCAGAAAAAGGACTGGCTATTTTCCCGCAATGCGCTCTAATGTAACGCCATCGGGACAAGGGGGGCTCAGCGCGGCCGGGTCTGTGCGCGGGCGAAGGGGGAAATGGCCGTTTCCGTGTTTACCCCCTTGATAAGGTCATCCGTGGAAAAAAGTACGAAAGAGGAGGAGTAGATGAACGAAGAAACATGTTGCCCTGAATTTGATCCAATTCCTTGGGATGGAACGACCATTGAGTGGACGAACAAAAAATTCATTAAGGACAAGGTCTTTACCCTGTTCTATATTCCAATGAATTTTGGAAGTGTTATAAAGAGAATGGATGAAAAAGTAAAGAATAGTGGGGGCAAAATTCTCGATTGTCTTTGCTTATCGGACCACACCTCAAAATGGAACATGGACATTTACCTCGCGGTAGACGAAGCAATTCCAGGAGAAGACAACGCGACCCTAACCGGTGAGTTTTACAGTAAAGTATATGAAGGGTCGTTCAAAGACACCGGAAAATGGTGTGAGGACTTTAAATCTATCGTAAAAAGTAAGAACAAGAGCATCGAAAAATTGTACATGTGGTATACGACGTGTCCAAAATGCGCAAAAAAGTATGGCAAGAATTATGTCGTAATCCTCGGGAAGATGAATTGAAATTTGGGCTTTCCGCCGGATCGGTGGGGGAAAATGTCCAGTTAACCACCGATCCTGCGGTTTGGCATCTCCACCTTGTGATGGAACTGCGTGCCTGTGGGCCCACTTGCGTCAACGGTTCTCCATTCACCCCAGCAGCATAGTGGCGGCGAGCCCCGAACAGGTAGATGCAGGGAGGGGATTATGGGGCGCTGTTGCAAATGATTTAAATCGGGTCTTTTCAAACATCGTTAGGGTTAGTATATCTTTCCCAATCGAGGTTTTATGTACGAGATCACTAGAAAATCATTCCTAAGCACTTCCGTTGTTGTCTTGGCAGGTTGCTGCTCGCGAGCCGTAGAAACTGTAATTGAACCCGCGACCGGGTCGGTTGAGCTGGGCTATCTCGCCCGACTTTACAGTATGCAGATCAGCCGGATTGCTGAGCGGAAAATCCGCCTGCAGAACCAGTATAACACTCTTGATGTTGAAGAGCGCGGGCGGAGGGTTTGGATTAATGGCATCATGGTTTGGCTCAATTTTTCAACAGAGGGAAGCGGCGAAAAGTGCAAAATTTCGGCCGCGGATTTTAATAAAAACATTGATCCCATTCTGCGCTCTGCGGGTTATCTGAAAAGAGAGATGCCGAGGATTATTGTGCTCGATCCGGGGCACGGCGGAAAAGATCCGGGAACCCGCGGGCCGAGCAAGCTCCAGGAAAAGACCGTGGTGCTTGACATCGCGAAGCGGACCCAAAAACTGCTCGAATCGCGCGGGTTTACGGTCTATCTGACCCGCACGGGCGATACCTATCCCGAACTTTCCGAACGCACAGCGTTTGCTGCTCGGGTAAAGGCTGATCTCTTTGTCAGTATTCACGTAAATGCGGCCGGCGCGTCTGTCAGCGGTATAGAAACCTTTGTGACGACCGTGGAAGGTGCCCGAAATACCAGCGGAGAGGAGACCGATAAAGAGGCTTATCTGAATAACAGGTTTGATGCTTCCAACTCGCTGTTGGGCTATCTGTTGCAGAATAATCTGATTAAGGCTGCAGAGCGAAGTGACCGGGGTTTGAAGCGCGCCCGTTATTCTGTAATCAGAAACGCACCCTGTCCGGCAGCACTGGTCGAGTGCGGGTTTTTGAGCAATCCCTCAGAAGAAGAGCTGCTGAACAGCGCGGCTTATCGGCATAAGCTTGCTGTCGGGATCGGCAATGCGGTGCTTGGCTATTCGACATTGGTCAAGAAAGCAAAATAATCTCAATGGCGTCGTTACCCCTTTAAGTGAGGGAAATGCTTTGTGCCCAAGTTGTTTGATTGAGTGTGAATCTTCCTCCAGTGATATTTACATAACAATAATTGGTGCAATCCAACGTTTTTTTCGGTTCAGGCATGTATGCAAAACAAAAACAGGAGGTATTGCATGGAGAAAAGAGCTTGGAAGGTTGTCGGTCTTGCCGTGTTTGTTGGCGGGGCTGTCGCATTTGCGCAAACTGAAACAGCAGCACCTGCTCCGGGCGGAGCTCCCGCGGGATTCCCAGGTATGGGCCAAGGCGGTGCAGGCGGTGGATTCCCGGGCATGGGCCAAGGCGGTGCTGGCGGCGGATTCGGAGGCATGGGAATGGGAATGACCCGGCAGACTCCTCAGGAAATGCTTGATACGTATGATGTTGAAGTCAAGGACGCGGACGGCAAGGTTACGAAGGCCAAGGACAAAATGTTGGATCTGGATGAGCTCGTTGCGATGCAGACCGCTCGTTTTTCATCGCGGCGCACTGGGGCCGGAGCTGGTCCTGCAGCGGGTGCCGGTCGTTCTAGAGACGGAGCAGGCGCTGCAGCTGGTGCTCCCGGAGCCGGAGCCGGTCGTCCTAGAGACGGAGCAGGCGCTGCAGCTGGTGCTCCCGGAGCCGGAGCCGGTCGTCCTAGAGACGGAGCAGGCGCGGCAGCTGGTGCTCCCGGAGCCGGAGCAGGTCGTCCTAGAGATGGAGCAGGCGCGGGCCCGGCAGTTGGTGCTGGTGGTGCTGGAGCAGGTCGTCCTGCCGCCGATCCTGCTGCCCAGGCTGAACGTGCCAAGACGACGGCTCAACAGCAACTGGATCAATATGACGTTGAAAAGAAAGACGCCGATGGCAAGGTTGTGAAGGCCAAGGATAAGAAGTTGGATCTTGAAGAGCTCACAGCAATGCAGGAAGCCAGCGCAAATCGTTTCGGCGGCATGGGTGGTGCTGGCGGCGGGTTTGGTGCCATGGGCCAAGGCGGTGCCGGCGGCGGATTCGGTGGTATGGGTGGTGCCGGCGGCGGATTCCAAATGCCTCAGGCAATGATCGACCAGTACGATACCGATAAGGATGGCGAGCTTAGCGAGACCGAAAGAGCGGCCATGATGGAAGGTATGCGTGGCCAAGGTGGAGCTGGCGGATTCGGCGGAATGGGCGGCGGTGCCGGTGGCGGATTCGGCGGAATGGGTGCGCGTCCTGCAACTACCAACAGTGCGCCTGCACGTGCGCCTGCTGCTAGATAATTAATTGATTTCGAAAGAGATCAGTCGCAAAGCGTCACATGGACAAAAGTTCATGTGGCGTTTTGCTTTAGGATAGATAGGATGGAGGAGGTAGTTTTCAGGACCATCTTTTAACCTTTTTTTGATTAAGAGACGGAGGTTAGCTGAAAACCCAACGAATAAGTAACCAGGAAAATACCCGGCCATGCCAACAACCGCCCTCATAGCCCTCATTATCTTTGTCTTCACCTACTTGGGGATCATCTTCACCCGTTTGCCGGGTGTCAATGTAGACAGACCTTCGGCTGCCTATTTCGGCGCTATTGCCATGGTGGTATTTGGTGTCATCACTCTGGAAGAAGCCGTGAGCGCCATTGACACCAACACCATTTTCTTGTTGCTGGGGATGATGATTGTCATTGCCACCCTGCAATTAGATGGTTTTTTCGATCTGATTGCCAGGCTGACGGTTCGTTATGCGGGCTCACGAATCCGTCTTCTCAGTTTGATTGTGTTAGCGACCGGACTTTCGAGCGCATTCCTAGTCAACGACGCCGTGGTGTTAATGTTTACCCCGGTCATTATCCACATCTGCCGCTCATCGAAGTGCAATCCGTTACCCTACTTGATTGGAGAAATTTTGGCATCCAATGTGGGTAGCGCCATGACCATCACCGGCAACCCCCAAAACATGTTGGTGGGTTTGGCCTCCAATATTTCATACGGTCGCTTCATGCTGCACCTGCTCCCCATCTCGTTGGTGGGACTAGGGTTGACCATCCTCGTGCTCCGCCTGTTGTACAAACAGGAATTTGCCAACAACACCCCCCTCGTTTTTCCAGAAGAGAAGCCGCTCCAGCTGGGTCAAATCGTGAGATCCGGATCCGTCTTCGCCCTCATTGTCATCGGCTTCTTTTTGGGAAAGTTTCTCAACCTCTCCATACCCCTTATTGCTTTAATGGGTTCCGCGCTCATTTTGCTGATAGGGAAGGCCAAGCCCTCGTCCATTATTCATCAGGTTGACTGGGTATTGTTGCTCTTTTTCGCCTCCCTGTTCATTGTGGTCGCCGCCGTTGAAAAGACGGGGCTTTTCAGTGGTCTGCTGCAAGGCAACCTGTTCAGTGCTGACCTGAAGGGCCTTGGCTTAGTCCACGGCACCTCACTGTTGTTCTCTCAGGTAGTGAGTAATGTGCCTTTTGCTGTGCTGATGCTGCCCTTTCTCAAAGCAGCCGGCAGCGACCTCCTCTGGCTGGCTCTGGCCTCGGCCTCTACCTTGGCCGGCAACGCCACCATCATCGGCGCCATGGCCAACCTTATTGTGATTGAGTCGGCCCAGAAAGAAGGCGTATTCATCGGCTTCATGACCTTTCTCAAGGCGGGGCTGGTGGTCACCTTGCTGACCTTGCCGCTATCCATGGGCTGGCTCTACCTGCAACACCTCTGGGGCTGGATTGTTTGATCCCGTCTACGGGGTAGCGCCGCCGCTACGCCGATGAATTGGCTCGCAGAGCCAACGCTGCAACGATGCAATGTTGTAGAGTCGGCTCTATGAGCCGAAATGCGGTGTGCCGCAGACGTCGGCGTTTGCGACGATGCAGTCACCCTTAACTCGCGAATTAAAGAATCAGCATGCAATCGCCGTAGCTGAAGAACCGGTATTGTTCTTGGACGGCTGTGCGGTAGGCCTCGAGCATGAATTCGCGTCCGGCGAAGGCGGACATCATCATGAGCAGGGTTGATTTGGGCAGGTGAAAGTTGGTGAGGATAATGTCGACGTTTTTAAATGCGTAGGGGGGATAGATAAAAATATTGGTGGAGTCTACGGTTGCGCGGATGGGCTGAACGGATTCCAGGGTGCGCACAGAGGTGGAGCCGACGGCGACGATTCGGCCACCTGCTTGCCGGGCGTTGTTGATGGTTTCCGCAGCGGCGGACGATACGACGTAGCGCTCATGGTGCATTTCGTGGTCGGTAATAATTTCGGCGGAGACAGGTCGGAAGGTGCCGAGGCCGACGTGGAGCGTCAACTCGGCTTGGCTGATTCCGTTCTGAGCAAGTTGATCGAGGAGCTCCGGGGTAAAGTGCAGCCCGGCCGTGGGCGCTGCGACGGCACCGGGGGCGGAGGCATAGACGGTTTGATAGCGCTGTTTATCGGTTTCAATCTGTTCGCGAGTCTGTTCTTTACGGGCAATGTATGGGGGAAGCGGAGGAACGCCTTCTTCGTCGAGCACTTCCATGAGCGGGCGCTCGGATTCAATATGCAGGAGCGCTTCGCCTTGTTCGCCGTCGGCCAGCATAATGGCGGATGCTTTTCCGGAGCAGAGAATCAGTTGTTCGCCGATCTTGGGTCGTCGCGAGGTCTTCATCAGGACGTCCCAATTGCCGGGGGAGGTTTCTTCGAGAAGGAGCAGTTCCACTTTTCCACCG
>JAAYDL010000140.1 GCA_012729265.1 Lentisphaerota bacterium | reverse complement strand
TGGAGTGCAAGAGCTGCCCGAGTCAGGGTTCGTGCTCCGGTATGTTTACGGCTAACTCAATGAACTGCCTGTGCGAAGCGATCGGTTTGGCGTTGCCCGGTAATGGAACGATTCTGGCGCTGGATCCTCGGCGCAACGATTTATGGAAAGCAGCGGCAAAGCGGGCGGTGGAAATGGCGAAGGCGGACGGTCCGCTGCCGCGCGACATTATTACGCTGGAGTCGCTCGACAACGCGTTTGCACTGGATATGGCGATGGGCGGCAGTACCAACACGGTCCTGCATACGCTGGCGATTGCGAAGGAAGCGGGCGTGGATTATGACCTCGCGCGCATCAACGCGGTTTCCAAAAAGTGCCCGAATATTTGTAAGGTTTCTCCTTCGTCGAGTTATCACATTGAGGATGTCGATGCGGCGGGCGGAATCAGTGCGATTCTCGGCGAGATTGCGAAGCAGGACGGTCTGCTGAATCTGGACTGCATGACGGTGACCGGGAAGACGCTCGGCGAAAATATTGCGGGATGTGAAAGCAAAGACGAAGCCTGCATTCGTAAGCTCGAAAATGCGTACAGCAAAACCGGCGGTCTCTCTGTTCTGTGGGGCAATCTGGCCGAAGGCGGCTGTGTGGTGAAGAGCGCGGGCGTTGATCCGAAGATGCTCGTCCACACGGGTCCGGCGGTGATCTTTGAATCGCAGGAAGAAGCTTGCGAAGGCATTCTGGACGGCAAGGTGAAGGCGGGCGACGTGGTGGTGATCCGCTACGAAGGACCCAAGGGCGGCCCAGGGATGCAGGAAATGCTCGCACCGACGTCGTACATTATGGGTCAGGGGCTGGGCGACAGCGTGGCGCTGATTACGGACGGTCGCTTCAGCGGCGGAACGCACGGTGCGTGTATCGGGCATATTTCGCCGGAAGCTGCCGAGGGCGGGCCGATCGGTTTGATCCGTGAAGGCGACATTATTGAGATCGATATTCCGAACAACAAACTGGCGGTTCAGCTTTCTGATGAGGAGCTGGCTGAGCGGCGCAAGGATTGGAAGGAACCGGCCCCGCGTTTCACGAGCGGCTGGCTGGCGCGCTATACGAAAATGGCCACCAACGCCAGCAACGGAGCGGTGCTAACAGTTAATTTCTGATAGCAGATTTTAGATTGGCGATTTTTGGGTCTGGGGCGGAAATACGGCCATTTTGGTTTTGAGGGGGCAACAGAGGGAGAGGGAATGGCGGCGAAACAGGTTAGGGTTTTATGGGCACTAAGCGCGTTGATGCTGAGCAGTTCCCTTGCGGGAACGCTCAGCGAGTTTGAGGCTGCGGTGACCGGACCCAAGTCGGACTCATCGCCTTCCGATACGCATTCAGGGCATCGTCATTCGGATCGGGATAGTCGTCATCGTCGGAATAATGACGAGCCCAACCTTGCGACACAGTTGGTTGCAGGAGTGTTTGTCGGCAGCTTTCGGGGCGTGAAGTGGCTGACGTATAACTGGTGGGCCAGACCGGGCGATGACGGCGAATATATGGGGTCCGGCGAGCGGGCGGAAACAGAGGAAGAAAACTGTGCTCCGACACTCCATCACGAGCTCGGGACACCTTATCTTCCGTACCTTCGTTTTGACTATCGGCAGCAGTATCTGGACAGCGATCTCAGCGCGGATGACCTTCTTCTGGAGGCAGGATATAAATACGGAGCGCTCTTTGGCCGCTACACGCGGTATGAGGACGCGGCAGACGAATGTCTCGATATTCAACAATACTACGGAATGTTCCGCTTCAGCGATCTTGATGATCCTCATCCTGTCGGCATTTTTCGGGGCGGGATCGGTGTGGGCGGCTATTCGATTCACGGTCAGGAGCGTCACGGCGGGCCCGCGCTGACCGTTCCGATGGCGCTGTATCCAACGGATTGGTGCGGCATCGAGTTTCTCCCTGCGTGGGCGCACATCTGCGATAAAACGATCAGCGATTACGACGTTTCTCTGAGCGTGGGGCATAAATTTGCGCATCTACGGGTGGGGTATCGCTGGCTCTGGGTGCAGGGAAGCGGGCATTGGCTTGACGGCCCTTACGCGGGACTCACATTTTCGTTTTGAGTTTTGGCGTTCAATGGGTAGACTCTTCCATTGCAGACAGTTGGGCTGTACATGCGAAACATGGGCTCTGCTGATCTGCGCGAATCGAGAGGTGGACGGCGGATGATTGAACCGATCAAAAAATTCATACATTTCCTGCGGCATGATCTCTGGAGGATCGATCTCGTACAGGATTCGCGGCTGCGTGCGGCTGGCGTAGAGACGCTGCGGGTAACGCATCTGGTGATAAAAGGCATTCGAGCGGATCACTGCATGTTGCGCGCCGCCGCGCTTACGTATGCCACGCTCATGGCGCTGGCCCCTTTCCTAATCATCCTCTTCTCGATTGCGAATGCCATTGGTTATGCTGCCGCCCGTTCTTGGGTAATGGAGTCGATCCAGTCGCTTCCGGATCAGCAGAAAGGATTTATCAAGGCACTGCTTGAAAATCTCGACGGAGTGAGTCCGGCCATGCTGGGCGGAATAACGGGCGTGGTTTTTCTGTACATTGTCTTTAAGCTGCTGAGTGCAATTGAGGAATCGTTCAACCAGATTTGGGGCGTACAAACCCCTCGAAGTCTGTTGGGTAGAGCGCGTAACTATATCTCGGTGCTGGTGGTCGCGCCGGTGTTGATGCTTCTCGCCCGCACCGTTTCGGGAACGCTATCGTATTCCAGCCGCAACGAGTGGCTCGGGCCGTTGGTGCGGACACTGCTCCAGTTGGCACCGGTGTTGGTGATGACATTGGCGTTTGTGGCGGTTTTTCTCTTTCTGCCCAACACCAAAGTAAAATTTCGAGCGGCGCTGAGCGGAGCATTGGCCAGCGCAACGATGGCCATTCTGCTTCAGGTTTTTCTCATGAAATTTGGGTCAGTAGTTTTTTCTTCAGAGAAATACAGTGTCTATGGTTCATTCGCGGTGGTTCCTGTTTTTCTCTTCTGGATGTATCTGAACTGGGGCATCCTGCTCTTCGGAGCGGAGTTGGCCTTTGCGATCCAAAACCGAGAAACCTATGCCGCCGAGCGTCTCGTTGCGCGGGCAAGCGCCGCCTCTCGGCTTGAAGTGGCGCTGTTGATTATGCAGGAGGCCGTCCGCGTCTTCCGCAGCGAAGAAGAGATGGCCCTGGACCTCGGGCGCCTCTCCCGTGAACAACGGATTCCTTTACGCCTTATAAATCGAGTGGTTGACGTGTTGGTGCAGGGTGGATTTCTCGCTTCCATCGGCGAAGTCGACCACCAGAGTTGCGCACTAATACGAGATCCCTGCCGGATTTCCGCTAAACAAATTTTTGATCTGGTGCATACAGACGGCGTTTCTCCGAAGGAGCTGGGGTTAACCAGTTCCCCCACAGGGATCCGCGTGCGGAATAGTATTAACGCTTCGTTCGAATCGACTCTGGACTCCATGACATTGCAGGAACTGGCCGAAAGCGCAGAAGATTAATCCCCTGCCCGACCCGTTCATTGCTCGATTTTGCCATCAAAGAGATCCGCCACCTCTTTTCTTAAAACGCGCTAATGGCAGAAAACCATCTGCTCAATATCCACTCCGTCGATGGCCTGAAGGGCGTTGATCATTTCGCACGATTCCGGGACATCCGCCATCTCAAGCAGAATGAGGCCGTTGGCGGAGCAGACATCGTCATGCAGTCCGAGACGGGTTCGAATTTGTTCACCATATCGCGTGAAAATCTGTTGCACCTGTGCGGCATGTTTTTTCCGGTCTGCAATGTGTATCCCAACAATAATATGTTTATCCATGTGTCCTCCCTCTATCCTGTTAAGAGTTGTTAGCTGTTGATTATAAACGGATTACCACCTCATTCATTTCGATTTGTGCGGATTTTCAACACAAAACCCAGCGCAGAAACGCTGTAGACAGGTTTAAACCACAGATTCACGCCGATGAACACTGTTTTTCAACAGAAGATCGCAAAGACCAGAAAGACCAATGCGTCAAATTTTAGAACTGCGCCCCATTTATTACGAAGCTGTGGGTTCAATACCCCGCAGCTTGCTGCGAACAATTGTAGGGCAGGAATGGTCGTAGACCTTCCAGCCGCGGCGGAAAGGCTTTCAGCCGTTCCCGCCCTACAATTTTTCGGCTGCTGTTTTTCCGATTTGGCTCTACACCCGCTCTTTCTTAAAGTAATTGGTATGGAGCAATTTATGCGAGAGATGACCGAGCGGCTCTCCAAGAAATTCCTCGTAGGCTTTGATAATGTCCGGATTCTCGTGCGATTTGCGGATCGGCTTCCCTTCGTCCTCGGCATAAATGGCCGCAATACGCGCTTCCCGCACGGCATCGGTCGTTATACGGGGCTGTCCACCGCCTCCGATACATCCGCCGGGACAGGTCATCACTTCAACAAAATGATATTCCGCTTCACCGGAACGAATCTTTTCCACCAGCTTGCGTGCATTGCCCAGCGTATGGGCCACGGCCACTTTGACGGTAATGCCTTCGAGAAAACTCCATTCCGGCAATGTGCCTTCAATGAGAATGGAAGCTTCTTTAATGCCTTCCAGCCCGGCGACCGGCGTTACGTGCAGGTTTTCAAACGGCAGCGTGCGCCCCGTCACCAGCTCATATGCTGTACGCAGCGCAGCTTCCATTACCCCGCCGGTGTTGGCAAAAATATCCGCCGCTCCGGAGCTGAGTCCCAGCGGAGCATCCATTTCGGAATCCTCGAGCGCGGCAAAATCGATCCCGGCCTGCGAGATCATGCGCCCAAGCTCGCGCGTGGTGAGCACAATATCAACATCTTGAACTCCGCTGTCGTTCATTTCTGCACGGGCAGCTTCATACTTTTTCGCCGTGCACGGCATAACGGAAACCATACAAATATCTTCCGGTTTTTTGCCGATTTTACGAGCATAATAGGTTTTCACCATGGTTCCCATCATCTGCTGCGGCGATTTACAGGTGGAGAGGTTTTCGAGCATGTCGGGGAAGTAATATTCCATAAACAAAATCCATCCCGGCGAGCAGCTCGTAAACATCGGCAGCGCCACCTGCTCTTTGTCAACCAATGCTCTTTTGAGGCGCGTAAGGAGCTCGGTTCCCTCCTCCATAATGGTAAGGTCGGCGGAAAAGTCGGTGTCGAAAACGGCGTCGAATCCCATGCGACGGAGCGCCGTGGTCATCTTTCCGGTTACCAGCGTTCCGGGTTCCATTCCAAAACACTCGCCTAACGCTGCGCGAATGGCCGGAGCGGTCTGGACCACAACCACCTTATCGGGGTCGTCCAGCGCTGCCCAGACCTCATCGGTCTGATCGCGTTCGGAGATGGCTCCCACAGGGCATACCGCCGCGCACTGTCCGCACTGAACGCAGGTTACCGTGTCCAGATTATTAGCGAATGCCGGGCCGATGATGGTTTTAAATCCGCGGCCCTGAGGGAACAGCGCGGAGATTGTCTGCATTTGCGTGCAGACTGTTACACAACGGCGACAGGAGATGCACTTCTCGCTGTTGCGCACGAGGCCGATGGTGCTTTCGTCTTGATAACGAGCGGCCTTTTCGCCCGGATAGCGCAGTTTCCGAATGCCTAGATCGTGGGCAATACTCTGCAGCTCGCAATCTTCGTTCCGGTCGCAGGTCTGGCAGTCGCCTTCGTGCTCAGAGAGCAAAAGTTCAACCACTAGTTTGCGGGCTTCGCGCACTCGGCGGTTATTGGTACGCACCACCATTTTTTCCGAAACCGGCATTACACACGATGCCACCAGATCCTTGACGCCCTCCACCTCAACCAAACAGACCCGGCATGCACCGATCGCCTGAACTTTCTCAAGATAGCACAGCGTTGGAATCGAAATGCCGATCTGCTTGCAGGCCTCGAGTACCGTCGTTCCCTCTTCAACGGAAACGGCGTTGTTGTCGATGGTTAAATTGATCATGACTTGTATTCCTTCCTTAAATTTTCCGTTTACCAAGTGTGAACTTCTTCCCGATAGTCGCAGCGCAGACAACGCTTCGCCTGGCGTATCGCTGTGGCTTCGTCCCAAGGCTGCTCCACTTCATCAAAGTTACAGCGGCGACGTTCCACCGGAATAAGCGGCTGCTTTTCGCGGCCGTAGTTGACGGGATCCGCATCGGGATCGAAGAAGGTATCGTTTTTCTTCTCCTCGCGCCAGAACGCATGATTTTCCCCGGTCAGGAAAAGATCGATTCCGACCGCGGCCTTTTCGCCCTCGGAAACCGCTTCAATCACCGAAGACGGTCCGTTAACCACATCTCCGCCGGCAAAAATCCACTCGGTGGATGTCTGTTTGGTGAGCGCGTCTGTGGCCAGATAACCGGTGCGCTGAACATGAAGTGCGAGGCCACCGCTTAATTCCGCAAGATCAACACTCTGCCCGATCGCCGCAATCACCTGATCGCACGGTACGATGAAATCTTCTTCCTCGCCGGCAACCGGCCGCCGTCGGCCTGAGCGGTCGAACGCACCGAGAATCATAGGTTTACACCGGATTCCAGTCACTTTCCCGTTTTCAACGACCACCTCTTCCGGCGAAGTTAACAGTTGGAGCTTAACGCCTTCGGCTTCGGCTTCTTCGATTTCTTCTTCATACGCAGGCATCTGCTCGCGGGTTCGACGATACAGAATGGTGACCGACTTGGCATCAAGACGGGCCGCCGTACGCGCCGCATCAATCGCTGCATTACCGCCGCCGATTACGACTACATTCTTGCCGACCGGAACGGAGCCGCGAATATTATATTCCCGCAGAAAGTTCATCGCTTCCATTACCCCTTCAGCATCCTCGCCGGGCAGTCCGAGTTTAAGCCCTTCGGGGGCCCCCACCCCAACAAATACGGCTTCGTAACCTTCGTCCTTCAATCCCTGGAGCGTGAAGTCCTTGCCAAGCGTTTTGTTGCACTGAATGTCGACGCCGAGCCGTTCAATCATACGAATTTCACGTGCCAGAATTTCGCGCGGAAGTCGGTACGAAGGAATCGTCTGCGCCATCATTCCGCCCGGCCGTGGAGCCGCTTCAAAGACAACGGGTTTATAGCCGAGGCGCGCCAGGAAATAGGCGCAGGAAAGTCCGGCCGGACCGCCGCCGATGATCGCCACTTTTCGGGCGGCGTTCTGCGCATTTTCGCGGCACTCTGGCACCTGAATGATCATTTCCTGCTCGACCATGAACCGCTTGATTCCGCGAATCGCCAGCGGCTCGTCGAGCGTCGAGCGCCGACAGTGCTCTTCGCAGGAGTGGAAGCAAATTCGTGCACAGGCCGCCGCAAACGGATTGCGTTCGCGATGCAGTTTGAGTGCATCGGCATAGCGCTTTTCGCCGACCAGCGAAATAAATCCGGGCACGTCGACCGAGGCCGGACAGGCGCTCTGACAAGGCGCGCGCACCAAGCCTGCGCATACACCGGCGCGACATTTCTTGTCGCGGATATGCTCTTCATACTCTTCTCGGAAATGGCGAATGGTCGAGAGCACCGGATTGGCGGCGGTTTTACCGAGCCCGCACAGGGCCGTCTCCTTGATCTGATTCCCGAGCGAAATCAGCTTTTCAATATCGCCCTCTTCGCCTTTTCCATCGCAGATGCGCTCAAGAATTTCGAGCAGGCGCTTGGTTCCAACGCGGCACGGTGTACATTTGCCACACGACTCTTCCTGAACGAATTCGAGGAAGAAACGCGCAACGTCGACCATACAGCTCTCTTCGTCCATCACGATCAAACCGCCGGAGCCCATAATAGCACCGAGTTCGCTGAGCGATTCATAGTCAAGCGGAACATTGAGGTGTTCCTTGGGAATGCACCCGCCCGACGGCCCCCCCAGCTGCGCAGCTTTGAACGGCTTTCCGTCAACAATTCCTCCGCCGATATCGTAGATCAGTTCACCCAGAGAAATGCCGATCGGAACTTCCACCAGCCCAGTATTATAAACCGCTCCGGCCAGCGCAAACACCTTCGTGCCTTTGCTCTTTTCCGTTCCCAGTTCTGCATATTTTTCTGCGCCTTCATAAACGATATACGGAATGCTCGCGAAGGTTTCCACATTGTTCAACAGCGTTGGACGATCCCATAATCCTTTGATCGCCGGAAACGGCGGCCTCGGCCGCGGCTCGCCGCGGTTTCCTTCAATTGAGGTCATCAACGCAGTTTCTTCTCCGCAGACAAACGCGCCGGAGCCTCGCCGGATTTCCAGATCAAAGGAAAAATCCGAGCCCATAATATTATCACCCAGCATCCCCAGCTCACGCGCTTGGTCGATTGCTTTCTGCAGACGCTCGATTGCTACTGGATACTCCGCACGGCAATAGACATACCCCTGATTTGCGCCAACGGCATAACCGGCAATCGCCATCCCTTCAATCACACTGTGAGGATCGCCTTCCAACACGCTCCGGTCCATGAAGGCCCCCGGATCACCTTCGTCGGCATTACAGACCACGCTCTTGAAGTCCGATTCCGCTTCCCGCGTAAATTTCCATTTCAGGCCGGTCGGGAACCCTCCCCCACCCCGCCCGCGCAGGCCGGATTTCAGAATGCCGTCAACCAGCATACCAGGATCCATTGTGATCGATTTTGCGAGCGCATGATATCCGTTTGAAGCGATGTATTCCTTGATCTCCAGCGGATCAATGTTGCCGCAGTTGCGCAGCACGATTTTTTTCTGTCGTTTAAAATAGTCAATGTCATCAAACCCGGCGATCGGTTTGCCGCTCGCGGCGTCCTTATGCAGAAGATCCGTCACGATTTTGCCCTGCATAATGTGCTGTTCAACAATGCGCTGAGCGTCTTCTGCACCGATGCCCTGGTAAAACACGTTATCCGGCATAACTTTCGCCACAGGTCCTGCCGCGCATGGGCCCATGCAGCCGGTTTCCACTACATTTACTTTGCGCCCCAGATCATGCTCTTCGATGGCCTCCTTAAACGCACGGCAAATCTCCAGGGCCCCCGAGGCCAGACAACCGCCGCCGACACAAACCAATATTTCGCGTTTCGTTCCGTCATGGGTTGCGGACAATGTATGATCTGCCCGCATCCCTATACGTGAAATTTCCGCCGCTTTAATTTTTTCCAAATCTGCAAGTGAATTAATTTTTGAGTCCATGGCTATGCGTTCTCCATTTCAGGTTCACAATAAGGGGCAAGAATCTGCTTAATGCGGGCAGGCTTTACTCGCTGGTGAACATCATCATTAATCATAATCGCCGGGGCCAAACCACAGGCACCAAAACAACGGGCCACTTCCAGCGAAAAAACCTTGTCCTCTGTCGTTTCACCCACATCAATGCCCAGTTCTTTTTTGATGGCGGCCAATACCTGCTTTCCGCCACGGACATAGCATGCCGTTCCCAAACAGACGCGAATGACATTTTTCCCGCGAGGCTGGGTTGAAAAGAATAAATAGAACCCCACCACCCCGGCAACTTCGCTGTACGGTTTGTCCATTTTGGTGGCGATATAACGCAGAACATCTTCAGGAAGATAGCCAAACAACCCTTGGGCAATCTGAAGAACAGGGATAAGTCCGCCCTTCTTTGTGCGATATTCAAGGAGAACTTCATCCAGTTCCATAAAAAGGGCTTTTTTGTCGGGTTCTTTTTCACAACAACAGATTCCACTACTATCTGAATTCGACATAGCCTCTACCTCCCTTGGGTTTCGTTTACATAATTACGGAAAATCCACGCTCCAAGATAGACGCACGTTCAAATACTTCAACCCGATAAAGCCCCTCCCCATATCTTTATATTTTATATCGATATGGACCAATCGATATGTCTATACTTTTCCATTTGATCCTTACATTGAACGGCTTGTCCTTGTTCCATGTACAAGTATGGGGGTTGGGAACGTAGCCCTCGGAATTCTCCGACGGAGGGTGACTGGCCGAATATTTCATTATCACAAGCGCGACGTCCTCTGGACGCTGCAGTTCGGCTCAAAGAGCTGCCGCTATAACTTTGTGCCGTAGCAGAAACGACGTTCTCGTCGTGTGAAGATGAGAGCAAAAAGATAAGATTGAGCACATCATGTCTAACTTGGAATCCGCCTGAATTGTATTTTTGATCGTAACTCTTCCTGCGGTATAGGTAAAGGCAGAAAATGCATAGCATCAAAAGACTTCATGTGCAAAAAAATATAAAAGTTGCCCTTTAGCAGAGCTCCGATTACGTTCCTCCGGAACCGGAACGCAGCATGGCGTTGCGATCCGCAGATTTAATAAAGAGGTGCCGTGTTTGAGCCAGCTCTTCCGCATAATCGATGATCATGACTGCTTCTCATCCGGTCACATGCTATTTTACGAAACGCACATGCGCTCCAAGTGCAACATTTTGCGCAAGAATATTTTGTAAGTTTATAGATTCGGCAATAATAATATCGCGATAGTGTGTTGCAATGTAGCCGCAAAAGAACACATATACCGCGAAGAGCCAGGCATTTTTATCTGTTGTGGCCCTTGCGCTCTTCGTGGTTTTAATCTCAATGTTTTGATGCCGGAGCAAATGGATTTTAACTTAACTATTGGTTCTGTGTAGAATTTTATGGGGAGAATGCGGAGATATTTTGACGGGATAACAGTATATAAGACCGGATCAAATCCTGTAAATCGGCAGAAAAAGAGTTTTATCAACAATGGTTTGTCCATTCTTCCGGCAGAGGAGGGGCTGGAGAAATTAGGAAGATCGCCAGGATAGAGTTTGGCGTTCTAAGCAAAATTATCCAGATGATGAACCGCTGCGCTAATGGCTGTTATCCAGTCGAAAAACACTGTGCACCATAAAAATGCAAGAAGAGCCCAACGATTGCGCTGATCTGCAATTAATCATCAGTTTTTTGAGGCAACCTTTTTTTTAGCCACATGCCTAAGATCGTGATGTCTGAGGGGTTCACTCCGGAAATCCGCGATGCCTGGCCCAAATTTTCGGGACGTATTTTCTTTAGCTTTTCGCGGGCCTCATAGCGCAGGCTTTTTACAAGGTCATATTCAAAATCAATCGGTATATTCTGCTTCTCCTGCCTCTTCGCAATCTCTATGCGTTCACGCTCGCGCTTAATGTATCCGGCATATTTGACCGTAATTTCCACCTGTTGCTTAACATCCGGATCTAATCCCGGCATATTCTGAGGCAACTCTTCATAGGTCCTCTCCGGGCTGCGCAGCAATTGTGCCAGCGACTTCCCTTGATGAAATATTTTTTCCAGCCTTTCGAGCTCCGCAATAATCTGATCCCATTGCGATGAAATCTCGGTTAGATCTGTCGAGTCGACTATACCGAGCTGTTTAGATTTTTCCAAAAGTCGAAAATATGCATTATCCTGTCGCAGGGTTAATCGATGTTCGGAGCGTGATGTAAACATGCGATACGGCTCATCCGTTCCCTTGGTAACCAAGTCATCGATCAGAACGCCAATGTAGCTTTCGTTCCGGCTCAGGATAAATGGATCGCGGCCCAGCACCTTCAGAGCCGCATTTGCACCAGCAACAAAACCCTGCCCGGCGGCTTCTTCATATCCGGTTGTCCCGTTTAATTGACCCGCAAAATAGAGATTTTCCACCCGCTTGGTCTCCAATGTATGCAACAGCTGAGTAGGGTCAGCATAGTCATATTCAATCGCATAGCCCGGGCGCAGAATCTGCGCATTTTCCAGTCCAACGATCGAATGTATCATCTGTTCCTGCACCTCTTCAGGAAGACTGTTGGAGGTGCCGTTCGGATAGAGACGGATACTCTCTCGGCCCTCCGGCTCAACAAAAACATGATGGGCATTGATCTCAGAAAATTTTACAATTTTATCCTCAATAGAGGGACAGTAGCGCACACCGGTGCCCTCCACCATGCCGCCATACATTGAGCTTCGGTGAAGATTGTCGGCTATAATCTGATGTGTTCGCTCATTGGTGTGCGTTAGGTAGCATGGAATCTGATCGCTGCCGGGAAACCACGGGCGAAGCGCAGAAGGTTCCACGTGGAACATCGACTCCCCAATCGGCCTTCCCTCGGCCGATTGTTCTACGTGGAACATCCGCCATTCGTTTCGGGCCGCACGAGAGTAAAAGGGAGGGGGAGTGTCGCCCGGCTGAATCTCCATCCTCTGATAATCGACCGAATCTCTGTGAATACGCGGCGGTGTCCCTGTCTTCATTCGGCCTAAATCAAAGCCGAGCCTTAAGAATGATGCCGACAGCTCTTCGGCCGATTCCTCGCCCATACGCCCTTCATTAATGCTTTTGTGCCCGATGAGTACGCGCCCTCTTAAAAAAGTTCCGGTACAGATCACCACCGATTGCGCACGAATTGCTCCGGTATTACGGGCCTTTATCCCCGTTATCTTTCCATTCGTCACGACGATTTCGGTCGCCAGGTCCTCAAGAATATTGAGGTTTTTCTGCATTGAAAGCACAGTTTGAATACGGATCGGAAATCGATCTTTGTCGCACTGAAGACGATTGGCCTGAACTGCTGGTCCTTTTCGGGTATTCAGCATCCGGTATTGTATGCCGGTATAATCCGCATTCCGTCCCAGCTCGCCGCCCATCGCATCCAGCTCGGAAACAATATGCGATTTAGCAATCCCGCCGATAGAGGGATTGCACGGCAGACGCCCAATTAGTGATCGATTAATCGTAACCAACAAGGTTTTTGCGCCGAGGCGGGCTGACGCCAGCGCTGCCTCATACCCGGCGTGGCCACCGCCTACTACAACCACATCGTATAAAGTCTTTCCCATATATTAGCCCCAAAAGAATGCCGTATAATCGCAATACTTTTTGTTCCGGTCAATCGTGCGCCGTAGTGTTTTTGTTTACAATCCAATTGCTTTCTTTTTACAAGCATTAAGCCTTCACAGAAGGTTCTGTAAATCTACAAATAACAGCATTAAATTAGCATCTTTACGCCGGGTAAGCCCATGTTTTTACAACGCGTTAAAAATGAACACGTATTAGCTTCAATTGACGAGGAGCTCTTTTCTTGCGGGCAAAACGCTTGTTTTGTGAAAAGGCTGAAGCGGCTCCGCCGTTGTTAGGTTTCCAGTTCGGCGAGGGCTAGGGAGGCCGCTTGGCGCTCAGCTTGACGTTTGCTGCCTGCGGTCGATTTCCAGCTTTTGTTGCAGGCTTTCACTTCAACGGTAAAGATGCGCGCATGTTCCGGGCCAGCAGTTTCGATCGTTTCGTATTCGGGAATATCGAATCCGTTGCGCAGGGCATATTCCTGCAGCGCTCCTTTGGGATTTCTCTTTGTAGGGGCAATGCTGGTGCTGTTTTCAAGTTCGGGAATGAAGATCTTCTTGAAGACTTTATTGGCGGCACGCGCCCCGCCGTCGAGCCACGCCGCGCCGATGATGGCTTCCACGGCATCTGCAAGGTTGGAGGAGCGGGCGGCTCCGCCGTTTTTTTCTTCGCCACGGCCGAGGCGCAGAAAATCGCTAAGACCCGCGTCGGCACCAATCCGCGCGAGGGTTCGGTCCTGCGTCAGGTGGCTGCGCAGCTTGCTCATATCGCCTTCCCGCGCTCTAGGCTGAGTTTTAAAAAGGTGTTCTGCAGCGATGAGACTGAGCACCGCATCGCCGAGATATTCAAGGCGCTGGTTATCGTCCAACGTATCGGGATCTTCGTATCGGAAAGAGGGATGCGTGAGGGCGAGCTCCAGCAGCGATCTTTTTTTAAAGCGGTATCCGAGGGTCTGTTCAAGCTGACGTAGTTTGGATTTCATGTAGGCTGAATAATTATATTTGGGTCCGTTTCGTATGTTTCATTTAGGTGCCTGTTTATCAGAAAGAAGCGGCGGTGCCAATCCTTGTGTTTATGGCCTTCGGCAACGCCGGAGACAAAATTTCCTTTTTCAGTTGAGGCAAAGGGGATCTTCGTGTAATACGGATTCAAAACAATGTTTTATAAGTGGCGGTCGGCTTTAACAGCGAGGACCGTGGGGTATCGAAAGTTGGTTAACTAGGGGACGCGAATGATGGATGCAAAAATTTCAAAAATGATCCAGGACGGAGAGGGCGTAGTTGGGATTGAATTGGGCTCTACCCGTATAAAAGCGGTTTTGATTGGTCCGGATAATATGCCGGTTGCATCAGGCGGCCACGGCTGGGAAAACACGCTTGCTGACGGAATCTGGACCTATCCGCTGGAGGAAGTTTGGCAGGGTATTCAGAACAGCGTGGCTGAGCTGCAGGCGAATGTGGAGAAGGAATACGGCGTTGCAGTTAAAAAGCTGAAGGCGATCGGTTTCAGTGCCATGATGCATGGGTACATGGTTTTTGATGCGAACGGCGAGCAGCTGGTTCCGTTCCGCACGTGGCGCAACAATGTCCAGGAGCAGGCGTCGACCGAGCTGACCGAGCTGTTCGACTATCCGATCCCGCAGCGCTGGAGCATTGCCCACATTTATCAGGCGATTCTGAACAAAGAAGAGCACATTCGTAAAATTGCCCACGCGACCACG
The DNA here is from genome assembly GCA_012729265.1 of Lentisphaerota bacterium. Taxonomy (GTDB): domain Bacteria; phylum Verrucomicrobiota; class Kiritimatiellia; order Kiritimatiellales; family Pontiellaceae; genus Pontiella. Next base: position 9,966 of record JAAYDL010000140.1, on the reverse strand, counting down.
CTGGCGGGTTATGTTCATTGGAAGCTGACCGGCGAAAAGGTGATGGGCGTCGGCGAAGCTTCCGGCATGTTCCCGATTGATATCCACACGCAGGACTACAACGCGAAGATGCTCGAAAAGTTTGATGCCAAGGTTGCCGGTATTGTCGGTTGGAAACTGAAAGATCTGCTGCCGAAGGTGTTGGGTGCTGGCGAATCGGCCGGAGCGCTGACGGAAGAGGGCGCTAAGCTGCTTGATCCGACCGGCAATTTGGAAGCCGGCATTCCGTTCTGCCCGCCGGAAGGCGACGCGGGAACGGGGATGGTGGCCACCAACAGTGTTGAAGTGCGCACTGGAAACGTTTCCGCAGGTACTTCCGTTTTCGCGATGCTGGTGCTTGAAAAGGATCTCAAGAAGGCGCACCACGAAATCGATTTGGTCACAACGCCCGACGGCAAGCTCGTCGGCATGGCTCATTCGAACAACTGTACGTCTGATTATAATGCATGGATCAACCTGCTTGGCGAAGCGGCCAAGGTGCTGGGCGCTGAATTTGACACGCCGAAGCTGTTTGATTCGCTGCTGGAAGAAGGCTTGAAGGGTGACGCCGATTGCGGCGGACTCCTCTCTTACGGGTATCTCTCCGGAGAACATATTACCGGCTTCAGCGAAGGGCGTCCGCTCTTTGCCCGGTCGCAGGAGAGCAAATTTACGCTGGCCAACTTTATGCGGACGCATCTCTATTCCGCGCTGTGCGCGATGCGTACCGGAATGAACATTCTGATGGTAGAAGAGGGGGTTGAGGTGGACGAGATCCGCGGTCACGGCGGATTCTTCAAGGCGGCAGAAGTTGGCCAGCGCATTATGGCCGCGGCCACGAACGCACCAGTTTCCATTCTCGAAACCGCTGGTGAAGGCGGTGCTTGGGGTATTGCGCTGTTGGCTTCCTACATGGTCCACAAGAAGGCGGGCGAAACGCTGCCCGAATTCCTGAAACCCATCTTTGCGGGAAGCATTGGAGAAGCGGTTAAGCCGCTGCCGGAGGATGTTGAAGGGTTTAATGCTTATTTTGAGCGTTATCATAAAGGCCTTCCCATTGAGCAGGCCGCCGTCGATACGCTTGCGTAGAAAAGATTAAACCACGAAATACACTAAAACCACGAAAGTATACGTTGAATCCCCTTTCGTATGTTTGGTGGTGGTAAAGGATTTTGAGACATGGGTTATGAAGCGCTGAAAGAGAGAGTCTGCGCGGCGAACAAAGAAATCAACCGCGTAGAGCTGGCGATCCTGACCTGGGGCAACGCCAGTGAGGTTGACCGCGAGGCCGGCGTTTTTGCCATCAAGCCGAGCGGAGTCGATTATGCCGAAATGATGCCGGATGATATTCCGATCATTTCGCTCGAAACCGGCGAAAAGATTGAAGGGGAGATGAATCCCTCTTCGGATACCGCCACGCATTGGCATTTGTATAAGGTATTTGAGGATATTGGCGGCGTTGTGCACACGCATTCAACGTATGCTACGGCGTGGGCGCAAGCTCATCGCGAAATTCCTTGTCTTGGGACTACTCATGCGGATACATTCTACGGCTCTGTACCTTGTACCCGCCCGCTGACGCAGGCGGAGATCGAGGGCGAGTATGAGTTGAATACCGGCAAGGTGATTGCCGAACATTTTGAAGTGAACGGGCTGAAAGCCTCGGAACTGCCCGGGGTGCTGGTTTCCAGCCATGCTCCGTTTACTTGGGGAACCAACGCTATGAAGGCGGTGGTGAATGGCCGCATCCTTGAGGAAGTGGCTAGGATGGCGTCTGTCACGCTGGAGCTCAACACGAGCATCGGTGCGGTGGATCAGTATTTAATGGATAAGCATTATCTCCGGAAGCACGGAGCGAATGCCTATTATGGGCAAAACAAAACAGGAGAGGGTTAATGATGGCATTACCATTAGCTGCGGCGGCAGCTGAATCAACATTGGTCGGACTGGACTGGGCGGTTATTGCTGCCTATTTCGGTGTCATCGCGTTCATCGCGTGGTGGTCGGGACGAAACCAGAAGGATACGACGGACTACTTCTTGGCAGGGCGTAATGCCGGCTGGTTTGTAATCGGCGCTTCAATCTTCACCTCGAACATTGGTTCAGAGCATATCGTCGGCTTGGCCGGGCAGGGTGCCTCCACCGGGATGGCGATGGCGCACTGGGAACTGCATGCATGGGTACTCATTATGCTGGCCTATATCTTTGTTCCGTTCTACTACCGGGCCGGGGTCTACACGATTCCCGAATTCCTGGAAAAGCGTTTCGGTGCTACCGCCCGTGGTATTCTCTCCGGAGGATCGCTGGCCGCCTACGTGCTGACCAAGGTGTCGGTAACGGTTTATGCCGGTGCGATCGTATTTGAAGCCTTGCTGCCGGAAGTTCGTATCGGTGATGTCGGTCCGTTCTGGATTGGCGCGTTCACCACGGTCATTCTGACTGGTCTCTACACGGTATTCGGCGGTATGCGCGCCGTGCTTTACACCTCCGCGCCGCAGGCGATTATTCTCGTTCTCGGTTCCGGCTTTATCACCTACTATGGGCTGCGCGAGCTCGGTGGTTGGGGTGAAATGGTCGACGTCTGTGCAGCCAATGCGGAGAAGTTTGCCCTGTGGCGTCCGCTATCCGACCCCGAATTTCCGTGGCTCGGTGTGTTGATCGCCTCTCCGATTATTGGTATCTGGTACTGGTGTACCGACCAATACATCGTGCAGCGCGCCCTGACCGCCAAGGATTTGGCTACGGCTCGCCGCGGTTCCCTTTTTGGGGGCCTTCTGAAGCTTACGCCCGTGTTGATCTTCCTCATTCCCGGTCTGATGGGCTGGGCATTGCATGATGCAGGCAAAATTAGTATTCCCATGAAGGTAGTTAATGGTGTGGTAACTGATCAGATTGATGGAGACTTGGTGTTCCCGACGCTGGTGACCTCGTTGCTGCCGGACGGCATGCGCGGTTTGATTATTGCCTGCATGCTCGCGGCGCTCATGAGTTCGCTGGCTTCGCTGTTCAACTCCAGTGCTTCGCTCTTCACAGTGGACATTTACGAGAAATTTGTTCCCAACAAGACCCAAAAGCATTATGTCACGGCGGGTCGTATTGCCACGGCTGTGGTTGTGCTTCTGGGCATGATCTGGATTCCCGTCATGAACAAGATTGCCGGTGGCGGTCTCTATCAATACCTGCAGAATGCACAGAGCTATCTTGCACCGCCGATCACGGCTGTGTTCATGTTGGGATTGTTCTGGCCGCGCATGAACCGCGCCGGTGCGGTGTGGGGAATGATCATTGGTTTTATTCTCGGTCTCGGCAAGCTGACCATTCAGGCGCTCTTTGGTGCGGCCGATGGGAAGTGGCATACGCCCGTTCTTGCACAAATCGGTGACTTCAACTGGCTGTATGCTTCCGGATTGTTGCTCTTTGCCAGTATTGCCGTCATGGTTGTTGCATCTTTGATGACGCCTCCGCCGTCGAAGGAAGAAACTGAAGGCCTGACGTATGCGTCGATCACCGGCGATGCGAAGGACGAAATCAAGGCGAGCTGGGACTTGGGCAACAAGATTCTTGCTTCGCTCATTGGTCTTGGCGTGATCGGGATGTACCTCTACTTCACCTTCTGGCTTAAATAACCGATATTAAGGAGAAGATGATGAAAAAAATTCTATCCCTACTCGCATGTGCAGCCCTTGTGGGCTGCTCCGCTAAACAGGAAACTGCCGTTTCCGATTTTGACTCGATTCAGCAGTTCACGCTGAAGAATAAGAACGGCATGATCGTGAAGATCACCAACTATGGGGCAACGATCACGTCGATCATCGTCCCCGACCGCGATGGAAACATGGCGGACGTGGCCCTTGGATACGACAGTGTTGAAGGCTACGTCAACGCCATCGCGCGGGAATATTTAGGGGCGGTGGTTGGTCGTTACGGCAACCGTATTGCAGAAGGTAAATTTTCCATTGATGGTGAAGAGTATGAGTTGGCAACCAACAATGGTGAAAATCACCTGCATGGCGGCTACATGGGCTTCGATAAGGTCGTTTGGACTGCTGAAGTAGTGGCTGACGGTGTAAAGTTTTCTTACCTCGCGAAGGATGGAGAAGAAGGCTATCCCGGCAATCTGAATCTCAGCGTGACCTATACGCTGACCGATGATAATGAAATCAAGATGCACTACGAAGCCACCACCGACAAACCGACGATTGTTAACGTGACGAACCACACGTATTTCAATCTTGCGGGTGAAGGATCGGATTCCATTCTTGATCATGTTCTGCAGATCAACGGTTCCAAGACCACTCCGGTGGATGCAGGTCTTATTCCGACCGGAGAATTTGCTGATGTAACCGGAACGCCTTTCGATTTCCGTCAGCCGAAAGTTATCGGCAAGGACATTGATGCGGATGATCAGCAGATTGAATATGGTCCCGGCTATGACCACAACTGGGTGCTGGATCGCCAAGGCGACGGCATGCAGCTGGCAGCAACGCTGTCTGAGCCGAAGAGCGGGCGTGTAATGGAAGTCTTTACCGAAGAGCCCTGCATCCAATTCTACAGTGGAAACTTCCTGGCCGGAAACCTGACGGGCAAGTCCGGAAAGGTTTATAAGGAACGCAGTGCACTGTGCCTTGAAACACAGCATGCGCCAGACAGTATTAACCACGAAGGTGAAGCGGGTTGGCCGAGCGTTATTCTGCGCCCGGGTGAAAAATACGACACCACCACCATCTACAAATTCAGCACAAAATAAGGCTGCTCTCAGCCCGCCCGCAGGGGTGGGCTGTTTATTTGAAGACTAATTCAACTTTATTAAATAAGGAGTAATTCACATGTCAAAAAAGCTAGATCTCTGGTTCGTGACCGGAAGCCAGCACCTCTACGGGCCCGAGACGCTCGAACAGGTCGCCGCCGATGCGAAGCAGATTGCCGAGGCGCTCAATGCCGATACGTCCATCCGCGCCAACGTGGTATGGAAGCCCACCGTTAAGACCCCCGATGAAGTGTACGCAATGTGCCGCGACGCCAATGCGGATGAAAACTGCATCGGTCTCATTACGTGGATGCACACCTTCAGCCCCGCCAAGATGTGGATCCGTGGGCTCACCACGCTGAAGAAACCCTTCGTGCATATGCACACGCAGCACGGGCGCGATATTCCGTGGTCCGAGATCGACATGGACTTCATGAACCTGCACCAGTCCGCCCATGGGGGACGCGAGTTTGGCTTCATCTGCAGCCGCCTGCGCAAGAACCGCACGGTGGTGGTTGGCCATTGGGAAGATCCGGCCGTTCGCGAAGAGCTCAGTGTTTGGACCCGCGCCGCCCTCGGTTGGCACGAGGCCCAAAACCTCAAGGTGGCCCGGTTTGGCGATAACATGCGCGAAGTGGCTGTGACCGAAGGCGACAAGGTCGAGGCCCAGATCAAGTTTGGCTATTCCGTAAACGGCTTCGGTATGGGTGATCTCAAGGCCTACGTCGACCAGGTGACGGAAGAACAGATTGATGCCTTGATGAAAGTCTACAAGGCGGAATATGTGATTGCCGAAGATGTCCAGATCGACAAGATCCGCGAACAGGCCCGCATCGAAGTCGGCATGCGCGCCTTCTTGGAAGAGGGGGGATTCAAGGCGTTCACCACGACCTTTGAAGACCTGCACGGCTTCAAGCAGCTTCCCGGCCTTGCTGTCCAGCGCCTGATGGCCGATGGCTATGGCTTTGGCGCCGAAGGCGACTGGAAGACGGCCGCCATGGTCCGCATCATGAAGGTCATGGGCGAAGGCATGGAAGGCGGCACATCGTTCATGGAAGACTATACCTACCACCTGGATCCCGCTGGCGAGCAAAAGGTGCTGGGTGCGCACATGCTCGAAGTCTGCCCGACCATCGCGGCCGCCAAGCCGTCGATCGAAACCCACAAGCTGGGGATCGGCGGCAAGGAAGATCCGGCCCGCATGGTGTTCTGCGCACCGGCCGGCCCGGCGATCAATGTCTCCCCGATCGACATGGGCAACCGTTTCCGCGTGATCGTCAACGAAGTAGAAGCCGTCAAACCGGAACACGATCTGCCGAAGCTTCCGGTGGCCCGCGTTCTGTGGAAGCCCCAGCCCTGCTTGAAGGTGGGTGCTGCTGCTTGGATTCTGGCTGGCGGAGCGCACCACACGGTCTACTCGCAGCAGGTCGATACGCGCCATATCGAAATCTTCTGCGAAATGGCGGGTGTCGAGCTGGTTGTCATCGACGCCGACACCAAGCTCCGCAGCTTCAAAAATGAACTGCGTCTGGGCGAAGTCGCGTTCAAATAGGAAAAAAAGGTAGGGGCGCTTTTCTCAAAAGCGTCGCGGACGGCTCAGCGAGCCGTCCCTGCCAACCTGAAAACCTCTACAGAATGCTGTAGAGGTTTTCGTTTATCAGGGCTGATTTCTGAGCCTGTTGCGAATATTCATGCCCGATTATTCTACTTCAGCTCGGGTAATATCCTTCCCAGTCACATTGGATGATATGGCCTCGTCGTTCTGCCCAAATGTAATCGACCAAATTTGACTGGGTGCGTAATAAAAGGTGATCGAATTTTCCTCTACCTCTCGCCGCATAAGATCACTTGTATAGTAGAGAACTTCGTCTTTAGTAAGTGCTCGGTTCAGACATATTCTGGCCGCCTGCTCCACCGTTTCAGGCGAATCGTAATACGTTTGAAGTACCTTACGCTCAGCATCTGTAAGCCTATCAACAGGAGATTGTTGATGAGCACATCCAAAGATGAGTAACGGCAGGATCATGATTTTGATGATTCTATTCATTCTCAACCTATAACTGATTTAACATTTTCAATACGAAAGCACAAAATAAGTATGCATTACAGCCTGCGTACACAAAGCCAAAAATTCGGTCGCATCTACGATTTCGAATTGTACAGGGCCGCAGAAAGAGCGGCGCTGCGCAGGCTTTCGGGTCGAACGACCGCCGGCTATTCTTCCTCCACCCAGACGCGGGAGGAGGAGGTTGGGTTACGCGGTCTTCCAGCGTTGCTGCCTTCCGTTCCGGGGCCGCCGAAGACGTTTTGTTCGGAGCTGGTGCCGATCCGGTTGGCGCGGGCGAAGTAGGGGATGGCCAGCAGGTCGGTGCCGTCGGACCATTTGCCTTTAATGCCCACAATGCCGTCGAGCAGCCCGGGCATCCATTGGGCGGTGAGCTGGGCGGTGGTTGAAAGCGTTTTATTCAGCGGCTGATCGTTGGACTCAACGGTGTAGATGAGCGGGCCGTAGCGCAGCGCCACTTCGCCTTGGGTTGCTGCAATCCGTTCATCGCCGCGCACCTTCTGGATGGTCATCGGCAGTTCAAATTCGACGGTATCGCCTTCTTCCCATCGGCGCTCTATCACGGCGTAGCCGTTTTTGATTTCGGGCTGGATGCGTTCGCCGTTGAGTTTGATCCAGAGGAGGCCGTTGGCCGCCGGTTCGGTGGTGTAGAGTTCGCTGACATTATGGTTCGGCACCCGGATGTGGAGCGGGAACTTACGCCGTTTCTTTGGGTTTACGGTGATCGATACGTTGCCGTTCCACGGATAGTCGGTTTTCTGCACCATTTCAATGTCGGTGCCGGCCACATCGGGCACCGTGATGCGGCTGCCGAGGAACATGTTGACGTAGAGGTTGTCCTCGTCTTTGACGTAGGTCCAGGTCGGCAGCATCAGCAGGACGCGCGGAATATTGCCGACGCAGCAGGGGCAGCCGTGCCACGGATAGCGGGCGTTGTTCTGCGTGAGCGGGTTCTGGTAATAGAAGTTTTTCCCTTCCAGATCGAGCGAGCCGAGCAGCGCGTTGTAGAGCGACTCTTCGTAGAGATCGGCGTAGCGGGCATCGTGGTAGGCCATGTTGAGCTTATGCTCAAAGAAGATCAGGCCGCAACTGGAGCACGATTCGCAGTAGGCGCCGTGGCGCAGGGAATAGTCGGGGCCGAAGCCTTCGGAGGTTTCGCCGCTGCCGATGCCGCCGGTGATGTAATATTTGCGGTTAATGATGTTGTCATACAGGCTCATCACCGCGCTCTGGTAATCGATATCGTGCGTTTCCATCGCCACATCCGACATCCCGGCATAGGTGTAGGACGCGCGCACGGCGTGCCCGACGGCTTCGTACTGCTCTACGACAGGCGCGTGGCTTTGGTCGTATTCGCTCCCGCCGGTACGGCTGTCGAGGAGGAATTTAGCGAGCTGAATATAAGGGGCCCCCGTTTCTTTCCCTTCGACCGTATTTACGAAGCGGCCGAAGCGCACGAGCGCCATTTCCATCGCCTGATGGCCGTCGTACCACACCTTCTTTCCGGGTTCCGGGCCAATATTGGCGACCCAGCAGTCGGCCAGTTTTTTGGCGGCGTTGTAGAGGCGCAGGTCTTCACCGCCGGTCAGCATATAGTGCGAAACCGCCGCTTCAAGGAAATAGCCCGCCACATAACCTTCATGATCGGCGCGGTGGCGGTCCGACCAATGCTCCCAGTCGCGCAGCGTAAAGACGGTCTGCAGATAGCCGTCCGGCTCCTGCGCGGCCAACACAATCGGAATCCACTCGTCGAGAGTCCGGCGCATTTTGGCCTGCGCCTGAATGATTTCCTCGTCGCCCTGCGGATCCACCATCAGCGCAATGCAGATCGACTCCATCGTGTTGTAAATCCACGCATTGGAGAAAACATAACCGCGATGATCTTCGTAAGGCTTGCCCTGCAGCTTGTTGGCGGCGTCGATAAAGTTGTTGATCCCGCCTTCGGGCAGGTTGGGGTCGTTAATCTTATCGATACAATGGGGAATCCAGTTGACGATAATCGCCTTGGCGCGGGCATTCCAGAGCAGGCTGTCGATGGTGTAGGGCATGGTATCGACCGGCTGCAGATTTTTGGCCGGCGGAGGTTCCACCACTTTCACGTTCAGCGTATCCGCTCCCGATTTTCCATCGACGCTTACGGTCAACTGCAGCACATATTCGCCGGGCGCGCTGAAGCTTGCGGTAGCGTCCAGCTTTTCAGCATCATCAAAGGTGACCCAACCGGGGCCGGAGAGCTTGCTCCACGCGACGGAGGCCTCGCCCTTCAGGGCTTTAATCTCGCCGCCGAGGTAGGTTTTTCCGGTCAGCATCACCATGCGGTCGTCCTCGGCTTTGACGTTGGGAGGAAACGTCGGCGAGCGGCCGGAATCCAGCACGCGCCATTCCAGAATGCCGGTGGAATATTCACTTGCGCCGACAATTTCGAGACGAAGTTTCGTAGTGGTTACCGCATCAAACTGGAGCGTATTAAACCGGTCAGCGGCAGTGCTCAGCGTCTCTTCTGAGGAGACCGGAACAAAATTGCTTCCGTCCCAATAGAGCAGGCGGGCGGAGGAGGGGAGACGTACGCCCTGACGGTCGTCCCACCAGAAAACTTCCACGGCGTCGGTGCTGATCGGCTCGCTCCATTCATACTGCACCCACTGCGTTCCGGTCTGCGGCCAGTTGCCGTAGCTGCCGTTGTTCCGATTATTCGAGCGGCGCGGCCGAACATCGTCGTTAAGTGCATCGACCGACGTGTCGCCGGAGACGTATGAAGTCGATGGTACGGCGACCACGGCGATGTTGGCGGGTTCTTCAGCCATCACCGAGAGGGCGCATAAGCACATTAGAGTCGTGAGTATTGCTTTCATGGGTTCTCCTTTTCCTGACCAGATTCAGTGAGACCATTGATACCCCTTTGTCTCCTTCAGTGCAATCTTGAGATAGACTGAGCGGAGGCGTTACCATTTTCGATAAAATCGGAAAACAGATTGAGCGCCTATCCGAAATTACAGAAAGGGTGTTGCTTTATCTATTTCTTCTCTGTTTTCGTAGAAGAATGCAATTTGAGGGTTAGTTGGAGACCATGAGGCTTTTGAAATTATTCCATTGGTCGAAAAACTATATACAGCATTGGTCTGAGAAGAATCTGCGA
>JAAYDL010000139.1 GCA_012729265.1 Lentisphaerota bacterium | reverse complement strand
GCGCCCAGATCGTCTAAGGCAGAGATATCAATTTGGTGATCACTCAGTCCTGCAGCATTTTTAAAATCACCCCCATCAGCGGTATGGAATCGTTTAAATATATTTTTTATGTCCTTGTTGTTAGCATCACCATTGTATAGGGCCACAGAATCTAGCCCGTAAGCATCAAAATGGGTGATCGGGTTGCAGTGCACGTAGCAGTACATATTCGGGCCGTCACCGTAGCGGATCGGGTCTCGGGTCAGGAAAAAGGGGATACCCGACGCGGTTGTCGTAGTAGAAGGTCGGATTTCCCGATGCAGTTCAACGGGTTGCGAAGCAAAACCCCGACGCATTTCCTGAAAAGTCGAAAAAATCCCCAGACGCGGTTTTTTGGAGGGGGGCGAAAATTTCCCGGATGCGGGTCACACGGATGCACAGACGGTGCAGCAGTCGCCTTAAAATGTGAAAGAACAGTTAAAACGAGGCGGAGGTTAGCGCAAGGGCACGCGGTTTTAAAAGGCTTTTTTCAGCCTAAACGGCGTCGATAAACTGCCGGGGCGTAAGGATTTTTATGCCGAGGTGAGGATGCAGCACTAAAAGATCATTATCCCCGGAGAGGATGCACTCCGCGTGGACTTCCAGCGCCAGCTCAAGATATTTATTGTCTTTGGGGTCTCGGCAGTTTTCAACGGTTCGATTGACGCTTACAAGGCGGGACTCACGCAACAGGGCCATAAGGAACTGAATGCGCTCTTCTTCCCGGATATATTTATCGATTCCAGTTCTTCGGCAGTCAGTCCGCGTTCTTTGGCCTTATTTCCGATTTCGTTCATCAGTCGGCCCAGTGCAGAAGGAGCGGCCTGATATTCGCGAATGAGTACTCCCCAGAGCACGGAAAGCCGATTACGGTCTTCCTGCGGTGCAGCGGTATAGATTCCTGCGGTGGTTTCGTCTATTTCCATCTGGATGGTTGTTGTCATGCGTTTTCCTCTTTTCTATGGCCCTTATAGCGCTTCCGGTTTTGGTTTTGAAGCCTTTTCGGCGGGATGGCATTGGGCATGAACGGCCTGCAACCGGGTAATGTTAACGGCGGTATAGATGGCGCTGGAAATTGATACGCAATAATATCGAGATAATCTAACCGTATACACCAGGCTCTATCCAGGCGTGGCTGAAGGTCTTCAGCGCCTGAAAAACGCCCTCCCGCTTGCGCAGGAGGGCGTTGTTCAATGCAGGTTCAAGGGCGCTTAGCGCGACTTCATGTGCTGCATGGCGGCGCGAAGCTCTTCGCCGATGATTTCTACTTCGTGGTAGCGGATTTCGGCGTTGATTTCGATGAGCGTTTTGTTGTCGACCGCGTTGTCCTTCAGATCCAACCCTTTACCGATAACGTCGGTGCCGATCTTGCTCATGAAGTCCTTGAGCAGCGGAACGCACGCGTGAGCGAACAGGTAGCAGCCGTATTCGGCGGTGTCGGAAATGATACGGTTCATTTCGAACAGCTTCTTGCGCGCAATCGTGTTGGCGATGAGCGGCGTTTCGTGGAGCGATTCGTAATAGGCCGATTCCGGCTGGATCCCGACTTCAACCATCGCTTCAAAGGCGAGCTCAACACCGGCTTTTACCATGGCAACCATGAGGATGGCTTTGTCGAAGTATTCCTGTTCGGTGATAACTTCGTCTGTGGCCGGAGTCTTTTCAAATTCGGTTTCGCCGGTCGCCGCGCGCCATCCCAGCAGCTGGGCATCGTCGTTGGCCCAGTCTTCCATCATGATGCGCGAGAACTCGCCGGTAATGATGTCGTCCATGTGCTTTTCGAACAGTGGGCGCATAATCATCTTCAGCTCTTCAGCCAGCTCGAAGGCTCTGATTTTTGCCGGGTTGGAGAGGCGATCCATCATGTTGGTGATACCGCCCTGTTTCAGTGCTTCCGTGATGGTTTCCCAGCCGTACTGAATCAGCTTAACCGCCCAGTTTTTATCGATACCGTTTTCGGTCATTTTATCGTAGCAGAGTAGGGCCCCGGCCTGAAGCATACCGCAGAGGATGGTCTGCTCGCCCATAAGGTCGGATTTAACTTCAGCAACGAAGGAGGACTCGAGAACGCCGGCGTGGTGTCCGCCCTGTGCAACACAGAGGGCCTTCGCAATTTCCATGCCGTCACCGTTCGGGTCATTTTCGCGATGGCAGGCGATAAGGGTCGGTACGCCGAATCCGCGCTTGTATTCTTCACGTACTTCGGAACCGGGCGACTTCGGAGCGACCATGATCACGGTCAGGTCTTTACGGATCTGCGTGCCTTCTTCAACAATGTTGAAGCCGTGGGCGTAGCAGAAGGTGGCGCCCTGCTTCATCAGCGGAACAACGGTTTCAACCACGTTGGTGTGCTGCTTATCGGGAGCAAGGTTCATAACGATATCGGCGGTCGGGAGCATTTCCTCGTAGGTGCCGACCTTGAAGCCGTTTTCGGTGGCGTTCAGGTAGGATTGACGCTTTTCTTTGATCGCCGCAGCGCGCAGCGTATAGGAAACATCGAGCCCGCTGTCGCGCATATTCAGTCCCTGATTCAGGCCCTGAGCGCCACAGCCGACGATAACAATTTTTTTGCCTTTGGCATATTCGCATCCGTTCGCAAATTCAGAAGCGTCCATAAAGCGGCAGGTGCCGAGCTCTTCCAGCTTATGGCGCATCGGAAGCGTGTTAAAATAATTTTGTCCCATTGTTTTCTCCTTGTTTGGTTCGAATGCGCGGAAGTTACCGAAACCCCTGTGTTGCGTAAATTGAATTGTTCGGCACGTTAAATTGCATTACAAGAAACAAACACCGTTCTTTGCTTCTCGATCGAGAGAGCAATTGAAGCGCTTCGTAGATTTCAGTGAAAGCCCGGCACTTTTTGACCGGATAACCGGATGCGCCGGATCCTTTTCCTTTCCAAAGTGTCAACCTATCTCAGGACCGGACACAAATTCTAAATATAAATGCGGCTCAATTCCCCAAATAGGTAAGATGAAGCCGTTTTCGAGTTTGAGTTATGTGGATTGTTTCGGGTTTCGAAATTCGGGCTTAGGATTTTCGCAATCGGTATGATTGCGGCAAGCGGGGAGATTCATTTGATTTTCCTTTTCTTCGGGTAAAAAGTCGCATAAAACGAGTTCGTTTTAATTCGGATGTTCAGCCGATGGCAAGAATGTGATGCAGCCGATGGGGTGTTCTGGAAGTTGAAAGATAAATCGGAATACACGAGCGCCCCTTCTGCCTACACAATTGCTGGTGATAAAACATAGAAAAAAAAGAACTGAAACATCGGCAAAGGGATCATACTATCCCTATTATAGTTAAATGGTTGGCATTGGCCGAAAGTCTCAGAGTACGAGAGTGGAGCTGGACTGATAAAACCATGATCGTTGGCTTAAAAATGAAAATTAAAGGATACCTCATCGTTTTTATGGTTGCGCTTTTCGTTGTGGGCGGAATTACTTTTTTCCCTCAGAAAAACGAAAAAATCAGGATCCCCCAAACATTCGAGGAATTAATTCAATTGTCGGATGAGGAAATTGAAACCATTGACATAGCCAGAATAAATCTCCTTTGCGCCAAGGGTCTTCCGGGGTCGGAAGACCTTGATATTGAAAAATGCCTTCAACAACTGGATGAGTGGTCAGAATATGTAAAGATACAGGAAGAACAATCGCTTTCTGCATTTTTTAAGTATAGAGAAAAATACAAGAACTCAATTGCCCTGTTCAAAGGAGCGTATTTGGGGTTTGCGATTCAGGATGATTTTAAATGCGATTACAATATGGAGCTTTATGACTCAGGAATAATAGCTGATCGAACCAGCACACTCTTTTTCCATGATTCATCCGATATTTTCATTCACGGATTGATCAATGATCGGAAAGGAACGTGTTCATCGATGCCCGTTTTGATGGTCGCGCTTGGCAGACGCTGTGGTTATCCGCTTTACCTCGTTCAATGCGGCGGACATTTATTCGCCCGCTGGGATGATGGAAAGGAACAATTCAATTTTGATATTACCAACAACAAAGGAGTCAAAACCGAATCCGACCAACATTACCTCGAGTGGCCTCGATCTATTTCAGAGCAGGAGATAAAGGATGAAGTTTTGATGAAAAATCTGACCAATAGGGAAATGCTCGGTGTTTTTGCAGCTTTGCGTGCAGTTTGCTTTCAGGAGCATAAGCAATACGAACAAGCAATTCTCTGCGAAAAGGTGACAGAACAAATTTTCCCCAATTCCAGAATCACTAAATTGCGGATTGCACATCTCAAAAAACTGAAATCGGAAGGATAGACACATGAAGTATTTGTCAATAATATTAACCTTGCTAAGCAGTTCAATCTGTTTCGCCCATCGCGACCTTGAAACAGGGATATTTCTTCCCCGTGATCCAACCGGGCATAGTGATGGCCCGAGTGTATACTGTTACGTCAACTGCAATCCTATCTACTCCGTCTACGAGGCTTACGAAACCCGACCCGTTGAATGGAGCGACGGCACCACCGGAAACCCCGACCGCCAGAGGGCCAATACGAAGGATGAAGAAGCCGAAGCCG
>JAAYDL010000138.1 GCA_012729265.1 Lentisphaerota bacterium | reverse complement strand
CGCCGCCGGAATCGCATGCGCCGGGGGCCACGTCTGCAAGGTATGCGCGCTTGTGCTTTACCCGCCGTCGTCGGCGCAAGAGGCTGAAAAGGTTTTAGCCGCCCTGCGCCTGTCTTTGTCGCAGCAGAACCTGCCCAAGCTGCTGGCCGCCAAGAGCAGCAAAGAAGCGCTGGATTGTTTACTGGCCGCAGACCTCTGAAATGCGGGGCGGAATTAACTAAGACTTCCTATTATGTTGAACTCAACATGACAGAGAGACTGAATGCAAAAGATAAAGACGTGGAGTTGTTTTTTCTATTCTTCCGTCGACATGCCCGTGCCCCCAAGTTTTCGCGCTAGAAAACCGCTTTCGCTTGCCGTATCATATCACCCATTGATTAACCGCCTTGCCTGAGGAGAAACTCCAATGAGATCCTTCATGTCGCTTTCGGCTGTCACATTAACCTTGTCCCTGTTCTGCTGCGGCTGCGGCAAGCAGAGCGGGAAGACTCCTTCCGAACCGGACACCCCCGCTCCAGGATATGTGGTGGCCATGGTCAACGGCACCCCTCTCACATGGGCCGAAATGGAACAAAGAGCCATGGGATTCCTTAAAGACGACATCGAAACCAATCATCTCATCATCCCGACAAACCGCATCGGCGAGGCCAAGGAGCACTTCCGCCGCAAATCCATCAACGCATTTGTGTTCAAGGCCCTGATGATGGATGAGGCCGCGAAACAGAAGATCGTTTTGAATAATGTTGACCGCAACGAGGGCCTAAAGGCCCTGGCCAGGACCCTGCAATCGCGCAACTGGACAACCAACGATTTCTTTCTGAAAGGTCCAATGGACGAGGCCACGATGCGCCGCGAATTCGAGGACGGCCTGGTCATTGACAAGTTGCTTAAACTGAACGTTCGCAACAGGCTGAAGATCAGCGACCAAGAGATTGCCGACGCGGTGGCCATGCTGCAGGCGACCAACGAGCTTAAACGCGCCAAGCTGGAGACGGTCCGGAAACAGTTGACGGAAGGCGGGAATTTTGCGGATGTCGCGCGCAGTCTTTCGGAATGCCCCTCCGCCGGCAAGGGCGGCGACCTTGGCGAGATCACACGAGGCAAGCTGTTAAAGCCGCTCGAAGACGCCGCTTTCGCTTTGAAGGTCAACGAGATCAGCCCCGTGATACAGACACGCTTCGGGTTCCATTTGATCAAGGTGACTTCCCGGACCCCGCGCACCGAGGCGACCGGATCGTCGCCAGAAGTGCCCGAGACCATCAGGATTTCACATATCCTCTTGAAGAACGTCGACACCAGCCGCAAACGCATAACCGACGCCATCCTTAAAGCGAAGTTCAACGCCGGGGTGGAAGCCTTTTTCAAAGATCTCAGGAACAAAGCCAAGATCCAGTGCTTCCTGTACGAAAACATGTTCCCGTAACAAACTTGTTCCAGCTCAACCGGAACCAACACCGTAATCGTAATCATAATCTTGCTCTTGATCCATTTCGTAACAGGGGATTATGTTTAAGCTTATGAACAACGTATGCTAAATTCCGATTGGTTGAATTCGTAAGGAGCAGACTTCCAACTCCTGACTCGGGCATGAATTCAACTATGTTGAAATGCGCCGCGGTTGGTCTTGACGCGCTTTTCTGTTGCCTCACCGGGCAATGGTTTGTATAGTGATAACAATTAAAACAATTAAACATGCGTGGAGGTAACGGTCATGTCGCTGAAACAATCTGCTAAATCATTCCCTGGTTGTGCGTTGTGCTTGCCGGTCATCTTCTTAATGCTGGCCGGCTGCGGCCCTTCTCCGGAAGAAATCGAGGCCCGCGAAACCCGGCTGGGGCGCGAAATCGAGTTATATCTGAACAAGGTGCAGGAACTGGATATGCAAGGCCAGCAGGAACTGGCTATGGCCTTCCTGGAACGGGGTCTGCAAAATAAAAAATTCATCTCTCAACGCGAGCGTTTTTTTGAGCTGAAGGTGGACATGATGCTTATGCGCGAAGAGGCGGAACAGGTCAAGGCGCTGGAGCTCGATGCCTGGCAGAACTCCCCCGGCTGTGCGCAGCGCGTTTTCGGCCGCGTTCACGAGTATTACCGGCAGCGCCAAGACCATGAGGCGATCCTGAAATGGGGCGACAGCCTGCTGGCACTGGAGAACTCCCTGCCTGAAGAACTGCACGGTCAGGTCTGGGGCTGGAAACTGGACGCGTTCGTCGCCCTGCAGGACGAGCATGGTGCAAAAGAGTGCGTTGACCGCATTTTGGCCAAAGTCAAGGCCGACGTTTCGGCCTCAATGCTCCAAAGCGCCCTGGGCGGCTTGGTTGACGGAAGCCGCCACGATCTGGCGGTGACGCTTATCCGTTATCTGGAGAGCAAGGACCTCCAGTCCGAGCCCCACCACAACATGCTGGTCACGCTGTCCATGCGT